>JBBDTC010000001.1:0-41298 GCA_040904625.1 Gammaproteobacteria bacterium
CTGCGGAGGGCGGCATTCAGCGTGTTCTCGCTCATGGGGCGCGCTCGGCTGCGGGCTCCCGGGAATACGTAACGGCGGCCAGTACCCGTTCGATCTCGATTGGTGAACGGCTCGAGGTCGCGCAGGATAGCGATCGCTTGGCGGGACAGCGGCACTAGGTGTTCGGTTTTCATCTTCATACGTGCCGCCGGGATCCGCCACATGCCTTCTTCCAAGTCGAATTCAGGCCACTCGGCTTGTCGGAGCTCGCCAGGACGGACGAAGACGAGTGGGGCGAGGCGCAGGGCTGCCCTGGTGATGGGCTCGCCCTGGTAGCCGTCGATCGCTCGCAGCAGGGCGCCGACAGCCTTGGGATCGGTCACGGCTGCGTGGTGGCGAGTCTTCGGTGTTGCGATGGCGCCGCGCAAGTCAGCCGCGGGATCGCGGACCGCGCGACCGGTCGCGATAGCGTAGCGGAACACTTTGCTCAACGACTGCCGCACTCTTTGCGCGAGTTCCAGGGCTCCGCGACTCTCGATGCGACGAAGGATGCGCAGGAGTTCTGGAGCTTCAATCTCATGAATGGGGCGGCTACCCAGTACGGGGAACACGTCGTTGACCAGGCGAGCGAGGTGCCCGGCCGCGGTCGATTTGGTCCATTCGATCGAACGTTTGGCGTGCCACTCACGCGCGATCGCCTCGAGCGAATTGGAACGAGCGGCAGCGGAAGCTGCACGCGTCATCTTTCGATGGGTGGTCGGGTCGATGTCTTGCGCAATGAGCCGCCTTGCGGTGTCGCGCATATCGCGTGCGCCGTCGATCCACTCACCAGTCTTCTTGTCCTTACGGCCGGCAAGCGGCAGATCGGGATATCGGCCGAGTGCGAGGGTCGAGTCCTTGCCGTTGAATCGATAACGGAAACGCCAGAGTTTTGAGCCGGCAGGCGTGACGAGCAGATAGAGCCCGCCGGCGTCAGAGAGCTTGCGCGGCCGTGAGCTTGCCTTCGCATTGCGGATCGCAGTGTCAGTGAGCGGCATATCTGGGGTACGCATCGGGAGTCACATCGAACGTACCCCGGATCGTACCCCTATATACCCCAGGCTGCCAGCGGGTGTCCGCGGACGCCAACGGGCGAAAAGTAACTATAAATCCTGCTCTTAAAACGGTTTTCGCGGATGTCGGCGGATGCTGGCGGAGGTTGAACTGGTGCCCTGAGCAGGAGTCGAACCTGCGACCTACCGCTTAGGAGGCGGTTGCTCTATCCGCTGAGCTACCAGGGCATGGCGCGTAGTCTAGCAGCCCGTCGGACTCACGCCGCAATTACCGCGGCGGCGGAATAGCAGCCGAGTGATATCACGGATGATGCCTGCGGCGGGCAGCGCTCTGCGCGACTGCCTCGGTGGCGATTGTGCACTGGCGCACCTACTTATCAGGCGACTTACGCTAGGCTTTCTCGGTAGAGAGCGGACAATAGCGGAACCCGGCAGCACTCGCGAGCCGTGTCCGATTCTGGTGACCTGCTGGATGAGCGGGCACTACGACGACGGATCTTTCCATACGCTGCCGTATGACGCCAGCGACGGCGACGGCGGCGACGGCCAGACTCGGAGCAGCTCTGCGCACGCATTGACCGCCGTCAGTTTGTCGGCGCAGCCGTAGGCTCACACTGGAGCATGGTCTGTCGAGTCCGAAAAGCGGCTCGAGTGTGGCGAACTGTGGCAGAGCGGTGAACGATTGCTACATCCGTGCCGAGTACCGGTTTCTGCGCTGGGCTCGGCGCATGTTTGCCCTTACCGGCACCGTTTACTTCGTGGCGTTCGCCCTACGGCAGCGTCGAGCAATGGGACTTGAGCATGGGCCAACGGATGTCAAAAGCGAAAATCCCGACAGGCATGGGTACGCCGATGCTGCATGAGCTATTCGAACGCCGCTACCAGGATCGCGTGTTGGAAGCTGCGGTGAACACCTTGCCCGACGCGGAGCGCGCCGCGCTGATGCGCCAGATCGACAATCTGGCGCGCCAACTCGATACGCTCATCGAAGCGACGCGCAAAGTGCGTGAGCCGCTGTCTTTCGATCTCTTGCTGACGCGTCTGATGGCGTTGATCACGTCCGCCTTTGCCGCCGAGCGCAGTTCGCTGTTTCTGCTCGATGCGGAAACCGATGAATTGTTCTCGCGCGTCGCGCAGGGCGATCTGGTGGAAGAACTGCGCTTCCCGACTCATAGCGGCATTGCCGGTGCGGTCTTCACCAGTGGCTCGCCGGCGATCATTCATGACGCCTATGCGGATGAGCGTTTCAACCGTGCGGTCGATGCCGAGACCGGCTATCGCACGCGCAACATCCTTTGTGTGCCGCTGCGTGCGCGCAACGGCGACATCATTGGTGTTACCGAAGTGCTCAACAAGCGGGACGGTGATTTCACGGGCATGGACAGCGCGCTGCTGCAGGCCTTCACGACGCATACGGCGACGGTCATCGAGACCGCGCGCCTGACCGAGCGGGCGCGCGACTCGCAGCGTGAAGAGGCGCGTATTCTGGAAGTCACGCAGGCGGTATCGTCCGAACTCAATATCGACAAGCTGCTGCATAAAATCATCAGTATCGCGACTGACCTCCTCGATGCCGAACGCAGCACCCTGTTCCTGCACGATACTTTCACCGACGAACTTTGGTCGCGTGTGGCGGAAGGCCTCGACGAACGGGAGATTCGCATCCCCTCACATGTCGGCATCGCCGGAGAAGTATTTACGACGCGGCTATCGGTCAACATTTCCGATGCCTATGCCGACGCCCGCTTCAATCCCGAAGTCGACCGCAAGACCGGCTTCCGCACCCGCTCTATCCTGTGCGTTCCAGTGATGAACAAGCACGGCCTGGCGATCGGCGTGGTACAGGTCCTCAACCGTCGCGGCGGTCCGTTCCGCGCCCGCGATCAGCAACGGCTGGAGATGCTTGCGGCGCAGAGCGCGATCGCTCTCGACAATGCGCGCCTGTTTCGCGAAGTGCTCGATGAACGCAACTACAGCGAGAACGTCCTGCGTTCGCTGTCCGACGGTGTGATCACCCTCGATACGGGTTACAACGTCGTCAAGCTCAACGAGCCTGCATCGCGTCTGCTACGCGTGAAATCCGAGGAAATCCTCGGTGCACCGGCCTACAAGGTCTTTGGCCAGGCCAACAGTTGGATCCTCGACTCAGTACGCAAGGTGCTGGAGCAGCAGGTGTCAGAATCGGTGCTGGATGCGAGTCTGATCCGTCGCGACCTCGAAGCCGTCTCGGTCAACTTCACCGCGACACCGCTGGTCGATAGTGACGAGCACGTGCTGGGATGCACGGTCATCATGGAGGATATCACCGAGGACAAGCGCGTACGCGCAACCATGGCTCGCTATATGACGGCCAAGGTTGCCGAGCAGGTGCTGGCAGAGGGGGAATCGGTGCTCGGCGGGCGCTCGCAGCCGGCCACGGTGCTGTTTTCCGATATCCACGGTTTTACGACTATCGCAGAACAGCTCGGCGCGCAGGCGACGGTATCGCTATTGAACGAGTATTTTACCGAGATGGTCGAAGTCGTATTCGAATACAACGGTATCCTCGACAAGTACATCGGTGACGCCATCATGGCTGTGTTCGGCACGCCCTTCCCGGGTACGGAAGATGCCGATAATGCCGTGCGCGTCGCCATCCGCATGCAGCAACTGCTCGCGACGTTCAACGCGCGGCGGCGCGCCGCCGGCCAGCCCCGCTTCGAGACGCGCATCGGGATCAGCACCGGCGACGTCGTGGCGGGCAACATCGGTTCGGCGCGGCGCATGGATTACACCGTCATCGGGGATGGCGTGAACACCGCAGCGCGCCTCGAGTCGGCCAACAAGCAGCTCGGTACGCGAATACTCATCAGCGACAGCACCCGAGAAGCGTTGCTCGGCTCTTATCGGATGCGCGAGCTCGACGCGATCCGCATCCAAGGCCGTGCCGGGCCGCTCGCCGTGTTCGAGGTGCGGGGATTCAACGACGAGCAGACGACGCCAGCGGAGCAGCGCTTGCTGCAGGCCTTCGCGGAAGGTCTGCGGCACTATCGCTCGCGTTCGTGGGGCAGGGCGATCGGCTGGTTCGAGCGTGCCCTGGAAATCGATGCCGGCGATCGCCCGAGCTGGCAGTTACGCGGTCGGGCGCTGCATTATCGCGATCACGAGCCGCCTGCTGACTGGGACGGGGTGTGGAGTCTGCCGTTGAAATAGTCCGGGTTAGGGTCCGTCCCAGAATAACTCGGCTGTATGGGGCGTTGAGGCGCCCGGCTGGCAAGGCGCGAGAAGGGCGAATAGTGGTTCTATTCAACTGACGAGCAACGCTGCCAGACGGGATGGATCGGCGTTCCAGATAGTTCAGTTATTTTGCGGCGGGCCCTTAGTCGCCGGCGGCGCGGATCTTGGCCCAGGTGTCGCGTAGCGTCGCGGTTCGGTTGAACACGGGGAGCGCGGGCCGGTCGTCGACGCGGTCACGGCAGAAATAGCCGAGGCGCTCGAATTGAAACGTGGTCGCACCAAGTTCGGCGAGCGCCGGCTCGCCGCGAGCGTGCTCCAGGATCTGCAGTGATTCGGGATTCAGATGGTCGCGGAAATTTTCTGCGCCTGCGGGGTTGGGGACATCGAACAGACGATCGAACAAGCGCACTTCGAGAGCAATGGCACTCTGCGCCGGTACCCAATGGATGATGCCTTTGATTTTGCGCCCGTCGCCGGTTTGTCCGCCTGCCGTCGCTGGATCGTAAGTACAACGCAGCTCGACGATGTCGCCATCTGCATTATGGACGACCTCCTCGCAGCGTATGACGTAGGCATAGCGTAGGCGCACTTCGCGCCCAGGCGCCAGGCGATGAAACTTCTTCGAGGGCTCGGCCATGAAGTCGTCGCGTTCAATCAGGATTTCCCGCTCGAACGGGATGCGGCGAGTGCCGTAGTCGGGATCCTTGGGATGATTGGGTGCCTCCAGCCATTCGCGGTGGTCGGGCGGCAGGTTTTCGATGACTACCTTCAAGGGATTGAGCACCGCCATGGCGCGGGGTGCACTGCGGTCGAGTTCGTCTCGAACACAGCCCTCGAGCACACCGAAATCGATCACCGTCTGCTTTTTCGTGACCCCGATACGCTCGCAGAATTCGCGGATAGCCGCCGGCGGATAGCCGCGCCGGCGCATGCCGCGCAGTGTGGGCATCCTCGGATCGTCCCAGTCGCTGACGCGTCTTTCCTGAACGAGCGCGAGCAGCTTGCGCTTGCTGGTCAGCGTGAAATCGAGTTCGAGGCGCGCGAATTCGATTTGCCGCGGATGACAGGGAACGTCGAGATTGTCGAGGACCCAGTCGTAGAGCGCTCGATGATCTTCGAATTCCAGCGTGCACAGCGAATGCGTGATGCCCTCGAGGGCATCGCAGATGCAGTGCGTGTAATCGTACATGGGGTAGATGGCCCACCGATCGCCAGTGCGGTGATGCGGTGCTTTGCGAATGCGATAAAGCGTGGGATCGCGCAGGTTGATATTCGGCGAGGCCATATCGATGCGTGCACGCAACACGTGTTGCCCCTCAGCGAACTCGCCGTTGCGCATGCGGCGGAACAAATCGAGATTGGTTTCGACGTCCCGCTCACGATACGGGCTGTCGGTACCGGGCGCTTTGAGCGTGCCGCGCAGTTCGCGAATCTCGTCAGCGGACAGGCTGTCGACATAGGCCTTGCCGGCGCGAATCAGATCGCAGGCAAAATCGTACAGTTGATCGAAATAATCCGAAGCGTGGTAGGCGCGGCCGCCCCAGTCGAAACCGAGCCACGCCACGTCCTCTTCGATGGCGCGGGTGTAGCGCTCGTCCTCGGTCTCGGGGTTGGTGTCGTCGAAGCGCAGGTTACAGCATCCGCCATACTCCAGCGCAGTGCCGAAATTGAGGCAGATGGACTTGGCGTGGCCGATGTGGAGAAAGCCGTTGGGTTCTGGCGGGAAGCGGGTCACGACCCGCCCGTCGAAGTTGCCCTGTTCACGATCGGCTTCGATGAAGTGGCGAATGAAGTTCGCCGTCGCTGGAGTGGGTTTGGATTCCATCGAAGTGGTAAAACGCTTGTTCCGCGCCGTCGAATCGGGGCCGCGATTATAATGATTTGCAGCGAGAGTTGTGCACAATTCCCGGATTGGCTGCGGTCGGTGATGCGGGCGATGGCGAATGCGCCGTTGACGATGCATCATGGGCGACGGTCAGCAGCAGGGCCAGAGCCGGTGTTACAATTGGTGCAAGCCATCCTCCACGCCCGAGGCTGCGCGTCGAGGAGGGCTGTTGCGCCGCGGCAGCGTCGACGGCACGAGGCCGGCGAGGGCGTGTTCAGGCATGCCCGGAGGCAAGACGCGCGGTCTTCGAGGAGCGCAGTTTATGCTTTATAAATGAGCACCGGAGAAGACCACGCAACGCCGCCAGCGGGCAGCGCAGCCACTTTTCCAGAGCTTTCTTAGCGGTATCCCTTAATCGAAATGAGTGCAGGTCAGGGCCAATCCGGCGGCGCCGAACAGCGGCGCTACGCCCGCGTGCCGATCAATCTAGACGGCTATATCGCGATCGGGAATGGCGCGCCGGTGCCGTGCACGGTGCGGGACTTCTGCTACGGCGGCATGTTCATCAGCGCCGACGCCGCGACCTATGCGAGTGCGGCGCCCGAGATGCCCGCGACCCTTTACTTCGCCCTCATGGTCGGCGGCG
Source organism: Gammaproteobacteria bacterium (assembly GCA_040904625.1). GTDB lineage: Bacteria > Pseudomonadota > Gammaproteobacteria > JACKNG01. The sequence goes on from JBBDTC010000001.1 coordinate 6,719, forward strand.
TCAAACAGGATTACCAGATCCAGCTGATTATTGCGCGGGCGATCGCCACCGGTATCGGTGTCGCGTTCCGCGATGCCGATGACCAGGCGCTGCAGCTGCTCGGTCAGCTCGCGGCGCCGACGGGTATGCCGGAAACAGATTCGTCGCGTGCGGCCGCCACCCTTGCCGAACCCGCCGCGGCCGAGGCATTCGCAAGGGTAAAGAAGCCATTACAAGCGCTGGCCGTCGAACATGTTTCACGGATTGCCAAGCGTTTTATCCAGAAAGCCGATGATGCGCTTTTTCTCGCTGCGCGGGATGCCGATAACAACGTCGCCCAGAATCGCTTGCTGGATGGCCAGCGTGAAATGCGCGGGCGTCACAAGCGGATTCTCGACGAAGTCGTCCCGAAGATCGAACATGGTGTAGCGATACTGGGCAATCCGCTCGAATCAGCGCCCAAGGATCCGTCGTCGATCGGCCTGTCTGACCTGTCTCTGGTCGAAAAGGACGAATTCGAAGAGTTTCTCGCGATCTCCGAGCTGGTCTCCGAACTCGAGCCCGAGTTCAGTGAGGCACTGTTCCAACTCGGCCGCCGCATTTCCCACCTTGCCAACCGCGACGTAGGTGCGAGTAACAATCCTATCGGCCCGAGTGTGTTGTGCAATGCCGTCGCCGAGTCACTCAAAGGCCTGCAGTCCGATCGCTGGGTCACGGTAATCGTCTATCGCGTATTGCGCGAAGTGATGTCGAACGAGCTGGGTGCGTTCTACCAGGCGGCGAATGCCCTGCTCATCGAGCATGGTGTGCTGCCCGTGATCGAAAAGGACAAACCGCAGCTCAAGCGGCCGCCATCGGAGGACAAGGATTTCGACGCCCCGGTGGCGGATGATCTGGCCGATACCGCAGCACAATTTTCGCCGCCGCAGGAAGAGAACCTCGCCGAATCGATGCCGGGGCCGGAAAGCTATCAGGGGCGCGGCGCAGCTGGCGCACCCACGGCCCCACCGCCAGCGGACGGTCAGTCGCGGTTTGAGCCGCCCCCGGGACCGCAGAACGCCGCGCCGTCAGAACGGAGCGCGGCCGCCGGCGGAGCCCCGCCGGGACCAGGAGGTCATGTACGCGCGGCGGCGCCGTCGATGCCCGTCCATCGGGGCGTCCAGGCGGCCCCACCGTCGCTACCGGTCCACGGCGGCGTGCAGGCGGCTCCGCCCACGTTACCCGCTCGAGGCGGCGTCCGGGCTGCCCCTCCCACGCTGCCAGGGCAGGGCGGCGTGCAGGCGGCGGCACCGACCTTGCCAGGCGGGGCCGGGGAACAACCCGCCGCGGATCTCGCTGCCAGCGGTGACTGGGCGGCCGTCTCCGGCGGCTGGACGGGCGCCCCCATCCGCCATGCCATGCCGACGCTCGAACGCGCCTATTCGACCGCCCAGGCGCAGTTGTCCCTGCGCCGGCAACTCGCCCCGGCGGCGCCTGTCGCGGCAGGCGAAGCGACGCCGGCCGCGTATTCGATGACGCAGATCGTGTCCGGATTGGCGGCACTGCAACGCGAGTTCGCCGATGGTAGGGGTGAACGCCTGGGCGTCGAGGCTCTCGAGGAACGTATCACCCGTGCGTTGATGGGAGAGGGTGAGCCGCGGCTCGGCCTCGACCGGCAGGCGACCGATGCGCTTGAAGTGGTGGCCGGTCTGTTCGGCGCTCTGCTCGAGGACGCACTGGTCGCAAAAAGTGCCAAGGACCATCTCACCCGGTTGCAGCCCGTCGTTCATCGCGCAGCGCTGATCGATGAAGGCTTTTTCGAGCGAGCCGATCATCCCGTGCGTCTGGTGGTCGATCGGATCGCTCGCCTGCGCGACGGCAAGAGCGAGGGGCAGCAGCAGCGTCACGCGCGGGTGGGCGAACTGGTCAGCGAAGCCAATCGCGAATTTCGCGAGGATGTCGGTCTGTTCGACGATGTTCTCGATGAACTCGACCAGATCCTCGATGAGCAGGAGAGCGAGTATCAGACCAGAGTGCACGACGTCGTGCATGCGTGTGAGGAGCAGCAGCGCGTGCTCGAGGCACGCCGCGGACAGTCCCTGGAGACGACCGATGGCAATGCTGAACGTTCCGACCTGCCAGAGGAATGGAACAAGTGGCTGGAGCGCTCGCGCAAGCTGGAAGTGGGAGCGCGCATGCTGATGAATGCGACCAGTGCCAACCCGGTCGCGGCCACATTGGTCTGGAAGGAGGCGCGCGGCAATCTGTTCGTGTTCGCCGACGATCAGGGCAGCAAGGCGAGCACGCTGACTCAGCAACAGGTCGCGATGTATCTCCGTCGCGGTATTCTGCGGCCACTCGATGATCAGGCCGGCAGCGCGTTGGAACGGGCGATGTTCGGGGTCGTGGATCGCTTCCATCGCCAGGTCGAAGACCAGGCTACGCGGGATCCGCTGACAGGCTTCCTGCAGCGTCGATTCTTCGTCGAGGAAATCGATGCCGTCCTGTCGGACGTCGAGCCGGAGAGCACACGTCACGTCGCGGTATGCCTGATCGACATCGATAATCTGCGCGAGATCAACGACGACCACGGCGATGCGGTTGGTGATGCATTGCTCGCCGCCTTCGCGGCGGAATTGAGCCAGCTCATCCGCGACAAAGGTGTCGTCTTCGGGCGGCTGGGCGGCGCGACCCTCGGCGTGTACTGGCCGGCGGGCGGCATTCAGGGCTCCTACAAGCGTTTGCAGGCAGCCGTCGAGTCGCTGCGGGCGGTATCGGTTTCTTGTGAGGCGCCGTCCACCGCCGAGACGGCTACCGCTGCGGCCCCCGATCCCAATGCCACGGTGGAGCAGGTCCGCGACCCCGACGAGGCGACCGTCGCTGGTCGGGTCGGCGCGAATTTCGTCATTGGCTTGAGCGGCAGCGAAGATGGTCTGATCCAGGCGGAAGGCCTGCTCCAGGCCGCGCGCGAAGCGTGCGAAACAGCGCGCGAGATGGGCGACGGCTCGATTTACGTCGCCGGCGCCGAGAACGTCGATCGACGGCGACTCGAACAACTCGTGGCCTACGTCGAGCAGACGCTCGAGCACAATTGCCTGGTACTCGCCGGTCAGCACGTCAGCAGTCTGGCCGATGGCGCGCTGCGCCCCGCGCTGCACATCGCGGTAAGTGCGACCGATCGCAACGGCAAGCTCATTCCTCCGCACGTTTTTGCGCCGGCCCTGGCGCGCGCGAGTAATGCTCACGATATCGACCTGTGGGTGTTTCGGCAGACGCTGAAGTGGTTGCAGGACAATGAGAGTGCGTTGGAGGAGTACGCGCTTGTCATCATCCCGCTGTCGGCGGCATCGGTACGCAACGATGAATTGCCCAATCTCATCATGACCGAATTCATGGAAACGCCCGTACCGCCTGGCCGCATCTGTTTCGGCCTGGCCGATCATGATGTCGTCGATAACGTCATCGGCGTCGGTGACCTGATCGGCACGCTCAAGGAGTTTGGCTGCCGCTTCGTGCTCGATGAGTTCGGCAGCGGGCATGCCAATTACGACTACATCAAGACCATAGCGATCGATTACGTCACCATCCGCAGCGGATTCGTGGCCGATGCGAGCCGCAGTCCCAAGGATTTCGCGATGGCGAAATCGATCAACGAACTGGTTCATTTCATGGGCAAGAAGACCGTTGCCAAGCAGACGCCGGGCGTCGATCTCGGCGACACCATGCGTGAGATAGGGATCGATTTCCTGCACGATCAAACCGAGCGCGTACGGCTCGTCGGTGCCGGGGCATGAGCCTGAGAGACACCAAGCCGGACAAGATCGGTAAATACGAAGTCATCGACGTTCTCGGCAAAGGCTCGATGGGGGTGGTCTACAAGGGGCATGATGCCTACGTCGATCGTTTCGTCGCGATCAAGGTCGCGACGAACGCCGATGCGGATGAAGAATCCGGCAGTATGGCCAAACGCATGTTCGTCAACGAGGCGCGTTCTGCCGGGCGTCTCGACCATCCCAATATCCTCAAGGTCTACGAGGCCGGCGAGGAACAGGGACTCCCTTACATGGTGATGGAGTTCATTGCCGGCGGTGACACGCTGCGAAGCTACTGCATGCCGGAGACGCTGCTCCCGGTCAAACGCGTCTGTGAACTCATCCGGCAGGCCGCGGATGCCCTCGACTATGCCCATTCCATGGGCGTGCTGCACCGGGATATCAAGCCGGCCAACATCATGCTGACCGAGAACGGGATGGCCAAGCTCGGTGATTTCGGCATCGCCCGCCGTATGGGTGTCGACCAGACGCAGATCGTCGGCTGGTTCGGCTCGCCGCTGTATATGTCGCCGGAGCAGGCCCAGGACATGGAGCTCACGCCACCGTCGGATCTCTTCTCGCTAGGCTCGGTGTTCTACGAAATGCTGGCGGGCACGCCGCCTTTTGCCGCCAAGGGCCTGTCCAGTCTGATCCAGAAAGTGGTGAACGACGAACCGACGCCGTTGACCGAGCTTCGCGCTGAGGTGAGCGAGCCGGTATGGCGTGTCGTACGGAAAATGCTGGCAAAGGATCTCGCGGCCCGCTACAAGACCGGCCACGACATCGTCACCGATCTCGACAAGCTCATCGAGCAGATCGAGCGCTCACCGCTCATGCTGAGCGACGAGCAGAAAATGGCCCGGATGAAGGAATTGGCCTTCTTCAAATCGTTTTCCAACAACGAACTCAAGGAAGTCTCGCGCGTGACGGACTGGCGCGAGTATGCCGCCGGCGAGACGATCTTCGCCGAAGGGTCGCGCGAGCGGGCCTTCTATGTCGTCGTCGATGGGGCTGTGGCGGTCAGCATCAATGGCACGCGCATTCGGGATCTGGAGTCCGGGGAGTGCTTTGGAGAGATGGAATATCTGTCTGACGTCGGGCGCACGGCGAGCGTGCAGGCCAATCGTGACGTCACCATCGTGCGGATCGAAGGAGATTTCAAGCAATGGGCCTCGCTGCCGACGCAGGTACGCCTCAATCGCGTCTTCCAGGAGATACTGGTCGAGCGCCTGCAGGCTACCAGCAAGGAATTGGCGCGCGTCCTTGGCAGCAGGTAGCACGGACCTGCGGCAGGCCTCTCATCAAGTGGAGAAGCGCAACCAGGCGTAAGCCGCCCAGATCACGGCGAGCAGGACAAGGGCCAGGAATACCGCGGCGGAACCGAGGTCCTTGGCCCGTCCTGAGAGTTCGTGATGCTCCGGGCCGATGCGATCGGCGAGTGCCTCGATGGCCGAGTTGAACAATTCACTGATGAGCACGAACAGCAGTGAGGCGATCAGAATGGCGTAATCGAGCGGACTGCGTCCGACCCAGAACACGCAGGGAAACAACACGCCCACCAGCAGGACTTCCTGACGGAATGCCGCCTCATGGTGCCAGCCGGCGCGCAGTCCCTGCATGGAATAGCCGAAAGCCTTGATGATGCGGTCGAGGCCGCGCGCCTTGTTCGCCATGCGATCGGGGTGCTGCTGCGGCTGCGGGTGATTCAGAGCCTGGCGATGACCGCGTCGGCGAACGCGCGGGTGCCGAGCGTCCCCCCGAGATCGCCTGTGCGCGTGGCCGGCTCGGCCAGGGTGGCGATGATTGCCGCGCGCATGCGGCCGCCGGCCTCGATCTGGCCACAGTGTTCGAGCATCATCGCTGCTGACAGCATGAGGGCGGTCGGATTGGCTTTGTCCTGTCCTGCGATGTCCGGGGCCGAGCCATGCACGGCTTCGAAGATGGCGGCATCGCGGCCGATGTTCGCGCTCGGCGCCAGACCCAGGCCGCCGATGAGGCCGGCAACTTCGTCGGAGAGAATGTCGCCGAACATGTTGGTGGTGAGGATGATGTCGAACTGTGCGGGGTTGAGCACGAGCTGCATGGCACAGTTGTCGACGATGCGGTCCTCGAGCACGACTTGGTCCGCATAAGCCAGGGCGACGTCCTGGACGGTTTCCAGAAACAGACCGGTGAGCGACTTGAGGATGTTGGCCTTGTGCACCACGGTGACTTTGCGGCGCCCGTGTTTGACGGCGTAATCAAAGGCGAACAGAGCGATGTTGCGGCAGGTCTCGCGGGTGAGAATGCCGGTCGCTTCGGCCACGGCATGGGGGTCGTCGCCGATGGCGATGAAATGTTCGACACCGACGTAGAAACCGCCGATGTTCTCCCGGATCAGGACCAGGTCGACGTCGGGAAACTTACCGTCGGGCAGCAGCGATCGGCCGGGCCGGACATTGGCGTAGAGCTTGAAGGCTTCACGCAAACGCACGTTGACCGAGCGATAGCCCGAACCGACCGGGGTCGCCAGGGGCCCCTTGAGGGCGAGGCGGGTCTGACGGATGTCGTCGAGTACGGCAGCGGGCAGCGGGTCATCGCCCTGGTCGGCGGCGGTTGCGCCGGCGGTGAACTCATGCCACTCGAACGGTACCTCGAGAGCGTCGATTACGGCCAGCGTGGCGGCAGTGATCTCCTGCCCGATACCGTCGCCGGGGAGAAGTGTGCAGGGGATGGGGGTAGAGGGCGTGCTCATCGTCGGTCTGGGCCTTTTTATGGATTTGTCGGCGGCGCGCAGGCGCTGCGGGGCCGCCGGCATGGACGGCCGCATGACGAACCCGCGGGGAGTCTCGCGAGACGCCGCGAAAGTGGCGCAGTATAGCCGTACTCAGGGCGGGTCGGCAGATCCGATACGGCTGTCCGGGACGACGAGGTTTGCGAGGGTTGATACGACCCGCTATCTGTATATACTGACAGCTGTTCATTTATACAGATCATGCTCATGGTTACCGGTCTGACCAAACGACAAGCTGAAATCCTTGCCTTGATCCGCGCCACCATCCGGCGCACCGGTATGCCTCCGACGCGCAGCGAAATCGCACAGGCCTTCGGTTTCCGTTCCGCCAACGCGGCCGAGGAACACCTGCGGGCGCTGGCCCGCAAAGGGGCCATCGAACTCCTGCCCGGTGCCTCACGCGGCATCCGTTTAGCCGACGACGAGGCTTTGCACACGCCGGGCTTGCCCGTCATCGGGCGGGTCGCGGCCGGTCAACCGCTGCTCGCTGTCGAACACATCGAAGAGTATCAACGCGTCGATCCGGGTGTGTTCCGGCCACGGGCCGATTATCTGCTGCGTGTGGCCGGCATGAGCATGCGGGGTGCCGGGATCCTGGATGGCGATCTACTGGCCGTGCATGCGACGCGGGTGGCCAGCAATGGTCAGATCGTCGTCGCCCGGCTCGATGACGAGGTGACCGTCAAGCGGTTCCGGCAGCGCGGCAACCGGGTACAGCTGTTGCCGGAGAATCCGGCTTTCGATCCTCTGGAAATCCTGCCCGGCAGCCATGAACTCGTCATTGAGGGACTTGGCGTCGGCGTCCTGCGCACGCACGCGGCATGAGTCTCGACGAGTTGATGCGGCATGCCCGGATCTGGCGCGGTGGAGAGCTGCCGCCGGGCACCACGCAGGCGACCGGTTTCGCCGCTCTCGACGCGATCCTGCCCGGGCAGGGCTGGCCACAGACCGGCCTGACGGAAATCCACGCGGCGGCAACCGGTATCGGGGCCTTGCAGTTGGTGCTGCCGGCCCTGGCGGCGCTGAGCCGGCAGGGCCACTGGATCGTTTGGATCAATCCGCCCTACCAGCCCCACGCACCGGCACTCAGCGCGCAAGGCCTCGATCTGGCTCGCCTGCTGGTCGTCGATCTGCCGGCGCAGCCGGGGGCGGCCCGGGATGAGATGCTGTGGGTCTATGAGCAGGCTTTGCGCTTCACCGCCTGCGGCGCTGCCTTGGCCTGGTTCGGCCACGTCCCGTCACTGCATCTGCGTCGTCTGCAGCTCGCCGCGGAGGCGGGGAGAACCTGGGGCGTAGCCTTTCGCCCTGTCGATACGCTCGAACAGGCTTCGCCGGCGCTGCTGCGGCTTACCCTGGAGGCTGTGGCCAACGAGATCGAGACTGGCCGCCCCGCACCGATCGAAATCACGCTGCTCAAGGCGCGAGGGGGGCGCGCTGGCCGACGTTGTCGCTTGAAGCTCGATGCAGCGCCGCAACCGGGCGACGACAGGCTGCCAGCAGCCTGTCGGACTTAGGGCATCGTGACGAGGCGAGTGGGAGAGCGAGGTCAGATTGGCGCGCATTGGAGGCGAATAGTGGGGCTATTTAACGAGAATGCGCGCCGATATGGACCGCTATCCCACCGCCGCAGTAGATGCGGCCTGAGTCCGACAGGCTGCCAGGGAGTATGAATTCATGGCGACGTTGATCAGGCCACCATCTTCGCGGGGACGCCCCGCCGCGCCGCTGCGCGATGTCAGCAGCCCGCAGGCAGCGGTAGCAGCACGCTGCGGGCCGCGCCAGGATGGCGGTCGACTCTGGCTGCACCTGCACCTGCCGCAGCTGCCTCTGGAGGTGCTCACCCGTGGGGTCGATACCGCGCGGGCCTGTGTCCTGGTCGATGGCGGGAATCCCCGCGGCCGGATTCTGCTCACCAATCCGCGCGCCGCGGCGTGCGGTATTCGCGCCGGTATGCCGCTGGCCGCTGCGCATGCCCTGGGCGAGCTGATCGTCATCGAGCGCGATATGCACGCCGAACAGCAGGCGCTGCAACAGCTTTGCCTGTGGGCGGTACAGTTCACCGCCATAGTCAGCGCCGTCCCGCCGGACGGCCTGGTGCTCGAGATCAAGGGCAGTCTTCGCCTGTTCGGCGGCTTGCAGGGTTTATTGCTACGCCTGCGTCAGGGCATGCGTGAGCTCGGCTATCGGGCTGATTATGCCGTGGCCCCGACGCCGCTGGCGGCAGCGGCTTTGGCCCGTAGCGAGCCGCGCACGGTCTTGCAGGAGCTGCACCAGCTCGTGCCTGGACTCGCCCGCTTGCCGCTGGCCGCCTTACGCCTCGAACCGGCCATGTCCCAGGCGCTCGAACAGCTCGGTGTCCGCCAGATCGGCGATTGCCGGCGCTTGCCGCGGGCGGGCCTGGCCAGGCGTCTGTCGCCCACGCTGGTGCAAATGCTCGATCGTCTTTTCGGGCAGGTCGTGGATTTGCGCCCGGCCTTCGAACTGCCGCGCCGCTTCGATGGCGAAATCGATCTGCCTTGGGAAGTGACCAGTACCCGGGGCCTGATGCGTGCCGTGGAGCCTCTTTTACACGAACTGCACGGCTATCTCGTTGCCAACGCGGCCACGACCCGCCAGTTGCGTTGGCGTTTGATCGATCGTCAGGGGGGCCGTGAGGATTTCCAGGTCAATTTCTCTCGCGCCGGGAGTGATCGCCGGCAGATGCTCCTGTTGATGCGGGAAACGCTCGCCCGCAAGCGCCTGGCGATGCCGGTTCGTGCCATCAGCCTGCGGGTCGATGATCTGATTTTCGGTGTCGCATCCCCGCCCCGGGATTTATTCGCCCAACGAGCATCAGAGCATGACGAGGCCTATGCCGGTTTCATCGATCGCCTGCGTGCGCGCTGTGGTGAACAGGCATTGCGCAGTCTGCGTGTGCAGGGTGGCCATCGTCCCGAATACGCTTCCGGTTGGCAGCGTCCGGTACTGACCGATGGGCGTCGAGGTCGTGTGCCGACGCCCGCCACTTGCCTCACCCGTCACCCACTGTGGCTCCTCGAGCGGCCCCTCAGACTCGACGTTCGCGGTGATCGCCCCGTCTTCGACGGGCCGCTGCGCCTGGATCCGGAGCGTGAGCGCATTCAGAGCGGCTGGTGGGATGAATCGGGCATCAAACGCGATTACTTCGTTGCCACCACCGGTCGCGGAGGACGCCTGTGGATCTATCGTGAATTGGAGGGTGGGCGACGCTGGTATTTACACGGCGTCTTCGATTGAAAAGCACGGATTTGCGCTTTCTGGGACGGACCCTAAGGGTCCGTCGCGTTGTCGTTCGTGCGGTAACACCTTCGCCGGCTACGTCAGAGGCCTTCATTTTCGTCAGCGTTGATGGCCGTCGTCGTGCCTTGGATCATGACGGCGGCTGCTCAAAACCCGCCTCGGGATGAAAAACTTATTGCATATCTCGTCGCGGACGACCAAAATCCGCCCCTAACTCGCACACCTCGGCTCGATCGCGCGGTCAAACCAACAATCACGACCCGCCCAACGCGCATCCCGAGGAAACTCTGTCGGAACCGGACAGTGCACGGCCCACATAACTGAATTTGACTCATAAATGTTACGAACCGGTTATAATCGCGCCCGCTGTATCAGGGGGGGCAAACCGCGCCTGCCGCGGTTGTTGATTCAGTCAAGACAAGGTTACTCAATTGACGATGAAAGCGACGAAAATCAATAATCTGTTGCCATTGCGCAATGCTGACTTCGATACGCTGGTCGAAGCCTTGGAATACGCTGCCGAGGGTGATACCGGCTATAACTTCTACGACGGCAAGGGCGAACTGTTCGCGGTCCTGAGCTATGCAGATCTGCGCATCAAGGCACAGGCCCTGGGACGACGCCTGCTCGGGCTCGGCTGCAAGCGCGGCGCCCGCGTCGCCATCGTGGCTGAATCAGAACCGCTGTTCCATCTCTTTTTCTTCGCCTGCCAGTACGCCGGGTATATTCCTGTCGCTTTACCCGCGGGATTCCAGATCGGCGCGCGCAAGGCCTATGTCGAACAGCTCGAGCGCATGCTCGACAGTTGCGGGGCCGATCTCGCCGTTGCCCCCGAATCGCATGTGGCTTTCCTGCGCCAGGCCGTCGAACGGCTCGATCTGGTCAAGGCCGGCACGCCGGAGGAATTCGACGCCTTGCCGGAGCGCGATTGCGTGCTCGAACCGCTGCGCGCCGACGAAGTCGCTTATTTGCAGTATACGTCCGGCAGCACGCGCTTCCCGCGCGGTGTGGAGATCTCACAGCGAACCGTGATGACCAATTTGCGTGACATCGCCGTCCACGGGCTCAAAATCACGCGCGACGATCGCATGGTGGCGTGGCTACCCCTCTACCACGATATGGGTCTGGTCGGTTTCGTGCTGCTGCCGCTGGGCAGCCAGCTTTCGGCCGATTACTTGAGCCCGCGCACCTTTGCCATGCGCCCGCGTTTGTGGTTGAAGATCATTTCCCAGAACCGCGGCACGATCTCTTCCAGCCCGCCGTTCGGCTATGCCCTGTGTGCCAAACGGCTGCGCTTGACCGATCAGGATCGCTACGACCTGAGTTCCTGGCGGGTGGCCTGTGTCGGCGCCGAACGAATCCACCCCGAACCGCTGCGCCAATTCGCCCATGTGCTCGCACCGGCCAAATTCAATCCCGACGCTTTCGTGGCCTGCTACGGCATGGCCGAATGCGCGCTGGCCATCAGCTTTGCCGAGCTCGGCACCGGCATCAGTGCGGTCAAGGTCGATAAGGAGCGTATGGCAACGACCGGCCAGGTCGAGTTGCTCGATACGAGTGCCAGTCGCGCGGAGGACAGCCTGATTTTCGTCGATTGCGGCAAGATACTGCCGAGCTTCGAGCTCGCAATCCGTGACGACAAGGGTAACGATCTGCCCGACTACCAATGCGGGCGTATCTGTCTGCGCGGCGCGAGCGTGATGAGCGGTTATTTCCAGAATCCGACCGCCACTGCTGAAGTCCTTTCCGACGATGGCTGGCTCGATACCGGCGACATCGGCTACCGCTTCGGCGATCATGTGGTCGTCACTGCCCGTCGCAAGGACGTCATCATCGTCAACGGACGTAACATCTGGCCGCATGATCTCGAGTTCCTGGCGGAAAGCCTGCCGGGGGTACGCTTCGGTAATGTCTCCGCGTTCTCCTTCGCCGACGACAATGGGGCCGATCAGGTGGTTATGGTGGTCGAGTCGCGCGAAGTCAATCCGGCCAAGGCGCGCACCCTGATCGACGATCTGCGCGCGCTCATCACCGCACATTTCGGCATTGCCTGCCATATCGATCTGGTGCCGCCGCGAACCCTGCCGCGAACTTCGTCCGGCAAGTTGTCGCGTTCCAAGGCCAAACAGGATTTTCTCGCACGTACGGCAGGCGTCGGCGGCAACCTCGCTGGCGCGCATGGGTGAAACCGGGCGGGGCAGACCACATATCGTCCTGACCGGAGCGACGGGATTCATCGGCCGACACCTGCAGCGCACGCTGTGCGACAACGGCTACGACATCTCCGCTCTCGTTCGTCCAGGATCGGCCAATACGGCCCACGTCCTGCCGGATGTGCGCGTCCGTCGCGGCGCCCTCGATGCCCCGGCCTTCCTCGATGAGGTCCTGAGCGGCGCTGATTTCGTCGTTTATGCCGCTGGCGCGGTGCGCGGCCGCTGTGTCGACGACTTCTGGCCGGCGAATGTCGCCGGTGTTGCCAGCGTGGCCGCCGCCGCGGCACGAGTGATGACCCATCCCCGCATCATCCTGATTTCCTCTCTGGCTGCCAGCAAGGCGCAGTTATCCGACTATGCCGCGAGCAAGAGAGCGGGTGAAGATGCACTGCGCGCTTGTGCCGGCATCGAGTGGACGATACTACGGCCACCAGCGGTCTATGGACCGGGCGATCGGGAGATGCGCCCGTTGTTTACCGCCATCAGACGTGGTCTCGCCGTCATCGTCGGCCCGCAAGGCCAGCGCCTGTCACTGCTCCATGCGGCAGACCTGGCGCGCGCCGTGGCTGCGATCATCGATGGTTTCGAGCACTGTGTGGGCGCCTGCTACGAACTCGATGACGGACATCCGCAGGGTTACGGCTGGGCGGATATCATCGCCCAGGCCAACAACGGCAGCCGTACCTTATCCGTGCGCATACCGCGTGCTGTTCTGGATCGACTGGCGCGCTGGAATGTCGCACTGCCGCACCGGCGGCGGCACTTGCCCATGCTGTCGCCGGGCAAGGTCCGCGAACTTTCCGAGCCCAGTTGGCTTTGCAATAATCAAGCGCTCACTGCGGCGACCGGATGGTTGCCGCGAATCCGTCTTCGTGAGGGCGTCGCGGAGCTGTTTGCCTCGCCACCGTCCGCAAGCCCGTCCGGCTGGAGCTCCCAGTGAAACTCGATCATAGCGCCATAGTCGAAGAACTGATCCGGCTGCTCGAGGCAGCGTTGGGTCGGCGTCAGGCGATGTCTGCCGATACCGCCCTGATTGCCGATCTCGGGCTCGAATCCATCCAGGTCATCGAATACCTGTGCGAGGTCGAAGACCGTTTCGATCTCGCGATTGACGAAGACACCCTGGCCGATGTCCAGACTGTCGGTGACTTGGCCGCGGTCGTGCAGCGGCTGCTGAACGGTTGAATGTCCATGCGCTTGTTCGAAAAATTCAAAGCCGCCGAGACCACCCGGGCACTGCTCGAGGCGTTGCCGGTCAATCCGACCGGGGTCGTCATCGAAGAGGTATTGAGTGCAACTGAAGCAGTTGTGGGCGGGCGTCATACGATCATGGCCGGAACCAACAACTACCTCGGTCTGACGTTCGATGCGGCGGCGATTGCGGCAGGTCAGCAGGCGCTGGCCAAAGCGGGTACCGGAACGACCGGCTCGCGTATGGCCAACGGCACTTATCGTGCCCATCTCGAACTCGAAGCGGAACTCGCAGCGTTCTACGAGCTGCCTCATGCCATGGTGTTCTCGACCGGCTATGCAGCCAATCTCGGGACTCTGGTCGCCTTGCTCGGGGAAGGCGATGCGGTGCTGCTCGATGCCGAGGCCCATGCAAGTTTGTTCGACGGTTGCCGCATGAGCGGCGCCGATATCTTCCGCTTCAAACACAATGATCCCGACGGCCTGGCCAATCGCCTGCGGCGTCTGGGAGAGCGCGCGCAGAATGCGCTGATCGTGGTCGAGGGTCTGTACAGTATTCGGGGTGATTGCGCGCCGCTGCGCGAGTACGCCGCGGTCAAGGCCGAGTACGGTGGTTATCTGTTCGTCGACGAGGCCCATTCGCTCGGCGTCTATGGCGATCGTGGGCGCGGCCTGGTTGAATCCGAAGGCATACTTGCAGAGACCGATTTCGTTGTCGGTACGTTCAGCAAGAGTCTTGGCTCGATCGGTGGGTTTTGTGTCAGCCGTCATCCGGAACTGGCTCTTTTCCGCTATGCCAGCCGACCTTACATCTTTACGGCATCGCCCTGCCCGTCAGTGATCGCGACCACCCGCGAAGCATTGCGCCGCATCGCCGAACAGCCGCAGCTTCGAGATCAGCTGTGGCGAAATGCGCGCTGCCTGTATACCGCGCTCGCCGGACTGGGGCTGCGACTGGGGCCGCATGTCAGCCCGGTCATCGGTATTTCATTTGCCGAGCGCGATGTTGCCTTGCGCTGCTGGCAGGGACTGCTCGAAGCAGGGGTCTATACCAATCTCATCCTTCCTCCGGCGGCGCCTGATGGCGGCAGCCTCATCCGCGTGAGTGTCACGGCTGCGCATACCGAGGCACAAATCGAGCGCATCATCAGCAGCTTCGAAAACGTCGTGCGGCAGCACGCGGCCGGCGGCTGTACAGTCTGACTGCGGGACTCAGGGCCCGTCCCAGGATAACTCGGTTGTCTGGAACGCCGATCGATCCCGTCTGGCGGCGTTGCTCGTCAGTTGAATAGAACCACTATTCGCCCTCCTCGCGCCTTGCCAGCCGGGCGCCCCAACGCCCCAGACAACCGAGTCATTCTGGGACGGGCCCTCAGCGAAACCCGCCGCGACGATAGAGTCGCCACAGCAATGGCCAGGCGAAGATCAGCGGGTGTCGTCGTTGCAGATCGGTCGCCTCCATATGAAGGCCGCTGTGGCGTTCGACCTTCCATAAGACGTAATCCAATGGGTCATTGAAGGTGAAGGCAGCTTTGCCCAGGCGCAACACGGCAAGCAGCTTGCCGGCAATGCGGCGCCCGCTCCAAGCCAAGGCAGCGCGGCGCCGTGCAAACCCGGAGCGGGTATTGCGCCAGCCTCCCTCGTCACAGGCAATGAGTCCGAATTCTCCGGCGAGGCGTGCTGTCATCGCCTCGAGATGCTCGTGGTAGCAGGCGGTCAGTTCGGCGGCGCGTGAGGTGTCTTCACTACGCAATTCGCTGCCATAGGTCAGGGCGAATCCCCGGCGCCATAGCTCGGTGGTCGTGAAACAGTCAGGCAGCATATCGAGGGTGGCGCTGAGCATACGCCGGCAGGCGTCGATACCCGCCTGCTGAACACGCTCGTGAACGGCTTCGTCACGTGCGTACACGATGTCGAAGGGCTGCGCGAATCGTGACCAGAAATAGGTGTGAAAATCCGTGCCTATGGCGTGCTCGAATTGCTTCAGCGTGACCGTGGCGTATTTGGCCGCACACGCTGTAGCGTCGGCGCGGAGCACTAAATGATAGACATTCGGCGGCAGCAGACGGTTGGCCGCCGCCGCCGTGCGTGATTCCAGCGCTGAATAGTCATCCAGCAGGACATAGAAATCGAGCACGGTGTCGCGTTTGCCGCGCAGGTACGAACCATAGAGCACGATCGCCGCGACGCTTTCGCCGTAGCGCTCCTGGAAGGCGTTCGCATAGTGCGGCGGAGTGGGTGCAGACGACTGATCGCGGACGTCATGTAATGATGAGGGCGGCTTTTCGGTCACGAACTCAACTCCGCGTCGCCAGATACCGCACGCCATACAGCGCACTCGCCAGGACCACCAGGGCAGGGAGCAGGGCGGTCGGCCCTGGTGCCAGTTCGAACAGCAACGACAATTGCCCGGCTACCTGTTCGAAAAGGTAGAAGCCGACGCCTATGGCAGCACCGAGCACGACGCGAAGCCCGGTCGAACGTACGCGTACCGAGTTCAATACCAATGGCAGCCCCAGCAGCAGCATGCCGGCGAGGGTAAATGGCACGCTGATCTGATGCCAGAATCGGGCCGAGTGCTCGCGAACGTCGAGACCTGACCCGCGGTTCTCACGCAGGTAGCGATAGAGGTCGAGCGGAGACAATGCGTGCAGCGGTGCTATCAGCGTGGAGATTTGTTCGGGCGAGAGAAAGCTCTCCCACGCCAGCTGTGGGAGCTGGCGAACAAGTACCTGATCGTGCTCGATGACCTTCTCCTCGACATCGTGCAGCAACCATTCTCGCGAACTGACGACGTCCGCTTTGGCGGCGCGAACGAGACGAACCAGGCGCGCCTCGGCATCGAGTTCGTAGAGTTCGATATCGCGTGGGATCCGGCCGAACTCCACACTGCCGACGCGAATGATGCGCCGCTCGTGCCGACTCCAGAATTCCGCGTCACCGAGGGCGGTGCGTTCCAGTGTGCGTGAGCGATACTCCTGCGCTTTGCGCTCTGCGGCGGGTATGAGGGCGTACTGGAACAGCACCACCGCCGCGATCAGCGCGGCCGCGATGCCGAGCAGGATGCGTGCGATGCGCCAGGTCGAGAAGCCCGCGGCACGGATGGCTGTCAATTCCTGGTGATTGGCCAACATGCCCAGACCCAGCATGGACCCGAGCAGTGCGGTCACGGGGAGCAAATCGACGATGCGTCGTGGGGTTGTGAGCAGGACGACGGCAACTGCATCGGCCCCGGTGTAGGAACCGCTGCCGACGTCTTCCAGCGCTTCGGTGAAGGCCATGAAGCTGAACAGTGTGAGCAGGATCAGCAGAACCGCGCCGGCGGCAAGGCAGAAATGGAAGCCGATGTAGCGCGCGAGAAGCATGTTTCAGAAACTCAACCGACGACGCGCGCCGAAAGCGACGACAAGAGCAAGGGCGAGCAGGCCTGGTGCCCACCACAAGGTCGCGACGGTTTCCTGTTCGACCCAGGTGCGCGCGACACCCAGGAAGTTGTAATAAATCGCATAGATGCCGATTGCGAGAGGCAGCCGCGCAAAGCGGCTCTGCCGTGGCCGGTGATCGATCAGCATCAAAGCGGCCAGCGCGAGCAGCACTGTGGACACGGGCGTCGATAGCCGCCATTGGAGTTCTGCGCGATCATCAGGATCCTGGGAGTGGAGCAAAGCTCCGGTAGCCGCGGACTTGGTGCGATACTCCTCGTCAGTGCCAGTTTGTACGCGCAACGCCAGTGTCAGTTCGTCGAAGCGCCCGAGCACGTCCGGGGGCTGTTCGGAAGCCCTGAAGATGTTTGCGTCATGGAGCACCAGCCGATGCCGCGATGGTGTGACATGGCCGTGCAGATAACCGCGCGGTGCCGAGATGACTTCCAGGCCATCGGCCGTGCGGGTGCGAATGAATATGCCCTGCAAGGTCTGGCCGTTGTCGCGGATATCCTCGATATAAACGCTGCGGTTCTCCTCTTCGTAGATGTAGAACCGCTGTGGCTTGATCCGATCGAGCTCCGATGCCGTTTCGGCGTGATCTTTCAAGGCAAACATGGCCTCGTACGTTTCTGGCCTGACGCCGATCGAGAGTATGGCGACAACAACGGCGAGTCCGATGGCGAGCATGATGAGAGGGCGGTAGAGGCGGCCCAGCGACAGGCCGCAGGCGCGCATTGCGGTTGTCTCACCATGTAAATTGAGCTTTCCGCACGCGACGATGACACCGAAAAAGAACGCCAGCGGCAGCAGAACCTCGAGTGCGATGATCGCTTTGTATACGGTCAGGCGCGCGACTTCGGGAGCGTTGAGCAAACCGCCTGCGGCGTCGGCGAGGAAGCGCGTCAGGCTATAGGCAAAGAAAATCACCGTCAGTATGATGGCCACCGTGGCAAAGCTCACACAGGTTTCCCGAACAAGGTAGCGATCGAGCAGCACGGTGGGGGAACTCGGGCGGGAGAAAATGGCGATCAGCGATCAAAGCAGGCACTATGATGCGCACCGCTGCCGGCGAGCGCAACCGCTCGTGCATTTGCTGCTCGGTCTGATACTGGTGAAACACCGATTTTGCTGCGTTTCCTTGGGCCTGTTCTTGCCGATGATGGCCATTGCGGATGAACTGCCGCCGCTGCTGCCGCTGGACGATGTCGTTTTCATCAGCGCGCAGCAAGGACACCAGGGAATCGACCGAGACGAGTTCGAGGCCCGAGGCGCGTTACGAATGCGCGGAGCTCAATGGGCGATCTACGCGGATCACGCCAAGGTATACGGGCCCTTGCGCGACCCGGAATCGATCCGTGTTGCCGGCACGCCCGCTCGCATCGTCTATCATCGCAGCGGGGACGACGAACCGCTCGAGGGACATAGCGACATGCTGGAATTCGATCCGCGCCGGGATATCGTTCGGCTCGAGCGCGGCGCGAAGATCGTCAAAGGGCGGCAATCAATCACCAGCGAAACCATCAAATACCTGCTCGAGCGAGATACCTTCACGGCGGGCTCCAGCGGGCGGGTCAAGGTCGTGACGAAACCTCGCTGAATCCGCCAGAACGCTACTCAGTGCTGGCGGTACGACGCCGGGCCAGGCGCCGGTTCCACTCGGCCAGATTGTGCAGCGGATCCTTGACGTAGTGGCTGGCCTTCATCAGTCGCAGGATCCCTGCATTGACCCAGCGTCCCGTCCGGTCCATTGGCCGATCGATATCGATGAACAGTACTGCACGGTGCTCCGTCGTGTCATTGGCGACTTCGTGCTCGTAAGTATCATCGAAGAGCACGCAGGCGCCTTCGCGCCAATGGTAGATTTCCTTGTCGACACGAATCCAGCAGCGTTCGCGCGCAGCAGGTACGCGCAGGCCGAGATGGCAACGCACCAACGCTCGCGTCGGACCGCGGTGTGCGGGTATGTGATAACCAGGAGACAGGATCGAGAACCAGGCATTGAGTAGCCCGGGTAGGGCGGCGAGCGCAGCGGCAGTCTGCGGGCATGCCGAACAATTCGGTTCCACGGGTTGGCCAAAGATGAAAAGCGCATACGTTTTCCACTGGTCCCCTTTCGAGATGCGGGCCTGGTCAGGCGATATCTGATGGAAGGCCGGAATGTCCTCGGGATGCGTCCACACCTGGTCGAACTCGGCGCGGATGCCCGGCCATGCCGCTTCCAGGCGCGGCACCCAGTCGAATGTCGAATTGGGCAGAAAAGGGGTTGTCGGGATCGAGGAATGACGCGCCTGGAACTCCGTCAGCCGACGCAGGAAGCGTTTGCCAGCGCGATGCGCGGTGGTGCGGCGCCAACGCCGCCAGCGCGAAGGGGTGTCATTGTTCACAGAGTATCCTTTCGGCGAGAGCGAGATCGGCGCCGGAGTCGACGTCGACAGCCGCACGCGGATTGTCGATCACGACCCAGCTGATGTCAGCCCCGGTGCGTCGCGAGAGTTCGAGGAAGGCGTCGGCACGATCGAGCCTGCCGCTCAAATAGCGCAGCAGCGCGCCGCTCCCCAACTGCCGGGCGATACGCCACGGGCGCTTGCGGTTCGCTTCGACGCCTTGCCAGAATTCCAGGGCTGCAAGCGCCTGCGGGCTGCGCAGCAAGTAGAGGTTGGCGCCACAACAGGCGCCGTCGTGGAAGCGCAGCAGGGTCCGCCGTGATTCCGGCCATGCCGCTCGTATAAGGGCGTAGGGGACGATGCCGACGATCAGATCAGCCTGCAGGCTCAGCGCCTCAGTGCAGAAATGATCGATGAGTTCCGATGTCAACAGCGCGTGATCGCCTGCCGTCAATAAGAATGGATAACGGTCGAGGTGTCGTGCGGCATCGAGCGCGCTCGCCGAAGGTCCTGCTGCCGGCTCCCGCCAGGCGAAATCGCCTGCATCGAGCAAGCGGCTGATGACGGCCGAGCCATCGACGACCTCGTGCGCAGGGCCGACCAGCAAACCGCCGTCGATGCAGCGACTCGAACGCAGTGCGCCGATGACATGTTCGAGGCAGGTTTGCCCGGCAAGCTCCACGAGGACGCCGGCCGCTACGCCACGAGAACGGGCCAGTGCGCTGCCGCCCGGGCGCTCGCCGGCGAGTACGATTGCCGGCATGGTTCGGTCCGCACTCATCGTTTGCACCGGGCGGATCGTTCAGGTGAGTGCTTTCTCATATACTCTGTAGCGCTTCGATTCCCGTCCGCCGAGCGTGGCGATGATGTTCTTCATCGCTTCGTTGCTCTCGAGTATCCATGACATCTCGACTTCTTCCAGTCCCATCCTCAGCCCGGGCTCACGCAGCGCTTCGACGACCGACAAAGCCAGTCCCGGACCATAGCGGGTGCGATGGAGGCGTTGCCGCACGCCCATCAGCGGGATCCGCGCCGTGCGGGGATAGCCGAACTTGAGTCGTTTAATCAGTTTCAACCAACCGAATGGCAGCAGCCGGCCATCGAGATCGGCGATGACTTCGTTGACGTTCGGCAGCAGTACGATAAAAGCGACCGGCTCTCCTTTCATCTCCGCAATCTGGATGAAATCGGGCGGGATGATCATCAGCATCTCGTGGCCGATGGTGCGAAATTCGTCTTTCGTAAATGGGACGAAGCCCCAGTTACCGGCCCAGGCATCATTGAATATATCGCGCAGAATCTCGAGATCGCGGTCTTTTTGCCGTGGCTCGATCGGACGAATGATGACCTCGCGTTTGAGCCGAGCGTAGAGCGAAGCCATTACCTGCGGCGGTGAGAAATCCGCCCGAATCAGATAGGCGAGCATATCCGCAGCTTTGGCGTAGCCGTGCTGCTCGAGGCTACGTCCGTAATAGGGGTGGGCATGGGTCATCATGAAAAAGGGCGGCGTATCGAAGCCGTCGACGAGAAGGCCGACTTCCTGATTGATGTTCAACCCGAACGGGCCGCGCGCCCGCTGCATGCCGCGCTCAATCAGCCAACGCTCGGCGACCTCGAGCAGCGCGCCGCAGGTGCGCTCATCGTCAGGAGCGTCGAAATAACCGAAGAAGCCGGTCGCATCATCGTAGCGATCGAGATGGAGCCGATCGATCTGCGCGGTAATACGTCCGACTGCCTTGTGGCCGCGGTAGGCCACCCAGCCCTGCCAGTCGAGATGGGCGAACACGGGCTGTTTCGGGGATAGCGCTTCTTTGCGCTCGAACAGCAGCGGTGGGATCCAGTGCGGATCGTCGCGAAAAAGTGCCCATGGCACGCGCACGAAATCCTTGAGCGTGCGGCGGTCCGTGACTGGGCGGAGGTGGAGGTCAGCGCCTCGCATATCGTTCATAGAATCAGGTCCGAACGGCCCTGGCGGCCTGGCGAGGCGGCATGGTAGCCAATGCGCGAGTGGGTGGGAACCGCCATGCGCGGCACCGCCCGAAGCCCGTCGGCCTGCGCCCTGGCTGCTTTATACTACGGGCCTCAATCAACGAGGGGCGCACGATGAAACCTAAAGTCCAGCAAGAGTATGTTCAGATCCAGGATCTCGAATGGCAGCCGTTCCCGGAGGCGTTCTCGGCTGGTGGGATTCGCTGGAAACTGCTCCACGTCTCGCCCGAATTGGGCGCGTGGACGGCCATTTTCGATTGTCCGGCCGGATCTTCATTTGCCAGTCATATCCATGTCGGGCCAGGCGAATACCTGCTGACCAAGGGCAAGATGGAAGTGCGCGGCGGTGCGGACGAGGGGGGTGCGACGGCCTACGAACTCGGCTACGGATACGAATCGTGCAATGCCCGGCACGACAAGACCCATTTCCCGATCGAGAGCGAATTCTACATGACCTTTCTGGGGCCTCTGCAGTTCATCAACGCCGATGGCAGCCCCCGTGCCGTAGTCGGCTGGGAGCAGGCACAGGAACTGTGGGCTGCGCAGACCGGGACGGCCTGAAGCAATACGACAGGATGGCCGACGCAAACGGCTGTGTCCCGCGACGCGGCACGCGGACTTGCAATACGAGATGACTCTGCCGCAATTGCCTTTGCGCTCGTGTACGGGACATGGCTGCGCAGCCGCTTTTGCAAGCTTCCTTTACATTCGGCTACCCCTGAGCGGCCGCTGCAGCGTTGCGTTTTCTGGGGCAGCCTCATTATTCCTGGCGAAACGCGCGTGCTGGCCCCCACTCAGAAGCACCCTCGGTGCTGACAAGAGAATGAAAAGCGCAAGTCTCCCAAGAACATTACGTTACTCAATATTCAATCTCTTTAGTTGACGAACGAAGTTGCCGCGATCAATTCCGAACGATCTTGCTGTAGCAGCTTTATTGCCCTTGTGATGATTCAACCGGGATCGAATCAGTTGGCGTTTATAGTCATCGATGGCCTCATTCAGAGGAATGTCAATAGGTGGGGCGGCATGCTTGGCTAATAGCGGTGAACATCCATTCGAAAGTGCTTCCAGTCCAAAGTGGGTTACATCCAACTCGACAATCTTGCTCGTATCCTGGCCGTCGCTTACGGCACGAATTACCGCTCTTGACAAGGTGTGTTCAAGTTCCCGTATATTTCCCGGCCATTTCGATTTGACCAGCCATCGTTTGGCCGCATTGCTCAGCCGGACACCTCTAACCCCCATGCGCCTGTGGTCTCTTTCTAGAATGTAGCCGGCGAGAGGCAGAATATCGTCAGGGCGGTCCCTAAGAGGAGGGAGAACCAGGGGGTAGACACTGAGGCGATGGTATAAATCGGGTCGGAAGCGCCCCTCGGCAATCGCTTTCTTCAAGTCTCTGTTGGTGGCGGCAATCAAGCGAACATCTACCCGGTGGTGCTTGTCGCTGCCAATGCGTTGAATCTCGCCATTTTGCAAGGCACGTAGCAGTTTGGACTGCACAGTAATGGGTAGCTCACCTACTTCATCAAGGAATAGCGTACCTTCGTTAGCTAGTTCAAATTTGCCTGCGCGGTTCTCTGTAGCTCCGGAGAAAGCCCCCTTTATATGGCCGAAAAGCTCACTTTCAGCCAAAGACTCGGGCAGGGCAGCACAATTCACGTACACCATCGGTTCTTGAGCTCTGCCGGAATGGCGGTGTACATAGTTTGCAATCAACTCCTTTCCTACACCTGTTTCTCCAAGAACCAGAACTGTCAGATCCGAAGCAGCCACGGTTTTGGCTTCTTTCATAAGCTGAACCATTTCGCGGCTTTCACTGATAATGTCCGTTGAAACGGCATGTGCCGTTTGACTTAGTATAATTTTCTGTTGTCTTGCAAGTTGTTCTTCAAGCCGATGAATCCAGGTCGCGGCTCTGACTGTGGCTGATGCGACACCAAGAAAAGCTTCAAAAATATCCAAGTCAAAATCATCAAAAGCGTTCGGGTTTAGGGCATCTAGGGTGACGACTCCCCAAGGCGTGTCGTCTATGTATAACGTGGCTCCCATGCAGTCATGCACGTAGAGGTGATCCCTGGCGTTTTCAATGAGACCGTCATAAGGGTCGGGCAACTCGGATTCTGCCGCAAACCTTACGGGCTTACGGCTATCGACTATCTGAGCGAGTCGAGGGTGATTCTGGATTACAAATCGCCTGCCCATGGTGTCGGAACTCAACCCCTGGGTGGCACGGGGTATTAACAGGCGGCCCTCTTTTTCAAGCAGAGCGATTGCATCACAGGGGAAATTCCTGCGTATAACCTCCAGAAGCCGTTGGAATCTGATTTCTCTCGGCATGAATTGCGACAGATCGGCAACCACAGTGGCCATATCAAAAAAAACTGTATGCGATGTCATAATGTCTCATGTGTGTCAAAAAGACATGAAATAAATCATGTCATATTGTCATTGTATGATTGCAACTAAATGAAATGCAAAGAAAATAATCCTGGCATGATTTTAGCGATGTTTACGGAAGAACATACAAAAGGGCATCAACAATGAAGGCGTTTTTCAAACACATTCTCCTCGCCACTGCAGTCCTCGCCTCTCCAGTAATTTTCGCGGAAGCCATCAAAGTGGACATGACCGTCAAAGAAGTGGATGTGGTGGTGGACAATGCCGGCACCACGCAACGCATGTGGACGTATAACGGCACTATCCCCGGTCCGCTGGTGCGGGTGAAAGAAGGAGATGTGGTGGACTTCACGCTGTTTAACGATCCGGACAACGAACAAAGTCATTCCATGGATTTTCACGCCGCCCGGGCAGACGTCCTCGACGAGTTCGAATCCATCAAGCCGGGAAAAACCAAACAATTCACCTTTGAAGCTGAATACCCAGGGGTATTCATTTACCACTGTGGCTCCGACTCCATGGCAGAGCACATCGGCCGCGGCATGTACGGTGTGATCATCGTCGATCCCAAGGAGGGCTACAGTGAAAGTTTTCCGGAGCCTGACCGGGAGTATGTGCTCATACAGGGCGACTTGTTCGAAGCGGGCACCTCCGCTGACGACATGAAAATGGGCAACGGTTGGAAAGGGGTTCTCGTCAACGGCAGGCAATTCCACTACGACCCGGTCCATGATCCCAATGCCAGCCAGACCCTGGAAAGTAAGCCTGGTGAGCGGGTGCGCATCCATTTCGTCAATGCCATGATCAATAGTTCCGCCGCCTTTCACCCCATCGCCGGTATCTGGGAACAGGTGTGGGATAACGGCAACCCGAAAAATATCGCCTGGGGACTGCAAACCGTTGAGGTCCCGCCCTCCCATGGCCTAACCCTTGACCTCATCAGTCCCGCCGACCGTGCCACCAATAACGCTCTGGTGGATCACCGTATGAAGCACGCTTTGAACGGCGCCATCACAGTACTGATGAACCATGCCGATGCCGATAAAGACAAGGGCCGCGGCGACCAGCTTATCCTGCGCTGAGCGGGGGAATGGACATGCAACGAATGAACTTGGCAGTCCTGCTGGTCGTTGCGGGGACGCTCCACTTCGGCGACGCAGTGGCTGGCGGCAAGGAGCTAGTAGAGGCCAACTGCACAGCGTGCCATACCCTTGAACGTCCCGACTACGACATGCTGGGACATGCGGAGCGCATCTCCCGCAAAGGCCCTCCTCTGTACTTCGCCGGCAATAAGTTCCAAGCCGCCTGGCTTGAAAGTTGGCTGAAGAATCCGGTGCGCATCCGCCCTGCCGGAGTATTCCCGCCCGCCGCGGTGAAAAGCACCGGCGGCGGTGATGTGATAGACCCTGACGCATTGCAGGACCATCCCGTCCTCCCCGCACAGGAAGCACAGCAGGCTACCGAATATCTGATGAGTCTGCGCCCCAACGACGACCTGATCGCCGCAGTCAATTACGAATCCGGCACTATCGCCAAACGCATGGGCGAGCTCAATTTCACCAAGTTCAATGGTTGCGATGCTTGTCACAGCGATGGTCCTGGCTACGGCGGCTTGTCCGGTCCGGAACTACACACGGCCTGGCAACGCCTGCAGCCGAAATTCATCGCCTCATTCATCGCCAACCCGGTGGCCTGGGATCCTCATAGCCTGATGCCGAGGACTGGTCTCAATGACAGTGCCGTGGAGCGACTCGCCAATTACTTGAAACTGATCGGGGAGGAGCAGCCATGAAAATTCCAGCAAATTTCTTTGCCATTCTGCTACTGGTGAGCGTCCTTTCTGCCCATGCAGAAGATGCCGCTCATGGGGACGTTCTTTACAAAATTTATTGCACTCAATGCCACGGGGTGGAGGGCAATGGCGACGGCATCAACGTCCCCGCAATGTCAGTTCAGCCCCGCAACCACCGTGATAGGGGGGAAATGTCGGCTCGCACCGATGCCGACTTGTTCAAGGCGGTAAAGGAAGGGGGTAAAAGCATCAACAAATCTGTACTTATGCCACCCTGGAGCGCCACCCTGAGCGACCATGACATCAACGCACTGGTTCGCTACATGCGGCAACTGTGCTGCCAGTCTGGAGACGGATTACCATGATCAAGCAAGCATTAATTGTTGTTATGGGTGTGCTTTTTGCAGCGCTGCAGGCAGTTGCTGCGCCACACAAGTTTGAGTTGACTATTGATGAGGTAGATCTGGAAGTGGCGCCGGGTTTCAGCGCCAAAGTATGGGCGTTTAATGGCCAGGTGCCAGGCCCCCTCATTCATGTAAGGGAAGGGGATGCACTGGAGGTAACGGTCCACAATAACAGCACTCTCAACCACACCATCCATTGGCATGGTGTCTACCAGACGAACACCTGGCCCCAGGACGGAGTGCCTGATGTTACCCAGTTGGGAATCGAGCCGGGAGAAAGCTTCACCTATAAGTTCGTCGTGAACAAACCCGGCACCCTTTGGTATCATTGCCACGTCAACGTTTCTGAACACGTCGGTCTGCGGGGCATGTGGGGACCGCTGATCGTCGATCCCAAGGAACCCATAGCGCTGGAAAAGGACGTCACCAAGGACGCCATCCTGATGTTTTCCGGTTGGAATTCAGAGGTGGCACAGGAATATGGAACAGGCGGCAAGCCAGGCGAGGTCATCAACTACTTTTCCATCAACGGCAAGTCTTTTCCTATGACTCAGCCATTGCAAGTAGAAAAGGGCGATGTCGTGCGACTACGGCTGATCGGCGCCAGCATTCCCACGGCTTTCCATACTCACGGTCATGACATGCTGATTACCCATAAGGATGGCTTGCCACTGAAAAACCCCATCGAGGCGGATGTGGTACCTCTGCAACCGGGGGAGCGCTACGACGTAATGATGGAAATGAACAACCCCGGACTATGGATGACCCACGACCACATCGAACATCACACGACCAATAATGGCAAGGATCACGGTGGATCGATGTTGGTTATCGAATATAAGGATGTGGAAAAACCGGAGTGGTATATGTGGAAGGATCTGGACGCGGAAACGGATTTCTATATGGTGGAATCCATGGCTAAACCCCATGGGATGCACAATATTGACGCTTTCAAAGGATTTGAGCCCGCTTCAGAGCGGCGCCGTCGGTCTGTGAGTCACGAGCACTGAGTGCGATCGGCGGGCCCTAAGTAATCGCTGCTGCGTCGGAGCAGTATGCAGGCGGGCAGATTGCCGCCTATCGTTTGGCCTCGTTGCCGGCGAAGTGTGTACCAGCACGTGACCCAATGCTGAAAATCAGCGAGAATGGCGTCCGTTTCACGAGCCTGGTGCCGAGGAGAGGACTTGAACCTCCACTGGGTTTCCCCAACTGGCACCTGAAGCCAGCGCGTCTACCAATTCCGCCACCTCGGCAAGAAGGTGCGCAATCTAACCATTCCATTTGAGTGAGTCAATGCGTCAAAGAAGGCCCCGTAATGCGCCCGCCCAGGGCGGCGAATTCGAACATGTAGACGATCTGCCCAGTCGGGTCGCGATTGCGCAGGCGCTGGCGGAGATCGCGGAGCCGGGCGATCTGGTCCAACTCGCGGACCACCTCGAGGTCACCGGTGAGGCCGCCAACGCCGCCCTCGAACGACGCGTTCGGGCGATGGCGCGCGACGGCCAGCTTGTCGAAACGCGCCGCGGGCGCTTCGGTCTGGCCGAACACATGGAAGTCATCCCCGGGCGTGTGCTCGCCCACCGCGACGGCTACGCATTCGTGCGCCCCGAACGGGGCGGTGACGATATCTACCTGGCGCCTCGTGAAGCACAGCGCACTCTGCACGGCGACAAAGTACTGGTGCGGGTGGCCGGTCTGGACCGGCGCGGCCGGCCCTACGGCCATCTGGTAGAAGTTCTCGAACGTGCGCACCAGCGCATCGTCGGTCGCTATTTCAGCGATCGCGGTTTCGGATTCGTCGTGCCCGATAATCGCCATCTGCATCAGGATTTGTTGATTCCGGCTGATGCGGCGGGTGACGCGCATGACGGCCAGATCGTCGTTGCCGTCATCGAGCAGCAACCCGAGCGCCATGCACAGCCGGTCGGACGCGTGGTCGAGATCCTCGGCGAGCACATGGCGCCCGGGATGGAGATCGAGATCGCTATCCGCAGCTACGACCTGCCGTGCGAATGGCCGGCGGAAGCGACGCGGGCCGCGGCGCAGATTCCCGCGGCCCCGACCGCCGACGAGATTACGCGACGGCGCGACTTGCGTGACCTGCCGTTGGTGACCATCGATGGAGCCGATGCCCGTGATTTCGATGATGCGCTGTTCGCACGCAAGACAGCGCATGGTTTTACCTTGCATGTTGCAATTGCGGATGTTGCGCATTACGTGCATCCAGGCGCCGCGCTCGACGAAGAAGCCCTGCGCCGCGGGACCTCGGTGTATTTTCCGGATCGGGTGATTCCGATGTTGCCGGAAACACTCTCCAATGGCATCTGTTCGTTGGTGCCGGACGCCGAGCGACTTGCGCTGGTGTGTGAGATGAACATAGATGACTCCGGCGAAGTACGCCGGTCGCGTTTCTATGATGCGGCGATCCGCTCGCATGCGCGTCTCATTTATACCGATGTGCAGCGTTGGCGCGATGGCGAGCTGCCGAGCTTGCGCGGCGTCGACCGGCCGGTCGCGGAGAGTCTGACCACTTTGTACGAGCTGTTCGCGGCGCTGCGGTCGGCTCGCGAGAAGCGCGGAGCCCTTGACATCGACAACGCCGAGCCGCGTTTCCATTTCGACGAGCGCGGCAAGATCGCCAGCGTCGAAGCGACGCGACGGGTCGATGCACACAAACTGGTCGAGGAATGCATGATAGCGGCCAACGTCGCGGCCGCTCGCTACCTCCTGCGCCGCAAACAGCCGGCGCTCTACCGCGTGCATGATGCCCCGGCAACCGATAAGGTCGAGGATCTCGAAAAGTTCCTGCGCGAACTGGGTTTGCAAGCCAGGTTCGGCGGTGATGTCGACGTCAAGACATTCGCCGCGGCTCTGGACGCCGCTCGTGAACGTCCCGACCGCCGCCTCATCGAGACCGTCCTCCTGCGCAGCCTCAAACTCGCCGTCTACAGCCCGCACAACAGCGGACATTTCGGTCTGGCACTGGATGCCTACACGCATTTCACTTCACCGATACGCCGCTATCCCGATCTCGTCGTCCATCGTGCGCTCAAGGCAACGCTCGACGGTGGTGAGGCCATAGAAGATGGTGTACTTGCCGAATTCGCTGAGCACTGCTCGATGTGCGAGCGGCGGGCCGATGAGGCGACGCGGGATGCGGTGGCGTGGCTCAAGTGCGAGTTCATGCAGGACAAAGTCGGCGAAGAATTCCCCGGAATCATCGCCGGCGTTGCCGAGTTCGGGATTTTCGTCGAGCTCGACGACATCTTTGTCGAGGGACTGGTGCATGTCACCGAGCTGCCGGGAGACTATTATCAATACGATGCCGTACAGCATGTTCTGCGCGGCCGGGCACGCGGTCTGGAGTACCACATCGGCAAAGCGGTGACGGTTCGCGTGGCCCGTGTCGATCTCGAACAGCGCAAGATCGATTTCATGCTCGTTGTCCCGGCACCGAAGACGAGCGAGAAAAAGACCAAACGCAAGCGGCGACGACGCTGATGCCGGAGCGCGATCTCGTCGTGGGCGGCATCCATGCTGTCCGTACCGCGCTCGAGTTGGCTCCCCAGGACGCACTCGAACTATGGCTGAGGCCGGAGCGCGATTCGCAGGTGCTCGAATCGATCGCGGCGCTGGCGCAGACGCTGGGCTTGACCGTGCATCCGGCCGAACTGCGCACGCTCGATCGATTATGCGGTGACAGCCATCACCAGGGCGTGGTGTTACGGCGCCGCGTACCGGCTAATCTGCCCCTGCATGCTTTGCTGCAACGGTTTGCCGGTAATGCCGCCGTGCCCTTGTTGCTGGTTCTGGACGGCGTGCAGGATCCGCGCAATTTCGGCGCCTGTCTGCGTGCCGCCGACGGCGCGGGTGTCGATGCCGTTGTCTACCCCCGCGACAAGAGCGCGCCGCTGTCGAGCGTCGTTGCCAAAGCGGCCAGTGGCGCCATCGACAGCGTTGCCCTGGTCACGGTGACCAATCTGGCCAGCGCTTTGACGGCACTCGCCGAGGCCGGGATCTGGAACATCGGTACTGCGCACGACGCGCCGACCGATCTCTATGGCGCGGACTTCAGTCCTCCCGCCGCGCTCGTGCTCGGTGGCGAAGGGCGCGGTATGCGGCGATTGACCCGCATGCGCTGTGACACCCTGGTACGAATACCCATGCATGGGCGGGTCCAGAATCTGAATGTGGCGACGGCGGCCGCGATCGGATTGTTCGAGGCCCGCCGCCAGCGCAGCGCCGGCAGCCACGGCAGCGCCGCAAAGGAAGCTCTGCAAAAGTGAGCGAGCATGCCCCAGGCTAAGGCGCGCGGGCTCCGCGGAGCGCAGTTTATGCGTGATACAAAATCGCCGGGAGCGATTTTGAACAGCTCTGCTGGCCCGCAGGGCGCAGCGCAGGATGCCCGGAGTCAATGAGCACCGCAGGAGGCAGCGCTTCTGAAGCCAGCGGGCGGCGCAGCCACTTTTGCAGAGCTTCCCAAAATAACTTTGCACTGACGGCGTCATCCGCCTAGAATACGCGGCCCCCACGCGGGGTTTCTCCTTGCTTCACCGCCAGATTTCTGAGATCGGGAAGCTTCAATCCACAGGGAGCCTAGATGAGACACTACGAAGTCGTGTTTCTGGTCCATCCTGACCAGAGCGAGCAGGTCGGCGCCATGATCGAACGCTATCGTTCGATGATCACGGGCACCGGCGGCCACATCCACCGTCTGGAAGATTGGGGTCGGCGTCAGCTCGCCTATCCGATCAACAAGATTCACAAAGCGCACTACGTGTTGATGAACATCGAGTGCGATGCGCCGACCTTGAACGAGTTGACCAGCGCATTCCGCTTCAATGATGCCGTGCTGAGGAACCTCGTCATCAACCGCCCCGGAGCCGACGTCGAACCGTCGCCGATCGCGCAGGCCAAGGACGAACAGTCCGAGCGCGACGAAGAGCGCAATCGCCGTCAGCAACGCGAACGCGAACGCGAACGCGAGCGCGAACGTGAAGCCAGCGATCGCGCCGACCAGGCTGACAGTGACGACGACAGTGGCGACGACACTGGCGGGAAGGACATCACTGACGACGACGGTGAGCGCAACACACGGGACTCGAGCGTCGACGCTTGACGCCCAGCAGGAGATTGACACATGGCCAAGTTTTTTCGGCGGCGGCGCTATTGCAAGTTCACGGCGGAAGGCGTCAAGGAGATCGATTACAAGGATCTGGCGACGCTGAAAGCCTATATCACCGAGAACGGCAAAATTGTGCCGAGCCGCATATCAGGCACGAATGTCCGTTACCAGCGCCAACTCGCAACCGCGGTAAAGCGTGCTCGATTCCTGGCTCTGCTACCGTACTGTGACGCACACTGAGGTTTGAGCAGAGGGCCTGGCCGTGCGTTTCATCGCGCGGTTCGCGATGCGCGGGCCGTTTTATGCTGCGGCGGCGGCCGCTGCAACGATGCTCGCGGCCCTTTCGATCGGTCTGTTCGTCATCCTCAGCGGCGCAATCGTCGGCCTGGTGACCCTGCGCCACGGTTCGCGTAAGGGTATTGAAGTCCTGGTTCTGGCCAGCGCCGCGGCGGTAGCGGTACGGCTGGTGACGGGCGGCGACGCACTGGCGATGCTGGTGTTGTGCCTGGTCGTATGGCTGCCGGCCTGGTTGATGGCGATCAACCTCGGTCGTACCAGGCGCCAGGCCTTGCCGCTGATGATGATAGGCATACTGGTCGGCGCCTATGCAGCGGCCATCCGCCTGGCGGTCGGTGATGTCGCCGCATTCTGGGCCCAGCGCCTGGATGTGCTATTCGATGCGCTGGCCGCTGATGGCGGCCCCCGGCTCGCCCCCGAACAGGTAACCATGGTCGCCGCACAGATCCATCTGTGGACGTTGGTCGCGATGTTCGTGATGCTGGCGGCGACGATTCTGCTGGCTCGCTGGTGGCAGGCGGCCTTGTTCAATCCGGGTGGATTCGGTGCGGAGTTCCGCGAGTTGAGCCTGCCGCGGTCGGTGTTCCCGGTGGCTCTGGCGGTGAGCCTGGTTTTTGCGGCCGATCAGTTTACCGGTGCCGGCTTGCCCATCGCCGGTGACGGTTTCGTCATCGTGGTGGTATTGTTCGCGTTCCAGGGTTTGGCGGTAATCCATTACCGTGCGCGCGCGGTGGCTCTGGCCCGCGGCTGGCTGGCTGGCCTGTACGTAATGCTCATGCTGACACCGCAGATCGTCGGCCCCATACTGGCGACGACGGGTATCGCCGACGGTTTCGCCGATTTCCGCCGCCTCACGCCGCGGCGGCGCGGGGGCGACGAATGAGTGCGCGGTCCAAAGATTCGAGATGCTAACGAGGATAAGGAATTATGGAAGTCATACTGCTGGAGAAGATTCATCGGCTGGGCGCTCTCGGCGATCGCGTTCAGGTTCGTGCGGGCTATGGTCGCAACTACCTCATTCCGCAGCGTAAGGCGGTGCCGGCGACGGCAGACAATGTCGCCCGCTTCGAGGAACAGCGGGCCGAGCTCGAACGCGCCCAGGCCGATCAGTTCGAAGCGGCCACGGCACGGGCCAAGGCGCTCGCCGACCTCACCGTGACCATCACCGCCAAGGCCGGGACGGAGGGCAAACTTTTCGGCTCGGTCGGCACGGCAGATATCGCCGCCGCTATCGAGGGCACCGGGATTGCCGTGGAGAAGCGTGAAGTCCGTTTGCCCAATGGTTCCCTGCGCGAAGTCGGCGACCACGCGGTGGAAGTCCATCTGCATGCTGACGTCAATGCGGAGATCACCGTGCGCATCGTCGCGGAGACCGGTCTGAACACGGCCTGAGGACATGAGCACGCGGTATCTCTTGGCGGCTCGAGCCAACCTCGCACAGCGGCGAGCATGGCTGTAGACAGCCCGGCGCGAGCGGTCGTCGATGCGGCGACCGAGGCGCTCAAGGTGCCGCCGCATTCGATCGAGGCCGAGCAGGCGGTGCTGGGCGGACTCATGCTGGACAACGAGGCGCTGGTCCAGGTAGCCGAGCGCATCAGCGTCGAGGACTTCTACCGCCGCGACCACGGTGCCGTCTATCAAGCCGTCCAGCTGCTTGCCAACGATAACAAACCGTTCGATGTCGTCACGGTCGCCGAGTGGCTCGACAACAATGAGCAGCTCGACGATGTCGGCGGTATGGCCTATCTCGCCCAGCTGGCCGGCAATACGCCGAGCGCAGCGAATATCGCCGCTTATGCGGATATCGTCCGCCAGCGATCGATCCTGCGCGAACTGATCAGGGCGGGTACGCAGATAGTCGAAAGCGCCTTCCGCACGGAGGGCCGCAGTCCCGACGAACTGCTCGATATCGCCGAGAGCCTGGTCTTCCAGATCGCCGAGCGGGAGTCGCATGGTCGGCGCGGCTTCCGCCCGATCAAGGATCTCCTGGTCGATGCCCTCGACCGCATCGACTACCTGTTCCAGCAAGACAATCCCATCACCGGCGTGGCCACTGGATTCGTCGATCTGGATCGCAAGACTGCAGGCCTGCAGAAATCCGACCTGGTCATCATTGCCGGCCGCCCTTCGATGGGCAAGACAGCTTTCGCACTGAATATCGCCCAGAACGCGGCGATCAAGGATCAGCTGCCGGTAGCGATCTTCAGTATGGAGATGCCGAGCGAACAGCTGGCCATGCGTATGTTGTCGTCGCTCGGCCGCATCGATCAGCATAAGGTGCGGACCGGCAAGCTGGCCGACGATGACTGGCCGCGGCTGACCAGTTCGGTCGGGATCCTGTCCGAGGTTCAGCTCTTCATCGACGATACGCCCGCATTGACGCCGGGCGATCTGCGGGCGCGCTGTCGCCGGCTGGCCCGCGAACATGGACTGGGTTTGATCGTCGTCGACTATCTTCAGCTCATGCAGGTGCCGGGCACGAAGGAGAATCGCACGACCGAAATCTCCGAGATCTCGCGTTCACTGAAAGCCCTGGCCAAGGAGCTGCAGTGCCCGGTGATAGCGCTGTCGCAGCTCAACCGCAGCCTGGAGCAGCGCACCGACAAGCGTCCGGTGATGTCCGATCTGCGGGAATCCGGCGCCATCGAACAGGATGCCGACGTCATCATGTTCATCTACCGTGACGAAGTCTATGACGAGGAGAGCACGGACAAGGGGATTGCCGAAATCATCATCGGCAAGCAGCGTAACGGCCCGATTGGTGTGTGCAAGCTGCGTTTCTTTGGTGAATTCACCTTGTTCGAAAATCTCGCTCATGAATCCTTTGGTGGCGAGCGCGAATGACCCGCCCGGCGCGGGCGATAATCGATCCTCAGGCAGCCCGGCATAATCTGGCGCGTGTAAAGCGCCTCGTACCCCATGCGCGCGTGCTCGCGGTGGTCAAGGCCGACGCCTACGGCCATGGGATTGCTCGCATGGCGCGGATCCTTGCCGCAGCCGATGCGTTCGCTGTGGCTTCGCTGGAAGAGGCTGTCGAGCTCAAGGACAGCGGCGTTACGCAGCCGGTGGTGCTGCTCGAAGGGCCGTTCGATGCAGCCGAGCTCTCGACTATCGTCGAACTCGGGCTCGAAGTGGTCGTGCATACCGAGGAACAGGTGGCCATGCTCGTGGCCGCGCGCTGTAGGCTGCCGGTGTGGCTCAAGCTCGATTCCGGCATGCACCGCCTGGGCTTTTCACCGGAACGCTTCCCTCAGGCGCTGGCCGCACTGCGCGGCTGTGCGGCACCGCTGCGGTTCATGACTCACTTCGCCAACGCCCACCGGCGCGACGATCCGAGTATTCAGCGGCAACTCGCCGTATTCGAGCAAACCATCGGCGCGCTGCCCGGCGAGCGCAGCGTGGCCAATTCGGGCGCTATTGCCGGGCTCTCCGGGCGGCAGGGCGATTGGGTGCGGCCGGGTCTGATGCTGTACGGCGTCTCCCCCCTCGACGGCGAAACGGCAGCCAGCCTCGATCTGCGCCCGGTGATGACCCTGCGCTCACGTCTCATCGCCGTGCGCCG
>JBBDTC010000001.1:41308-65840 GCA_040904625.1 Gammaproteobacteria bacterium
CTGCCGCTAGCGGGGAGGCGTTTCCTTTCGTGTGCCGCGTACCGCGCGGCGAGGCCGTCGGCTATGGCGGCGCTTTTGTCTGTCCCGAGGGCATGCCGGTCGGCGTCGTCGCCTATGGTTACGCCGACGGTTATCCACGGCATGCGCGGACCGGGACACCGGTACTGGTCAATGGCATACGGACCCAGGTCATCGGGAATTGCTCGATGGACATGATGACCGTCGATCTCCGCCCCGTTGCCAACGCCTGTTTCGGCGATCCGGTCACGCTCTGGGGGCATGGCCTGCCGATAGAGGAGGTCGCTGCGGCATCGGATACGATTCCTTACGAGCTGCTCTGCAGGGTACGCATGCGAGCGCGCTACGAAGAGGGCACGCCATGAAGGAGAAACGCCGCTTTCAATGTCAGGCCTGCGGTGCGGTGATGCCCAAGTGGGCTGGGCAGTGCGGCGAATGCGAGGCCTGGAACAGCGTCGTGGAGACGGTCGTCAGTACGGCTCCGGACAAGCGCCAACGTTTCACCTCGAGTGCCGGCGCTGCCCCACGCGTGCAGAAACTCGGTGACGTTGGCCATGAAGATACACCGCGCCTCGATACCGGCCTCGGTGAGTTGAATCGGGTGCTCGGCGGCGGGTTGGTGCAGGGCTCCGTCGTGCTGCTCGGCGGCGATCCGGGCATCGGCAAGACCACCCTGTTGCTGCAGAGTCTGGCCGAGACGCGTACGTTGAATCGGGTCGACGCGCTGTACGTCAGCGGCGAAGAATCAGCCAGCCAGATCGCGTTGCGGGCGGAACGCCTCAAATTGCCGGTTGCCGATCTGGCGCTGCTGACCGAAACCGATGTCGACCGCATCCTGAGCGAAGCGGCACAGGCGCGCCCGGCGGTGCTGGTGGTGGACTCGATACAGACTGTGTACTCGGAGGCCCTGCAGTCGCCGCCCGGCAGTGTGGCCCAGGTGCGTGAGTGCGCGAGCCGCCTGGTCAGTTTCGCCAAGAGCACTGGGATCGCTTTGTATCTGATCGGGCATGTCACCAAAGACGGCGCTATCGCCGGCCCGCGGGTACTCGAGCACATGGTCGACGCCACGCTCTATTTCGAAGGTGAGCCGGACGGCCGCTACCGCATGATTCGGGCAATCAAGAACCGCTTCGGTGCGGTCAACGAACTCGGCGTGTTCGCCATGACCGACTCGGGTTTGCGCGAAATAGCCAATCCCAGCGCGATTCTCCTGTCCCGGCACGAGACGCCGGTGCCGGGCAGCGTGGTCATGGTGACACGCGAAGGAACCCGGCCGATGCTGGTGGAAGTCCAGGCGCTGGTCGACGAATCGCAACTCGGCAACCCGCGGCGGGTCACCGTGGGCCTCGATCAGAATCGCCTTTCCATGCTGCTTGCCGTGCTGCATCGGCACGGTGGTATATCGACGGCTGGTTGCGACGTCTTCGCCAATATCGTCGGCGGCGTGCGCGTAACCGAAACCGGCGCCGATCTCGCGATCGTTCTCGCCGTCATGTCGAGCCTGCGCGATCGGCCCTTGCCGCATGATCTCGTCGCCTTCGGTGAAATTGGCCTGGCCGGGGAGATCCGCCCCGTCCCGGGCGGGCCGGAGCGCCTGCGCGAGGCCGCCAAACACGGCTTCAAGCGCGCCATCGTGCCGCGGGGCAACGTGCCCAAACCATTACCGGAAGGCTTGTCGCTGACCGTGGTTTCGCGCCTCGGCGAGGCGCTGGAAGCTATCTGAATTGTCGCTGCGGGGACTCGCCGCCGTCAGCCATCGCCCTCGATCAGCCGTTCACCATCATCGTTGGTGGTTCGACGGATGCGTTCTGTGCTGATGGTCAGACGCACGGTTTTCACGGATTTCTCCAGCGTCTGCACGATTTCTACGGTGATATCACCGAGGCGGAAGCTCGTGCCGGTAATGGGGATGTCTTCCAGGGTCTCCAGGATGAGGCCGTTGATGGTCTTTGGCCCGTCCGTCGGCAGGCCGAAATCATAAGCCCGGTTGATTTCCCGGATGTTGGCGCTGCCGTCGACCAGGAAGCTGCCGTCTTCTTGCGGGTAGACGTCGCGCACATAGACCTGTGGATCGGTGGTGAACTCGCCGATCACTTCTTCGAGCAGGTCCTCGAGTGTAACCAGGCCCACGATATCGCCGTATTCGTCGACGATGAACGCAATGCGCTGTCGTTCGTGTTGGAAATTGAGAAGCTGCACATAGAGATCGGTCGTCAGGGGTACGTAGTAAGGATCGAGCAAAATGGCGCGGAGATCGTCGAGATCGAATTCGTCGTCGCGCAGCAGACGCACCACGCGCCGCATGTGCAGTACACCGACCAGGTTGTCGATGCTGCCGTTGAAGCATGGCACGCGCGTATGATGACTGGTCACCAGCTGCTCGACGATCTCGGCCCACTCGTCCTCCAGGTTGATGCCGTCGATCTCGCCGCGTGGAACCATGATGTCCTCGACCGTCACACTTTCCAGGTCGAGGATACCGAAGAGCATTTGGCGATGTTTGTGCGGGATCATCGCGCCGGCTTCCTTGATGACCGTGCGCAGCTCTTCGCGGCTCAGCGCATCACTGGTTCCGGCAATCGAACTCACACCGAACAACGACAGGGTGCTGTTCGAGATCTTGTTCAACAGCCATACCAGCGGGAACAGGACGGTCATCAGCAGACGCAAGACGTAGGACGATGGGAAAGCAATGCGCTCCGGGTGCAGCGCTGCCATCGTTTTGGGTAGAACCTCGGCAAAGACCAGGATGACCGCTGTAAGGGCGAACGTAGAGGCGATCAGCCCACCTTCCCCGATGAGTTGCAGGGTCAGCAGCGTGCACAGCTGGGCGGCCAGGATGTTGACGAAATTATTGCCGAGCAGGATCAGCCCGATCAAACGATCCGGGCGTTGCAGCAGTTTCTGTGCGCGGCGAGCGCCGGCGTGCTTGCGCTCCGCCAGGTGCTTCAGGCGATAGCGATTGAGAGACATCATCGCCGTCTCGGAGCTCGAGAAATAGGCCGAGGCACCGATCAGCGCGACCAGAGCGACGCTCATCCACACGATGGGCAAATCGTTCACGGCCAGATTTCAGGCGCGATCTTCGAGCCGAAGAAGCCGTGTGCGGTGAATGGAAACATTGCCGTTTCCACCACGGCCAGAGGCAGCAGGAAGCTCATGACTGGATTATGGGCTTCGAGCCCGTCTCGGCGAAGGCGTCATAGAGTGCTTGGATGGCGGTGATCGCGAGCAGCCCGAAAAGCACGATGTTCATGAGCACGCAGGGGCAACCATGGGAGCTGGGATGATGGCATAATCAGCGTTCTTTATGAAGCGCGCCACAGGCGCCTTCCCATTGTGCCACTCCGGAAAAACTCGAGCGAATCCAGTATGTTCCAAAACCTGACCAATCGTCTGAGCGAGGTCGTCAAGAATCTTTCCGGGCGCGCTCGCCTGACCGAAGAGAACATCGACGAGACCCTGCGCGAGGTTCGCATCGCGCTACTCGAGGCTGATGTCGGTCTCGATATCGTCAAGGATTTCCTGAGCGCCGTGCGCACTCGCGCGATCGGCCAGGACGTCATCGGTACCCTGACCCCCGGCCAGGCCTTCATCCGCGTCGTGCGTGACGAATTGACTGCCCTCATGGGTTCAGCCAACAGTGGCCTCGATTTGGCCGCGCAGGCACCGGTGGTCGTGCTCATGGCCGGCCTGCAGGGATCGGGCAAGACGACCACCAGCGCCAAGCTCGCGCGCCGCTTGATGCAGCATGAACGCAAACAGGTCGGTTTGGTCAGCTGCGATGTCCACCGCCCCGCCGCCATCGAGCAGCTGCGCGTGCTCGCCGCGGAGATTGGGGCCAATTATTACCCCAGTGATGTTTCCCAGAAGGCCGAGGACATCGCGAGCGACGCGCTGGCGAGTGCACGCCGTGCGTTCGACGATGTGCTCATCGTCGACACGGCGGGACGCCTCGCCATCGACGCCGACATGATGGCGGAGATCAAGCGTATACACGGCGCAGTCAACCCCCACGAGACCTTGTTCGTCATCGACAGCATGATGGGCCAGGATGCAGTGCAGACGGCGCGGGCCTTCAACGAAGCGCTACCTTTGACGGGTGTGGTCCTGACCAAGAGTGACGGCGATGCGCGCGGCGGCGCTGCGCTGTCGGTGCGCCGGGTTACCGGCAAACCCATCAAGTTCCTCGGCACCGGCGAGAAGACCGATGCATTGGAGCCGTTTCACCCCGATCGCCTGGCCTCGCGCATCCTCGGCATGGGCGACGTGTTGTCGCTGATCGAGGAAGTCGAACAAAAGATCGATCAGGACAAGGCGCTCAAGGTTGCCGAGAAGCTCAAGAAGGGCAAGGGCTTCGACCTGCAGGATTTCCGCGATCAGCTCGAACAGATGCGCAGCATGGGTGGTATGTCGGCCCTGCTTGGCAAGTTGCCTGGCATGAGCAATCTGCCGGACAATGTGAAAGGGCAGGTCAACGATCGCGAACTCATTCGTCTCGCCGCCATCATCGACTCGATGACCCCGCACGAACGCCAGTTTCCGGCAGTGCTCAAGGCGTCGCGGAAAAAGCGTATCGCCGCAGGCTCGGGGACCCAGGTGCAGGACGTCAACAAATTGCTCAAGCAGTTCGATCAAATGCAGCGCATGATGAAGAAGATGTCGAAGAAAGGCGGGCTGAAGAATCTCATGCGTGGCATGCGAGGGCAGATGCCGTCCGGCTTTCCCATGCAGTGACGCCCGCGCGTCTGCGCTAAGGAAGCCCTGCAAAAGTGAGCGAGCATGTCCGGGGTAAGGCGCGCGGGCTTCGCGGAGCGCAGTTTATCGGGAATACAAAATCGCCGGGAGCGATTTTGAACAGCTCTGCTGGCCCGCAGGGCGGAGGGCAGGATGCCCGGAGTCAATGAGCGCCGTAGATGACCGCGCTTCTGCCGCCAGCGGGCGGCGCAGACACTGATTCAGAGCTTCCTTCAGGAAAAGGCCAACGTGAGCACCAAGGACGACAACCTCAATACGCGTGCGCTCGAGTATCACCGCCTGCCGCGCCCGGGCAAGACGGAGATTGCGCCGACCAAGCCGCTCGCCAACCAGAACGATCTCGCGCTCGCCTATTCCCCGGGCGTCGCCGCGCCGTGCGAGGCTATCGTCGCCGATCCGAATACCGCGTCCCTGTATACCAATCGGGGCAACCTGGTCGCCGTAGTGACCAATGGCACGGCGGTGCTGGGTCTCGGCGCCATCGGTCCGTTGGCAGCGAAACCGGTGATGGAAGGCAAGGCCGTCCTGTTCAAGAAGTTTGCCGGCATCGATGTGTTCGATATCGAGGTCAATGAGACTGATCCCGACCGTCTGGTCGACATCATCGCGAGCCTCGAACCGACATTCGGCGGGATCAATCTGGAGGACATCAAGGCGCCGGAGTGCTTTTTCGTCGAGCAAAAGCTCAAGGATCGGGTGAACATTCCGGTGTTCCATGACGACCAGCACGGCACCGCGATCATTGCCGCGGCGGCGATCCTGAACTGGCTGAGTCTGGCTGAGCGCAGCATCGACGAAGTCCGTCTGGTGGCCTCGGGGGCGGGTGCCGCCGCGATCGCCTGCCTGCGCCTGCTCGACCAGCTCGGCTTGCCGCGAAACAACGTCATCGTCACCGACCGTGCCGGCGTCATCTACGAGGGCCGTGTCGAAGAGATGGACGAGCACAAGGCTTTCTTTGCGCGCGACACACCATTCCGCACGCTGAGCGAGGCCATCGACGGCGCCGATATTTTTCTCGGGCTGTCGGCTGGCGGTGTATTGAGCGCCGCGATGGTCGAGACCATGGCGCCCAGCCCACTGATCCTGGCCCTGGCCAATCCCACACCCGAGATCCTGCCCGAAGTCGCCCGGGCCGTACGCCCCGATGCGATCATCGCCACCGGCCGTTCGGATTACCCGAACCAGGTCAATAACGTGCTGTGTTTTCCCTATCTGTTTCGCGGCGCGTTGGATGTCGGTGCCACGACCATCACCGACGAGATGAAGCTTGCCTGTGTGCATGCGCTCGCGCGCTTGACCAGACAGGAGGCCTCCGACATCGTCGTGGGCGCGGTTTTTGGGGGAAACGGGCTTCGCTTCGGACCGGACTACCTGATCCCGAAACCGTTTGATCCTCGTCTCATTACCGAACTCGCGCCAGCAGTGGCGCAGGCCGCCATGACCAGCGGCGTTGCCACGCGACCGCTGGCCAGGCTCGAGGACTACCGCGAGCAGCTATCGAAGTACGTGTTCCAATCCGTGCTGTTGATGCGCCCGCTCTACGAGCGCGCCAAGCGCGAAATGAAGCGCCTTGCCTATGCCGACGGCGAGGATCCGACCGTGCTGCGTGCGGTGCAGACGGTAGTCGATGACGGGCTTGCCAGGCCTGTACTCATCGGACGGCCGCGGGTCATCAACAAGCGCATCAAGGATCTGGGCCTGCGCATGCATAGCGGGGCGGATTTCGAAGTCGTCAATCCCGAGTCCGATCGGCGCTACCGCGAATACGTCGAGGCGTATCACGGCATCATGAAACGCCGCGGTGTGTCACTGCAGGATGCACGCGACGTCTTGCGTGCCAACCCGACGGTGATCGCGGCCATGCTGGTAAATCGGGGCGCAGCCGATGCCATGCTCTGCGGCATGGTCGGTGAGTATCACGATCATCTGGTCCACGTCCGCCATATTCTCGGCGCTCGTGACGAGGCGCACGACATGGCCGCGCTCAATGTCCTGATCCTGCGCAAGGGTACGTACTTCGTTTGTGACACCTACGTGCACGATCAACCGAGCGCCGAACAGATTGCCTATACCACCATCCTGGCCGCGGAGCAGGTGCGGCGCTTCGGCCTCGTGCCCAAGGCGGCCCTGCTTTCGCACTCCAATTTCGGAACGACCAACGGACCGAGTGCGCTGCGCATGCGCGCCGCACTCGAGCTCATCCAGGCGGCAGCACCCGAACTCGAGATCGATGGCGAGATGCAGGCGGATGCCGCACTGATACCGGCAATTCGCGACAAGGCTCTGCTCGACTCTTACCTCCAGGGGCCGGCCAACCTGTTCATCATGCCGAGCATGGATGCGGCGAACATCGCCTTGAATCTACTGACGGTTCTCGGCGAAGGTGTCTCGGTGGGGCCGATTCTGCTCGGCTGCCGTTCCCCTGCGCATATTCTCAATCCTTCGGCAACCGTAAGGCGGGTGATCAATATGAGTGCCCTGGCCGTGGTGGATGCGCAACTGCTCACTGGCTCGTAGTCTGTTCACCGTTGCGCGGCGAGTTCTGCCTGGAGCGTGTCGAAGCGTTCGAGGTCGCGCAGCGTGGTGCCGTAATCCTCCAGCCGGGAGGCCGCTGCGGCGGCGACGCGTTCGATGCGTTCGCGGGTGTCCGGATGCGTCGCGAAAAGCAGTGAGGCACGTGGTTCAGCCGGGTCCAGGGCATCGAGGGTGGTCAATAGCATGAGCAATCCGAAAGGATCGTAGCCCGCGCGTGCGGCAATCGTGACGCCAGTGAGATCGGCGGCGAACTCGTCGCCCTGGTCGAGGCCGCTGGCGTAGAGATTCATTCCGCCTTCGAGCAGTGCGTTGCGCACCAGAGGATTGCCCTTGGTGTAATCGGCGACGACATCGGCCGCGACGTCCCGTGCGAGAGCGGCGCGGGCTTTCTTCATGACTGCCTCTACATGGTGGCGCTCGATGACATGCGCTATCTCGTGTGCGAGTACGCCGGCGAGTTCGCTTTCGTCGCGCATCAGCCGAATCAAGGCAGTCGTGACGAGGACATGGCCCCCGGGTGTCGCGAATGCGCCGAGGCTGTCGCTGGTGACGATGGCGAAATGCCAGGGCAGGTTGGGTCGTGTGGTCTGCAGTGTCAGCCAGCGCCCCAGGCGGTTGATGTAGGCTTGCGCTTCGGCTTGCCGCAGCGGCGGCATGGCGCCCAGCAGGCGCCCGGCGAGATCCCGCCCGAGATGAATCTCTTCGGCTTCCGTCATGCTGCGCGTGGCGGCGACGACGCGTTTGCCTGTCTCCAGCAGTTTGTCGACGTCGCCCTTGCCGACGTTTTCGATCAGCTTGCCGAAATCGAAAGCCGCAGCCGGCACCGCCGTGCCCAACAGGAGCGCGAGCATCGCAGCCCTGAGCTCGCACCACCGCACGACGTTCGAGCGCTTGGGGGCGCGCGGCCGCTGCATGAGCGCCGTCACGGCGAGCGCCCCGCGGCCGGCGCCAGCGGCGGGATGGTGCGCGCGGTGAGTCCACCGCTAGCGGCGAACTGCTGGGCCTGTGCGGCACTGGCCTGTGCTTCGGCTATCCAGGCCAGGGCTGCGGCGTCGAAACGGGCCGTCTCGATCTCGCCGGGTGTGAGACCGCGGACGCCTATGGTGGCATGGGCGGTGCGCGTCTCGCGCCCCCGCAGTCCACTCAGTAGCCCGGTGACCGAGCGCGAAAGGCGGGCGAAACCACCACTGCCGCCGGTTGCGCCCGCGGCAGGCGGCGCGCCGCTCTCCAGGCGCAGCGCCGTCAGGCGGGTCCATCCACGTTGCTCGCCGCCTGGCGTAAGCGCGGTGATCAGCATCCACAACCCTTGCCTGCCGTGCACGCTGACGGTCGTGCCGCGCGCGAGTTCAGCGAGGGGCGCACCATGACCGGGCTCGGCCAGCAGGCTGGTATCGCGCAGGATCAAACCACGGTCATTGGATTCGTTGGCGGCGCGAACAGGGGCTGCCGTCAGCAGCAAGGCGCTGACCAACGCGACGAAGGCAGTGGCGGCGGTCGTAGACATGGGATCCTGTGTGCAACGGCTGGCAGCGGAACTATAGCGTCTTCATGGCCGGGTTCAACTGTGGGATTGCCGCAGTTCGCTGTCTCGACAAAAACGGTACGGTCGACCGCCGCCGTCGTTCACAGATTCATGGCCGCACGCCGCGCAGCATTGTCCTTGTCGTGGGCCGTTATGAACTGCCCCAGGAGTTCGTCGACGTAGCCATAGATCGTGCCCAGATCGGAAGGGTTGAGAATGCCATGACGGCCCTCCGACCAGGCGCTCTGAACCCCATAGGCATGATTCTGCTCATCGAGTGGAATACGGCGCTCGAGTTTGACGGAAACGGCGTAGTGATAGAACGCGAACTGATCCTTGTTGGTGATGAGGCGCACTTCGAGCCGACCGATCTTCCGATCGGTGGTGTCAGCAGCGGATGCCTCGACCGTCAAGCCGTAGTCGGCGAGACGGGCTTCGACGCGACGCCGCATCTCATCGGCGTCGAGACCGTAGCGCGCGAAATCGGGGTGTATGCCGACCACCGCAACCTGAACACCTTCGATGCCGGCCAGCGCATTGACACTCAGCGCATCAGCCGCGGCGGCCGTGGAAAAACCGCTGAGCAGGCACAGGGTGAGCAGGGCCTGGCGTAAGCCTGTCGAAGCCGTGTCGATGACGTTCATTCCAAGCCTCCCTGTCAGGGTCCGTGCCGCAGACGGTACACGATGAACACGACGTATGCGACGAACATGAGCGAGAAGCACAGTAAAGACCATTCGGCGATCGAGCGCCCCAGGAAGGCCCAGTCCACTGTCGCGCATTCGCCCGTGCCGCGCAGTGCCTTGGTGATGACCTCGGCAAGGGGGTACATGTCGAGCATGTAGTCGAGGCCGGGGCCGCACTGCGGAATCTGGTCCTCGGGCAGGTGTTGCAGCCAGACCTGACGCGCGGCGATCGCGGCACCGCCTGCGGCGGTGAGTGCGATCAACCCGCCATAGACGACGGCGCCGACCCCGCGCGGCCCATGCAGCGCCCCGATTAAGGCCAGCGCCACGACGGCCATGAAGCACAG
This sequence comes from Gammaproteobacteria bacterium, assembly GCA_040904625.1. Taxonomy (GTDB): domain Bacteria; phylum Pseudomonadota; class Gammaproteobacteria; genus JACKNG01. The sequence continues at coordinate 51,175 of JBBDTC010000001.1, forward strand.
CCGTTGGAAAATGCACATCGGGCATGGCTCCAGCCCCTGGCCGTACTGGAGGTAGTAGCCGAATGCGAGCAGACTCATGCCTGCCGCGGCGGTCAAGGCGAAGAAGAGGCGAGGATTCAATAGCAGCACAATGCAGTCTCTCAGACAACGATACGTATACAGCCGGTAGGGTACGCCCGCCGACCCCCACGGCCCTTGCCGGCGGCGATCACGGCGTCGCTGACGGTTCAGGCAACGGCTGGCGTCGAAGAAGGCTGCCAGGGCTGCCGGCAAGGTAAATCGCTTCGGCATCGACGCGTAAGACCGCAAGGAGTTCCACGGACTCGTCGGCGATGCGGACACAATCCAGGACCGTACCGACGGCTTGCTCCGAGCCGACTCCGCACACGCGGCTGCCGCTTGCGGCAGGCGTTCCGGGATCGCCGCTGAGTCGCGCCAGGCGGCGCTTGACCGTGCCACGAAAACGCACGCGAGCGACGATTTCCTGGCCTGGATAGCAGCCTTTCTCGAAGCTCACGCCAGCCAGGTAATCGAGATTCAATTCCTGCGGCAGGAACTCGTCGGCCAGGCTGTGATCGAGGACGGGCAGACCGCGGCGTATGGCATCGAGCGCGGCGGCATCTTCTCCGCACGGGGCGATGGCGAACGTCGGCCAGGCTTCGCCGATGTCGCGCAGACTGCCGACACACCAGCACAGCTCAGGCGTACCCCCACTGCACAAGGTTTCCGGCAGGGACGCATTCGCTGCGAGTCCGCGCAGCAGCAGGACGCCTTCCGCAGCGCTTCGGTCTTCGATTTCGACCGCGGCACGCAGGACGAAAAGACGCAGGCGTTTGACGCAGGCAGCGATCTGATCGAGCGGCAGCAGCAAGCGAAAGCCGTCGTCGGTCACGACCACGCGCAGCAGAAACACGACGCGCCCCTTGGGCGAGCACCATGCCGTCAGGACCGTCTGGCCGCTGGTCATCGCACGCAAATCCGCGCTCAACTGGCCGTGGAGAAAGGCCAGTGCGGCGTCGCCGCGCACCGCGATGACGCCGAGTGTGGTCAGCGGCGTCATGCCCGGCAGGCCGGCGTCGACAGCGGCCAGTTCGGCATCGCGATCGGTGAAATGGGTAATGCGTCGTCCATCGGTCTGCGGTTGGGCCGCGGCGAGCGTGTCGAGCCAGGAGCGGAGTTCGGGCATGTCAGAAAGGCGGCGCGGGCGCGCGAATGTGGGCAATCAATTCGGCAAAGTGCGGATCACCAGGCTCGCTACGCCCGGTCAGCCAGTCGTGCAAGTCCATGTCGGGGCAGTCCAGGAAACGTTCGAACTCGGCGAGTGCCGCGGTATCCATTGTCTCGCCATGCCGCGCCAGCCACGGTTCGAGCAGCAGATCGAGTTCGCGCATGCCGCGACGGCAGCGCCAGCGCAGCCGCTTGAGACGCGCGACGTCCATGGCTCAGAGGGTACGCTGAACCATCATCTTCTTGATTTCCGCGATCGCCTTGGCCGGGTTGAGGCCCTTGGGGCAGGTTCGCGTGCAGTTCATGATGGTATGGCAGCGATAGAGGCGGAACGGATCCTCGAGCTCGTCGAGGCGCTCGCCGGTGGCTTCGTCGCGGCTGTCGACCAGCCAGCGATAGGCCTGCAGCAATGCAGCCGGACCGAGATAGCGGTCGCTGTTCCACCAGTAGCTGGGGCAGGCGGTCGAGCAGCATGCACAGAGTATGCATTCATAGAGTCCGTCGAGTTTCTCGCGGTCTTCCACCGATTGCAGGCGTTCCTTGTCTGGCGGCGCCGCCGTCTCGGATTGCAACCAGGGCTTGATCGAGGCGTACTGCGCATAGAAATGCTTGAGGTCGGGGACCAGATCCTTGTGCACCTGCATGTGCGGCAGCGGATAGATCTTGACGTCGCCCTTGACGTCTTCGATGGCTTGCGTGCAGGCGAGCGTATTGGTGCCGTCGATGTTCATGGCACATGAGCCGCAGATGCCTTCGCGGCAGGAGCGGCGGAAGGTCAAGGTCGGATCGACTTCGTCCTTGATGTGGATGATGGCGTCGAGCACCATCGGTCCGCACTGATCGAGATCGATTCGATAGGTGTCGATCCGCGGCGTCGCCCCGGATTCCGGATCCCAGCGGTAAATGGCAAAGGTGCGCGCGCGCTGCGCGCCATTGGCGTGATCGTAGGTCTTGCCGGGACCAATCTTGGAGTTCGCGGGCAGAGAGAATTTCGCCATGACTGTGCTCGATTAGTAGACGCGTTTCTTCGGGGGAATGACTTCGCAGTCGTCGCTCAGGGTGTAGAGGTGGACCGGGCGGTAGTCGAAGTCGACCTCGCCGTCGGCGGACAGCCAGGTCAGAGTGTGTTTCATCCAGTTTTCGTCGTCGCGATCGGGAAAATCCTCGCGCGCATGGGCGCCGCGGCTCTCCTGGCGATTGGCTGCGGCATCGATGCTGACCATGGCGCTGCCAAGCAGGTTGGCGAGTTCCAGCGTCTCGAGCAGGTCGGTATTCCAGATCAGCGAGCGATCGCTGACTTTGACATCTTTAAAGGCTTCCCAAGTCTCGCGCAGCTTGGTCTTGCCTTCCTCGAGCACCTCGCCGGTGCGGAATACCGCCGCATAGTTCTGCATGTTCCGCTGCATGTCGCGGCGGAGTTTGGCGGTCGGCTCGGATCCGTCGGCATGGCGCAGGGCGTCGAAGCGGGACACGATGCGATCGACCGCGTCGCCGTCGACTTCGGGATGCGGCATGTTGCGTTTGATCTCCGCCGCACAGCGTTTGGCGGCGGCGCGCCCGAACACGACCAGGTCGAGCAGCGAGTTCGAACCGAGGCGGTTGGCGCCATGGACGGACACACAGGCTGCTTCACCGATCGACATCAGACCGGGTACGACCGAATCCGGGTTGCCGTCTTTCAGGGTGACCACTTCGCCGTGATAGTTCGTCGGGATACCGCCCATGTTGTAGTGCACGGTTGGCAATACGGGAATGGGTTCCTTGGTGACGTCGACCCCGGCGAAGATCGCCGCTGATTCCGCAATGCCTGGCAGGCGTTGGTTGATCACCTCGGCGCCGAGATGCTCGAGATGGAGGTAGATATGATCCTTCAACGGTCCGACCCCGCGGCCGTCACGGATCTCGATCGTCATCGAGCGCGAGACGACGTCGCGTGAGGCCAGGTCCTTCGCGTTCGGGGCGTAGCGCTCCATGAACCGCTCGCCGTCGGCATTGGTGAGATAGCCGCCTTCACCGCGAACACCCTCGGTGATGAGGCAACCCGCACCGTAGATGCCGGTGGGGTGGAACTGGATGAATTCCATGTCCTGCAGCGGCAGCCCGGCGCGCAGCACCATGCCATTGCCGTCGCCGGTGCAGGTATGGGCCGAGGTGCAGGAAAAGTAGGTGCGGCCATAGCCACCGGTGGCCAGCACCACGCTGTGGGCGCGGAACAGGTGCAGGGAGCCGTCATCGAGATTCCAGGCGATGACACCGCGGCACACACCGTCCTTGTCCATCACGAGATCGAGCGCGAAGTATTCGATGAAGAACTCGGCGCTGTGTTTGAGTGATTGCTGATAGAGGGTGTGCAGGATGGCATGGCCGGTACGGTCGGCGGCGGCGCAGGTGCGCTGCGCGGTACCTTCGCCGAAATTGGTGGTCATGCCGCCGAACGGGCGCTGGTAGATTTCACCGCTCTCGGTGCGCGAGAACGGCACGCCATAGTGCTCGAGTTCGATCACGGCCGGGATGGCCTCACGGCACATGTATTCGATGGCATCCTGATCGCCGAGCCAGTCCGAGCCCTTGATGGTGTCGTACATGTGCCAGCGCCAGTCGTCCGGACCCATGTTGCCGAGCGCCGCACTCATGCCGCCCTGTGCCGCCACGGTGTGGCTGCGGGTGGGAAAGACCTTGGAAATGCACGCCGTGGCGAGGCCTTCGGCGGCCATGCCGAAAGTGGCGCGCAGGCCGGCTCCGCCAGCACCGACGACGAGAACGTCGTACTTGTGTTCGATGAGTTTGTATTCTGCGGGCATGTAGGGTTCCGTCAGGCCATTCCAAAAGAGATCTTGAGTACGGCGACCACGCCGAGCAGGGCGCCGAAGGCAAGCGCAAGCTTCATCACGACCAGCAGCGCCATTTTGCCGAGTTCACCGTGGATGTAATCCTCGATCACGACCTGTAAACCGAGTTTTGCGTGGTAGAACACTGCTAAAACCAGGGCGATGAGCAGGACTGTTACGAATGGCGACGCGATCCAGTTCACAACGGCCTCGTGATCGGCGTCGAGGCGGCCGAGGATGCTCGTTACGAACCACAGCGACAAGGGCACGATGGCCACCGCGCTCAGGCGTTGGTGCCACCAGTGATGCATGCCGCTCTTGGCCGAGCCGAGACCGCGCACGCGGCCGATGGGACTGCGTAGACTCATGCCGGACCTCCCTGCATCAGGATGCATATCCAGGTCAGCACGGTCAGGACGATCGCACCCGCGATGACGGCATAGCCGGTCTTGTAAGCGGTGTCGAGGTCCAGACCCCACCCCGTATCCCACAGCAGATGGCGGATACCGTTGCACAGGTGGTAGTAGAAAGCGAAGGTCCAGCCGAGCAGCAGCAATTGCGTCGGCAGGGCGGCGAAACAGCGCTGCGCCTGGGCATAGGCCGCCGGTCCGAGTGCGGCGGCGACCAGCCAATAGAGGAGCATCGCCGTGCCGAGGGCGAGAAACACGCCGGTGGCGCGATGCGTAATCGATAGCACCGAAGTCAGCTGCGGGCGGTAGACCTGCAGGTGCGGTGAAAGAGGGGTGTTTGCCATGAGCCTGTCTTGCGCCGTCAGAGGTTGGATTCAGGGCCTTGCAGCCATGTGCGAGGCCGTAGTCAGAAATCGATACAGCGGCCTTTGCGCTCCCAGTCGCCGTAGCGGGTGGGCTCGAGGCCTTTGGGACCGCCGATCTCGCGTGGTTGCGGTCCGTCTGCCGGCTCGTGCCCGGCGCTGTGCTTGTCGTCTTCGGTGGGTGGAGATTCTACGTCAGATTGCGGATCGTGTGGGTTCATGGGGTCGGCTGCAGTGGAGTAACGGACGGTTCCGTATGGACGGATAGTATCTGGTTGCGAGTCTGGAATTTCAAGCGCACGCGAGCCGCGCTATGCTGGTTGCGCCATGCGTGGATTCGATGGACCGATCCATATCGCCCTGTGCCGGTCGCGGCTGCTCGTGCGTGGCGTGCTGCTTGCTCACGGTCTGGCCTTGATCCTGCTCGTCTGGGTCATGCCGCATTCAGTGGGCCTCGTCGTCCTGCTGTGCGCAATAGCGGCCAATGCCGGCTGCACGGTGCGGTCGCTGCACAGGCGCGGCGCCGGCGACGTCCGTGCAATCCTCTTCACCGCGCGGGGGCGTTGGCAGCTCACATTGCGTGACGGACGCAATCTGGCCGCGGTACCAGCGCGCGCGCCGCTGGTCAGCGCCGGTTTGATCGCGCTCAGCCTGCGCTGCGCCGATCGCCGCATCCGGCACGTCGTACTGCTGGCCGACAATGCACCCTCCGAGCCGTGCCGCCGCCTGCGTGTGCGCCTTCTTCATGGGGCTGACGCCGGCGCCATGGAGCGTCTGCCTGGGCGGTGACGTTCCGCCAGCAGCGGCGCTGTCCGATGCATTGGGGAAGACGCCGCGGTTCGATGCATGGATCGGTCAGGCTCAGCCGAACCAGCGTGTGCGCCAGGCCAGCCAGAGTTTCACCACGGGTGTGACTTCGACGCGGCGCTCCAGGATTCGGCAACCGTCCTCCAGCGTGAGGGAAAGATTGCGCACGGCGATGCGTGCCAGGGTGGCGAACAAGCGTTGGCGGCGGCGCAACGGCGCCGCTAATGTCGCGAGGTGCGCATCGAGTCCATCGCGCAGCGTCGCGCATTGCGCGGTCAGGAACGTTTGGATCGGGCTCGAAGCGTGCGCATGGCGCACGGCGTCGGCGTTCAGACCGAGCGCAGCCAGCGTGGTCTCGGCGACGAGCAGCGTACCGTCGCGGCGGTGTTCACGCAGGCCGTAGATCACGGCAGCGCGTTCGATGTCCAGCGCGAGTGCCATGATCGCTCGATCATCGTCAGACGAACCACCGCCGCCACGCTTGATGTACGCAGCCGTCACCCCAGCGTGCATGCTGGTGAGGGCAGCGTCGACCTCGGCCTCGGTCCGCAGTGTCTTGCCGACGAGGCTGTCGACGACGACGTCGATGAGATTTCGCAAAGTGGCCGACAGCGCCGGCTCCGCGGCCAATACCGGCACGAGCGCACGGCTCAGCGGGTGACGCGCCTGGTCGAGGCCGGCGCGCTCGAGTTCCTCGCGCCACCAGGCGAGCTTGAGATGGGCCACCCCCCGATCCGAGCAGTCCGACGGAATCGTCGTGAGCGTGCGGCGCAGGGCCTCGAGTGCCCGCAGTTCATCGCGCTGGCGGGGCGGGTAGTAAAGACTCGCGTAGTAGAAATCGGCGCCGGGTCGGCTGACGTCCGTGGCACCGGCGTCGTTCACTCCGATCTCCACGCGCTCGATGCCGGACAGGTCACGCCGGCGTCAACCAGGCCAGTAGCGCAGCGGGGTCGTCGATGGCGCCGCAGGCGCCCCAGCTGGCCGGATCGTCGTCGGCGGCGAGATAGCCATAGGTGGCGACGACGACCGGCATACCGGCGGCGTGGGCGGCGCGCACGTCGCATTCAGCGTCGCCGACATAGAGGCACATGGCGGGGGCGAGGCCGAGTGCGGCGGCCGCGGCGAGCAACGGCGCCGGATGCGGTTTGCTGTGTGGCGTGCTGTCGCCAGCGATGACACAAGCCGCACGCCGATCGAGCGCGAGGGCCGCGAGCAGGGGCAAAGTGAGATAGCCGGGCTTGTTGGTGACGATGCCCCAGGGCAGTGCCGCGCGGTCACAATGCGCGAGCACCTGCTCCATACCCGGGAAGAGGCGGGTTTCGACGGCCAGTGCCGCGCGATAGGCGTCGAGCAGGCGTTGGCGGCGGCTTTCGAATTCGGCCGAATCGGGCGGATAACCATACGCGAGACGGAGCAGGCCCGCACTGCCATGCGACGCGCAGGGTCGAATAGCGGCATAGGGCAGCGCTTCGCCGCCGTCCTCGGTGACGACGCGGTTCAAAGCCCGGGCGAGGTCGGGGGCGGTGTCGAGCAGGGTGCCATCGAGATCGAACAGCAGTGCGCGGGGGCATTCGTTCATGTCCAAGCTGCGGTGTTGCGCAGACGGGCGAGGTAGTTGATCAGAGGCGGCCCACCGAGCCGCGCGCGGCGGGTGAACGGGTTGTAGCGCATCCCTCGGACATCCTCGAGCACGAGTCCGTGGCGGCGCGCACAGGCGGCGAGTTCGGCCGGCCGCAGGAACTGCGCATAGTCGTGCGTCCCGCGCGGCACCAGGCCCAGAACGTATTCGGCGGCGACGATACCGAGCGCATAAGCGGCCGGGTGCCGATTGAGCGTGGACACGACGAGCTCGCCCTGGGGCGCGAGCAGGCGGGCACAGTCGCTGAGCAGGGCATCGGCATCGGGAACGTGTTCGATCAACTCCATACAGGTGACGATGTCGTAGCGCCCGGGTTCGCTGGCCGCCAGGGTGGACGAGAGTGCGGTTCGATAATCGATCTCCAGGGCCTCTGATGCGGCATGGACAGTGGCGACTGCAATCAGTTCGGGGCTCGCATCGATTGCGGTCACGCGGGCGCCATCGCGCGCGAGCGCCTCGCTCAACAGGCCGCCGCCGCAGCCGATGTCGGCAATCGACAATCCCGCCAGCCGGCGGCCGTTGCGGACGTAGTCCAGTCGACAGGGGTTGATGTCGTGCAGGGTGCGGCTGGGCCCGTCGCGCTCCCACCAACGTGCGGCAAGATCGGAGAAATGGTCGCGTGAGACAGGGTCGAGGTTTTCCATGCGGCTGTTCATATTCGAAAACTATAAGGGGCCGTGCATGATGCAGGGGGACGCTGGCGGCACCGCACGTAGTGCTACTGCGCTACCGGTCGTTCGCTGGCGGCCGTGGCTTCGTCGTCCTGTGCAGCGTCGACAGTATGCCGGCGCTCGGCCTCGGCCCATTCCTCCTGTGCACGGTCGAGCCGCGGATCGCTGATGCCGAGCCGCGCGGCGAAATCCAGCAGATCGCGCTGGGCTTCGAGTGCCGTCGCCGTATCGCCGAGTCCGATGAGGGCATTTTCGGTTGCTATCTGTTCCAGGATCGCCTCGGCCAGTCGGCGCTTGGCGTCGGCATCGCGCAGCCTGGCGCGCGCTGCGGGGTCGAGCGCCGCCCAGGCCTGCGCGAACTGATTGAGATTCGCTGCCGCCCAGGGCTGCGTGGAGAGGAAATTCTCCAACAATTCGGTTTCAGCCGACGTTTCACGCTGGACCGGGCTGGCCACACCAACCGAATCGTTGCCCGCCGGCCGCGTGAACCACCAGGCGACCAAACCCGTAACGATGATCACGGCGCCCATCAGCGCGTAGGCGCCTGCAGCGCGCCGGCGGCCGCCGCGCTGCGGGACGGGGAGGGGCGGCGCGATCTCCTGAGTCGTATCGCCGTCATCATCGTCGTAGGGGAAAACGGTGGGCGTGTCAGGCTCGGGCGGTTGGTAGGGGAGGAGTTCGATATTCCCGGCGACGATGTCTTCGATCAACGCGCGCCGACGCCTACGGTAGGTATCACGATCGATGTCGCCGGTGGCGTAACGGCGGGAAAGTTCGCGCAGCGTAACGCTACTCATCGGCACACTCGTCCGGCCATCGAGGGCCAAAAACCGCGATCGGGCATCATCACTTCAATTCAGCTCGAGCAAGACGCGAAAGCCGGTGGCCTCATCAGGGCTGCCATCGTGGTTCTTCTCGAGCATGATGTCGCATTTGCTGAAGGTATCTTCGAATGCGCCGCCGCGAGCGACGATGCCCCCCTCTCGCTCGGCCCATTCCTGGACGTTGCCGATATAGTTGTGTAAGCCCCATCCATTGGGCCTGCCGGTATTCACACCCATGGTGCCCTGGCCTTTGAGAATCTGCCCACCCTGTTCGAGGCGGCAGTTATAATCCTTCTTCGGCTGATCGCCACCCGCGGCGGCGGCATAAGACCATTCCTCGACGCTGGGCAGACGGAATGTCTGCCCGGTGCGTTGCGAGAGCCAGGCGACGTAGGCGCGCGCCTGCTCGAGCGAGATGCCGCTGATCGGAAGGCGTCCTTCGAGGTCGCGTTTCGGCTCGCAGTCGCCGCTGAGGACGCAATAGCGGTTGTAATCGGCCGCCGTGACTTCGTACTTGCCGATTGCGAATGGCGCTTCGAAGCCCTCGCCGGGAGGTACGACGACGAGCAAGGGGCCGCGTTGATTGCCTGACACGAAATAGAAGCAGGTGCCTTTTTTACGCTTGCCATGCCCTGCCAGACTGGGCGTGCAGGGTTCGGTGGGAGGCAGTGCGGCGGCGATCACACGGCCCGCCGAAGCGCCGTCGGTGGCGACCGCACGTTCGTTCAATTTGGCGACCACCCGGGCGTGCTCCTTCTTGAAAGTGCTGCTGTCCGCCCACACCGTCAGGGCGTTCTCCATGGTCTCCAGGGCGTCCTCGTAATTGCCGGCCGTGTACTGTTCCTTGTAGGTCTCGAACAGGTCGCGCGCATCACCGACGCGTGCGTTGTAAGCCGCTTTCAAACGCACGATATCGGGATGATCGCCTTCGGTGACGTTGGCTTGCTTGAGCAGATCGCGGGCCGTGCCAAGCAGCGCCTTGTCCATGGCGGCGTTCACTTCGGCGGCATAGCGCGAGGGTGCGACTTCGAGCGTGACAGGCTCTATGGCAGCGATCAGCTGATTGCCGACGAACAATTCCTTGGCTTGCGTGATGATTTCGTTGGCCCCGGTTCCGGCCGTCTCCTTCAGATTTTCCAGGCGCTCACCGAGCGCTTCCGCCCAGGCCCCCTCGGAACGACTGAAGACGCCGGGGTCGAGGATCTGCACTTCGGCGATTTTCGCCATCACCTCGGTCAGATCGAAGTTGCCACCGCGGCTGAAGATTTTCTGCAGATCCTGGCGGTTGCCGTCAACGGTGTAATCGCGCACTGCGTTCTTGCAGTCGAGGCGTTGCGGCTGCAGTTCGGCGCAGGCTTTGGCGAAGCGCAGCGCGGCGGCGAAATCAGTGGCTGCGGCGCGCTGCGTGGCGAGCTTGTAATAAGCGGCCGCGAGCAGGCGGGGCGCCTCGGTTGCAACGAAGCTGTCGTCCTGCCCGTCGAGTTCACCGCGCAGGGCATCGAGCGTCTTCTGTGCGCCGGCAACGTCGTTGGCGCGCGCCTGACTCTGGAATGTTTCCTTCAGGCCGTCGATACGCGCCAGTCTGGCCTGTTCTGCCTGCTCGCGCTCGAAGGCCGCGGTCGCGGCGTCGAGTTCCGCGCGCTCGGCGGACAATCCGGGTGCCTCGGGCGCAAAGCGCTCGGCATCGGCGAGGAGGTTCGCACCTTCGGCGAAACGCTGTTGCTCGCGCATCATTGCCGCCCGTTCGATGTAGGTCTCGGCAATGCGCAAACCGTTCTCCTCGAGCCAGGGGTCGTCGGGTTGGCCGAGGGCGAGGATATCTTCCATTCTCTGGCGGATCTTGGCACGCCAGGCGCGATCCGCCTCCGGGTTTTCCAGCAGCGTCGTAATCTCACGCTTGGCTGCAGCCACCATTTCGCGTTCCTGCGCAACGATGAAGGCTTTGCGCGCCTGTTCGAGGGCGACGAGCTCACTTTCGAGGCTGGTCGCCTGCGGGAATTCGACCAGAGCCTGATGGACGAGATCGACCGCCGCATCCCACAGTCCTGCCGCGCTCATGTCGTCCGCCGCGGTCTTGACCGTGGCAGCCAGATCTTCGCGCAAAGCGGCGAGCCGGGGATCGCCAGGCGCGAGTGCCTCGAGCTGATCGACGCGGGCAAACACAGCCTCATACGCCTGCTTGTCAGAACCGAGCCTGGCCATGGCGGCGCGCACCTCGGTCAGTGTTTGTTCGAAAACCGCCTTTTGCTCCGCGGCGAGTGCATCGCGCGCAGCGGCGTCGAGGCCGCGCGCGCTATCGATGCGCTCGCGCTCATCGCGCAGCAGGGCCTTGACGGCGTCGTCGGGTGCCAGGCCGCGCGCAGTGTCGAGTGCGCTGACAGCCGCATCGAACTCGCCGGTGTGGCGCGCTTCGCGGGCGTTTCGCAGCCACGCCTTGGCGAGTTGATTGCGCGCCTTGCGGGTTTGCGGACTGCGCGGCGCAATATTGGCCAGACGCTCCAGTTCGCTTGCCGCCGGCGCCAGCGCGCCAGCGGCGACGGCCGCAGTGACCTCCGCACGGGCGCGGCTGACCGCGGCATCGAATTCCTCGCCCAGGCGAGCGGTTCGCGCGTTCAATTCGTGCAGGCCGAGACCGCGCAGCAAGGCTTTGAAATTGCCACCCATGAGCGCGCTTCGTCCCCACTTCCTGGAGGCTTCCAGGGCTGCGATGTCCCGCGCGGCCTGGGCCTGGATCTCGGCACGCAATTTATCGAGCAGTTCATTTCCCGGATCCGCGCGAGCCAGGTCGGCGACGGCCTCGCCGACGTCCACGTAGGCGGCCAAGCCCTCGTCGGAAGCCTCGGCTTGCTGAATGGCAGCGATGGCGGCGAGGATCCGCGAGCGCGTCTGGGCGCGATCGCGAGCGCCGGCAATCTTGTCGGTCAAGTTGGCCAGGTTGGTGCTGTCGGGAATCAGATCGAGGCCGACGGCACCGAGCTCATCGGCATAATCGTAGTCTTCGTTCTCGAGCGCTGTATCGATGGCCGCAGCGTAGGCGCCGGGCAGGCGGCGGTCGACGAGCATGGGATGGTCGGGATCAATCCGACGCACGATAGCCATGGCGTCGAAAATGTCGTCCTCGCCTTCGACCGCGAGCAGATTGCCGTTTTCGAGCGCTTCGTTGAAACGATCGAACTGTTCGGCGAACAGGCGGTTCTCGGTTGCTTCGATGAACTGCTGCAGTTCGAGCAGGACACTGGTGTCGCGGTAAACCGTACTCAAGCCGCGCGCAGTGGCGAGTGTCTGCCGCGCGCCGCTGAAATCGTAGTTGCCCTGTGCGATATCGATCTGACCGCGCGCTCGGCGGTCGAAATAATCGAGCACCTGCTCCTTCGTCGCAGTAAAGATCCGGTCGCGCTGATCGCGTGGCAGTTCGTCCCTTTCGAGACCGTCGAGCATGGCTTCGATCTGCGCTGGTTCGCCGCTGGCGGCCATCGCGATGCGCGCCTCGATATCGCGTTGTTCGAGATAGTTCTGAGCCGGGAAAAAGCCGGCGACGACGAGCAATGCCGTGATCGCAGGGACCATGACGAAGGGGTTCTTCCACGGCGATGTCGCGCCTTCGAACTCTTCCAGGAATTGCGCGGTGGTCTGGCTGCGGTCCTCGCGCTTGAAGGCCAGCCCGCGCTGCAGCCCCCGCCACTGCTTGCGCTTCAGGCCCTTGATGGGCTCGGGAGAGAGGCCGGCATCGCGGGCCTTGTTGGCCGGAATCTTGTTGAACGGGTGTTTGCCGGCGAGCAGTTCGTAGGCGACGCAGGCCAGTGCGTAGATGTCATCACGCGGGTCGGGCTCTTCGCCCTCCAGCATTTCCAGGCTGGCATAGGCGGGCGTCAGAGCGCCGAGCTTGCCCGGATCGAAAATGGTCGTCTCGCCTTCAGCCGCGCCTGGCGCCTTGACCGCACGCGCAATGCCGAAATCGAGCACTTTCATCTGCCCTTCGTGGGTGATGAAGCAGTTGCCGGGCTTGAAATCCGAATGAACGATATTGCGCTCGTGGGCATAGACCAGCGCGTTTCCCAGGCCCTGGACGATGGGGAAGGCTTCGCTGAACGGCAGGCCGCCCTTGGGTTTGACGGTCTTCTTGATGAATTCGTTGAGCGGCTGCCCTTCGAGCAATTCCATGACCAGGAAGGCAAGACCGTCCTCGGTCTGATCGAAGTCGTAGACGGTCGCGATGTTGGGATGGGCGAGCTTTTGTTGGCGGCTGGCTTCGCGCTGCAGCGCGATGAAGGAATCAGGGTGTTGTTTGAAATCCTCGTTGAGGACCTTGAGCGCGACCCGCGGTTGCTTGTCCTTGGCCCGTACCTTGATGAGGTCGCGCCCCAGATAGACGGCGCCCATGCCGCCCTGGCCGAGGACCTCGTCGAGCTGGAAGCGTCCGCGCAGCACGCCTCCCGGCCCGAGCCTGGCCGCCGATGCGGCGCCCTGACCATCCCAGCCGGTATCCGTCTGTCCGGTCGGAGGTCCACTGCTCGACCACGAGGACGATGTCGCCGAGCCCGCATCGGTGTCGAGCGCGGCATCATCGTCGGCCTCCGTACGGGGCGGTGGTGCAGTCGTCGCGGCGGTGCCGGAACCCATCGCAGTGATCAGCTGCGTCCTGTCTTCTCCACCACCGGTGATGTCCAGGAAGGATTCTTCGTCATCAGCCGGCGTATCGTCGGCATCGTTGGCGAATTGGGTACGGTCGCCGTTGCTGGCGCGCGCCCCCGCTTCGAGGTGCACCGCGACGCGGGCGCGCAGCCGGGTGTAGGTCGCCGGGTCGAGGACGTCCGCCTCGACGGCCTGCTTGAGCTGGTCCATGACCGCAACGGCGGCTTGCGGTTTGTTGCGCAAGAGCCGGTCGATGTTGGCAGCGACGGCTTCGAACTCGATCTCGCGGCGCGCCAGGCGCTCGAGTGTTGTCTTGAAGTCAGCCATGCTGTAGGCCCCTGGCGGAAATCCTCTGTACATTCGGCTGCCCCTGCGCAGCCGCGGCGGTTCGCACCGCGTCCCGATTCATGCTGCTGCCACCTCCACGACGCAGACTGTGACATTGTCGACCGCGCCCCGTTCCAGGGTCAGCTCAATGAGCTGCTGGACGGCTTGGTCCGGTGAGCCGGATTGCAAAACGGCTTCGATCTCCGGATCCTGGACATGTTTGTCGAGGCCGTCGGAGCAGAGCAGGAAGCGATCGCCCGCACACAGCTCGAACATATCCATCTCCATCAAAAGATTATCGGTAACCCCAACTGCACGTGTCACCATGTTGCTCGACGGATGGCCTTTCGCCGCGGCGCGCTCGACCAGTCCACGCTCGATGTAGAGTTCGATTTGCGTGTGGTCGCTGGTCAACTGGGCGAGCTTGCCATCACGCACGCGGTACAGGCGACTGTCGCCGGCCCACATGGTGACAGCATGCCGGCCTCGTGCGAGGAGGATGACTACCGTACTGCCGCTGGTCTGGTTATGCGCATTGGCGACGGCATGCAAGCGCTCGTTGACGCCGATGACGGCATCCTCGACGCGTTCGACCAGGTCGCCGAGGTCGTCGCACAACTCGAGTTTGGCAAGAGAATTGACGATGAGCTGGCTGGCGAGGTCGCCGGCAGAGTGCCCGCCCATGCCATCCGCCACCACCCACAGTCCGTCCTGGCCGCGGTCGAGGGCGGAATCTTCATTCAGCTTGCGAACCCGCCCCACATCAGTGTGCATGGCCGAACGCCAGCTCAGGGTTTTTCCTCTCATAGGATTTCGAATCAATGCGGCTTAGGGCCCGTGCCAGAATAACTCAGCGATTTGGAACGCCGATCCATCCCGTCTGACAGCGTTGCTCGTCAGTTGAATAGAACCACTATTCGCCTTCCTTGCGCCTTGCCA
>JBBDTC010000002.1:0-2286 GCA_040904625.1 Gammaproteobacteria bacterium
CCCAATGCAGCTTGCATTCCGGTCGGCTTGTGGTTTACGGCACTCCATCCGGTCGCAGCCTACCCGGACATCAAAACAAGGGCCCAACATGAGAACTCTCGTCATCTGCTCGGGCGGACTCGACTCCGTGTCGCTCGCACACATCACCGCTGATAAGCACCAGCTTACCCGGCTGGTCTCCTTTGATTACGGCCAGCGCCACCGCAAGGAGCTCGACTTCGCGGCCTCGGCCGCACGTCGCCTGGGCGTGCCGCATCACCTGATCGACATGCGCGGGATCGGGTCAGCACTGACCCGATCTGCGCTGACCGGTGACATCGACGTTCCGGACGGCCACTACGCTGAGGACACGATGCGTATTACCGTCGTTCCGAACCGCAATACGATCATGCTGGCGATCGGCTTTGGTGTCGCCGCTGCAAATGGAGATGCGGCCGTTGCTACTGCGGTCCATGGCGGCGATCACTTCATCTATCCCGATTGCCGCCCCGCCTTCACCCGCGCATTCGATGCCATGCAACAGGCGGCGCTTGATGGATATGCTGAGGTTCGCCTGCACACGCCCTTTGTCGAGCGCAGCAAGGCCGATATCGTGCGAGAGGGCGCAGACCACGGCACACCCTTCGCGGAAACCTGGTCCTGCTATAAGGGCGGCGAGGTACATTGCGGCCGTTGCGGCACCTGCGTCGAGCGTCGCGAGGCATTTCATCTCGCCGGTGTTCCGGATCCCACTGTATATGCCGACCCCGATTATTGGGCGAAGGCCATCGCAGAGCGGGAGAAGAACTGATGTTTCGAATCCGCAAGGAATTTCATTTCGCCGCCTCGCATCAGTTGGGCCACTTGCCGCCCGAGCATCAATGCGCGCGGCTGCACGGCCACAATTACATCGTAGTGGTGGAGCTGGCAGCGGAAACGCTCAACGCGGACGGGTTCGTGCGCGACTACCACGATCTCAAGCCGCTCAAGACTTATATCGACGACAGCTTCGACCACCGACATCTGAACGATGTTTTGGACGTGCCCTCGACGGCTGAAAACATGGCCCGGCACTTCTACGACTGGTGCGCCGCACGCTGGCCCGAGACCAGCGCCGTGTTGGTCAGCGAGACGCCCAAGACCTGGGCCGAATACCGTCGATGACGACACTGCGCATCGCCGAGATTTTCGGCCCCACGATCCAGGGCGAGGGCGCCCTGATCGGCGAACCCACAGTCTTCATCCGCGCTGGCGGCTGCGACTACCGGTGCAGCTGGTGCGACAGCCTCCACGCGGTCGAAAGCCGGTATCGCCACAGCTGGGCGGCGATGAGCGACGACGCGGTCTGGGGAGAGGTGCTGCGCCTGTCCGGCGGACGCCCCCTGACGGTCTCGCTCAGCGGCGGCAACCCGGCGATCCAGGATTTCGGCCCGGTGATCGCGCGTGGTCGCGCGGCGGGTTACCGCTTTGCCTGCGAGACGCAGGGCTCGGTCGCGCGGCCTTGGTTCGCGGAACTCGAGACGCTGGTGCTGTCGCCCAAACCCCCGTCGAGTGGCGAGCGCGTGGACTGGGGGGCCTTCGCTGAATGCGTGGCCGCCGGTGCCAAGGCGCGGCAAACGGTGATGAAGATCGTGGTCTTCGACCAGGCCGACTATGACTGGGCCAAGGACGCACATGCCCACCATCCCGAACTGCCGCTCTATCTTCAGCCCGGCAATCCGGAGGTCGATCCCGACACCCCGGTCAACCCGCAATCGCTCGCCGACCGTCTCGGCTGGCTGACCGAAACGGCGATGGCCGATGGCTGGTTCGCCCCCCGCATCCTGCCGCAGCTGCATGTCCTGATCTGGGGCAACAAGCGCGGTGTCTGACCTTCCGGAGACCCTCATGACCGACAATATCTACGCCAACCTCAAGCAGCTCGGTGGCGAATGCCGCATCCCGGTGGAGGGCCAGCGCGGCACCCTCCGGCTCGCCGGCGACCTGGAACCGTTGCTGCCGCTCTTCGCCATTGGCCAGACTTGCTACGTCGGCAGCCACGCCGCGCTCGGTCAGGACCGCTACCGGTGATCACCTAGTGCTCAGACACAAACATAGGATTCACCGGCGGTTCTGATCGTGCGAGTCTGGGGTCATGGCCCAGACCGTTTCTGTGATCGTATCGACCGACTGCCTGTACCTTCCGTCTGAGTCAGTGCACTCTCATGTCCGTGATTTCAAGGTGTAGGCGTGCAGGATCTGCTTCGGAAGGTTTCCAGCCGAAGTGCTGCCGGGTGATAACCGCTCCGAGACAAGGGGACCAGGGCG
>JBBDTC010000003.1:0-13871 GCA_040904625.1 Gammaproteobacteria bacterium
ACGCGTATTCAAGCAGAGCCCGCGGGTCTATACTGGTGCCGCTCCGTATCGACGTATCCCGGGATGGTCAAATCCGACACAGTCATCGAACCCCGCGCGCCCGCTGCCCTTGCCGGGAGGCGTTCGACGACACCAGACGGAGCCGTGTCGTGAGGATAGACGAGCCGGATATCCTCGATCGCGACGAGGAATGGGGGCATCGCCGCGAGAATCTGCGACATGCGGTGTCCATCCCCGCGCTGGTCACCGATCGTCTCGGCGCCGGCGTCCAATGCATCATCGAGGATATCAGTGCGACGGGCATGCTGCTCACCGTCGATATGGCGAAAGCGCGCGAGATCATCGCCGACGAGCGTCATACCGAGCTGCTCAAGCAAGGCACCACCGTAGACGTCGCCTTCGCACCGGATCCCGAGACCGAGCGGGTCGCCGTCAAAGCGCAAGTCATGTGGCGGGCGCCGGTTGCGCTCGGCATCCGCTTCCTCGAACAGACACCCGCCTTGCGCACGGCTTTGCGCGAGATTGCGCGCCAGGCCGTGGTGGCGCGCATCGACGAATCCGAACGCAAGCGCCGCGAACTCGACCCCAACCAGCGCCGCATCATGCAGGCCTGCCGCAAGACCGTGCGGAAACTCCTGCCCAACATGATTTGGGCGATGCGCACTGAGCTCGGTACACGCCTGCGCCTGCCGAGTGAGCATCCCGACCCGCAGGAGGCACAGGCGGCGCGTGCGGAAGCCGATACGCTGGACGCGAAAGCCATGGCGGTGACGCGCACCATCGAGCAGCAGGTGCTGCAGGGCTTCTCCGAGGCCAGCGACCTCGAACAGACCCAGGAACTGACCATGGCCCAGCTGCAGTCGACGCGGGCAGGGGCGAAATCGAGCGAAGCCGGAATGGGCGTGGTGCACGAGCTCGCTCTCGAGCACGATACGCGCATCAGCGCTGTCGCTCACACCATAGAAGAGCGCTACAAAGCCAAATTCTTCGAACTCAACGTTCGTCTCGCCAACGTCCTGGGTCATCCTCTCGACACTCGAACCAATCCGCTCGTTCCCGGATCGATGTGCCGTATCTTCTGGCAGGCCGTCACCATCTACTGCGATTCACCTCGTATCCAGCAGGCCCTGCAGCAAGTCATGCTGCACACGGTCGGGCCGCTGCTCGGAGAGCTCTACGAAGCCTTGAACGCGGTTCTCGACGAGCACGGCGCCGAGCAGATCTTCGACGTCCGGCAAGCGCATCTGCATCGGCCGGATTGACCCTTAGCGCGATCGAACGGCCGGGGCGATGAGCGTCAACGACGCAGCCTGGGGCTGAAGTCCTGCTTCACCATGACCTCGATCAGCTGCGGCCCGCGGGTATTCATGGCCGCACCGAAAGCCTGCTCGAATTCAGCCACCGTCGCGGCGCGGGTCGCACCCACCCCCATACCACGCGCGATGTCGCACCAATCGATCACTGGATGCGAGAGATCGAGCATGGACAGGGTCTTGGCCGTCGGTGCCTCCGCCTTGAGGCGGGCGAGTTCGACATTGAGAATGGCATAACTGCTGTTGTTGAGCAGGACAACCGTCAAATCGGTGTCCTCGCGCGCCATGCTCCACAATGTCTGCACCGTATACATCGCGCTGCCGTCGGCCTGGAATGCGACGACCTTGCGTGCCGGGCAGGCAATGGCCGCACCGAAGCTGACCGGCAGCCCCTGCCCGATCGAGCCGCCGGTGATCGCGAGCCAGTCATGCGCCGCCGCACCCTGGGTACGCAGAAACAATTCGAGGCCGCAGGTGATGCCTTCATCGGACACGATGGCATTTTCCGGCAGCAGCACACTGATCACATCGCCGATCGCCGCGGGCGTCAAATCGTCGCCGGCGACCGTCGGCACTTGGCGCGCCTGCTGCGGATAGGCATCGCCCGCACCGATGCGCGCGGCGAGCGCCTCGACGGCGCCGACGATATCGTCGTCAGCAGCCGCCAATGACACCATTTCGCAGTCCGGCGGCGCCAACAGACTGGGCACGCCCGGATAGGCGAAGAACGCGACCGGCTGGCCGGCGCCGATCAGGATCATCTGTTCGAAGTCGGCCAGAAACTCGATCGCCTGTTCGGCGAAATAGGGAATACGCGCCACAGGCACACGGCCCGCACCGCGCTCGAGGCGGGCCGGGAACGTTTCGCACAACAGCGTCGCGCCCGTATGGCGGTGAATACGGCCGGCGGCGACCAGGGCCTGCTCGCGCAAGGCGCCCGCACCCATGACCAGAGCAGTCCGCCGACCATTGGTGAGGCAGGCCGCTGCTCGCGCGATCACATCGTCTGTCACCGCGGCCAGGGGCGGCGCTTGCAGCCGATCGTAGGACCGGCTGGCTGGTTCCCAGGCGTGATTGGCCGGTACGATCAGCGTTGCAATCTGACCGGCGCCGGAGCGCGCTGCCTGCACCGCCTCGGCACCGGCCAGGGCCAGATCCTCGGCCGACGCCGAAGTCCGCACCCAGTGTGAGTGCAGTCGTGCATGCCCAGGCACGTCGGAAGTCAGCGGTGCATCGTATTGGTGATGCCACACGGCGTGATCGCCGACGATATTGACCACCGAAGAATGCGCCTTGCGTGCGTTGTGCAGATTGGCCATGGCATTCGCATATCCAGGGCCGAGGTGCAACAGCGTGATCGCCGGTTTGCCACTCATACGCGCATAACCATCGGCCGCGCCACTCACCACGCCCTCGAAAAGGCACAGGATCGGGCGGACCCGTTCACTCTTGCCTATAGCCGTGACGAGGTGCATCTCGGAAGTTCCCGGATTCGCGAAACAGACCTCGACGCCGGCCGCGACCAAGGTATCGAGCAAGGTATGAGCACCATTCATCAACTTGTCCTCGGGGCAAGGGTTCAGATTCGGCATGGAGCGTGAGCGAGCACGCATGTTACGTCTTGCGCTTCCACGCAGGCAAACGCGGTGCACGACAACACTCCTTACGCGGTAAGCTTGACAACCAGGGCGACGCTCGAGAATGCCATCTCACGCCAGTACTATCGCAACCGTTCCGCGGAGCTTCACACGATGCATGCCCACCTGCTGCTACTCGCGCGCTACCACGCCTGGACTTTCGACATGCTCTACGATGCACTCCTGCCGCTCGACGACGAGCTCTACCGCGCCGACTGCGGGCTTTTCTTCCGCAGTATCCATGGCACACTCAACCACCTGCTGCTGGCCGACCGGGTGTGGTACGGGCGGATCATCGGCGAAGGCTACGAGGTTCCTGGACTCGATACGGAACTCGAGCACGAGCGCAGTGCGCTCGAAAATGCGCTGACGGTACAGACGGCGCGCTGGGCCGAGTGGCTGGAGAACATGGATGAGGCTGCACTGGACCAGCCCTTGTCATACACCAATCTTGCCGGCACCCGCTTCGAGAACCCTTTCGCCCTGGTCGTACAACATGTTTTCAACCACGGCACCCATCACCGCGGCCAGATCTCGGCCGCGATCTCGGGCTACGGCCACCTCGGCCCCGAAATGGATTTGATTTTCTACCTGCGCGGCGCGGGTAAGATGCTGCCCACGATTTGAACAGGGATGCTCGCTCCCTTTTACAGAGCTTCCCAACCACCCTCTCAGGGTGTCGGCACCAGTGCGACGGTAACTTCCTCATCGCCGACCACGCGAGTGCGGTGACCCTGGCCCGCGACATCCTCGAGCAGGAAGATACTGCCGGCGGCGAAAGTACGTTTCTCGCCATCGCCGGTTTCGATCTCGAACGCACCGCTCAACATGAGCGCGTATTGGCGCCGTGGGGCGGGATGCCAGTCACCGTACCAGCCTACAGGCAGACGGGCAATGGCGAGGTCGGTCACCGGCAGGCGCGGGGATACGGCAATGGACGGTGCCGGTGGTGCGTAGTCAGTCACAGCGAGCGCGAGCGCCCCCTCGCCGAAACGGGTCTTGCCTTCGTCATCGGCGTACACCCGCGTGACCTCGATCAAAGGTGCATCCGGGGCCGCCGCCGCGGGAGTACTCACGAGCATGGCCAGAGCCAGCCATAACAAAGGGAAATTCATGCGCATCGTCGATGCTCCTTAGTTCATTGCGCCTCACCGACGAGTTCGGCGCAGAAGTCGCCGTAACGTGCAGTGACACGATGGTAGTGATGCCAGTTGCCGCCGGTCATGGCCGTCATGGCGACCGCAGCATCGCCGACGAGACGATCGACTCGCGGTCGATCGAGCAGGCGCGAAGCGCGATTCATGGCGCGCTCGCCGGCGCCGTAGAGCGCTTCGTATTCGCGCAGCGGACGGGCCTTGGTGGCATTGAAATAATAGGCGGCGCAGGTCGACAGATCCTCGACCAGGCGGCGCGCTTCCAACGGCAGTGAGGTCCCTTCGAAGACCGCGTCGTCCGCGCTCGCAGCGACAGCGCCGGCCAGGCCGAGCGCGGCCATGATTATGCGCATGGTCATGGCCGACACCGGCCAGCCGCGATCACGACGCTGCTCAATCATCGATCTTGAATGCCAGGCGACTGTCTTCACCGCGTTCCACAGCCGCAACATGCTCGGCGAAATTGAGCAGACTGATGAGACCTTGCCCGGCGGCCATACGGCGGCAAAGCTCTTCCTCCTTGCGCTTGATGGTTTCGGCCTGTCCCACGAGCGCGGCGAATTCGGCCGCCGTGGCAATGACGATGCCGTCATCATCGCCCACCAGGATGTCGCCGGGGTTGACCTCGACGCCGCCGCAACGCACCGTAATCTGGGTTTCCAACAAGCGCTGTGTAGTGCCGGAGCAGGGGCAATAGCAACGTGCCCAAACCGGTATATCGAGTGCCGCAACGGCATGAACATCGCGAACCGGGCCATCGACGACGATACCGGCGAGGCCCCGACGCCGCGCCTCCATCGAGAACAGCTCGCCGACCACCGCACGCCGGCTGCCGCCGGTATCGATTACCAGGACTTCGCCCGGAACCGCTTCGTCGAGCGCTTTGATGACAGTCAGAAAATCCTCGTGGCAACGTACTGTCCGGGCCACGCCGACCAGCTTGCGCCCGGGCATTACCGGGCGCAGCGTCGGATCGACGACGCGAAGCGTCTTGTCCGCATCCGCCAGTGCAGCGCAATCGAGGGCCTGCAAGCGTTCGCGTAATTCCTGATTCATTGGCTGTCGTTCTCGCCTCGTAGTGTATGCAGCAACGCACGTGCACGCTCGGCGAACAATGCGATGTCGACGCCAGAGCAAAGCAGATTGTAACCTTCCTCGGCCCGTGGCAGGACCAGATCGGGCGTCAGACCGAAGTAGCCCAGCCGCCGGCCGTGAGCACGGCACACATCACGCACACGGTCGATGGCGGCAACCACTTCGCGATCGTGCAGGCGACCGGTGCGGTTCATGCTGGCTGACAGATCGTAGGGCCCGACCAGGACCGCATCGACGCCCTCCACGGCACAGATTTCTTCGATGTTCTCCACCGCGTCGACATGTTCAGCCTGCACGACGATAGTCGTCGCGTCATTGGCCCGGGCGAGATAGTCGGCGAATTCGAGACCGTACTTGCTGGCCCGATTGAGGCCGATACCTCGGCTGCCCATGGGTGCATACTTGGCGTAGCTGACGATCAGGCGGGCATGGGCGGCGGAATTGACCTGCGGCACCATGATACCGGCAGCGCCGGCATCCAGCGCACGCTTGATAGAAATCTCGTCGCCACGCGACAGGCGCACGATGCACGGCGTCGTGCCCGCAGCCTGTACGATGCGCTGGACAGCGTCCGGCAGCAACGGTGCGTGCTCGGTTTCCACGAACAACCAGTCGTAGCCGATATGACACAAGGTCTCGACCACCGCCGTCGAATCGAGCGTGACCATGGTGCCGTAGAGTCGCTCGCCGGCAAGCAGTCGTTGACGGAATTCGGCATGCATCGCGGCTCGGCTCCGGAACGGGGAAAGAATGGATTCTAGCAGCCTGTGACATTACCGGCGGCAAGCCGTTCGGCGCCACCGCTCAGCTGCGAATCTCGAATCGTTCCTCCCAGGTGAGCCCTTTGGAATCGACGACCTCGGCACGCAACTCGCGCGCGCCGCGGTCACGGAAGAAGAAGCGAAAACTCGGATCGGCACTGACCGAGAAACCGGTCTCGGCAGTCATCAGGAGTACATCGCCATGATAGAGCTTGATGATCTTGACGTAATGCTCGGGCCGAATGAGCTGGGTTTTCTGGTCCTTCTGCATACCGGTGATGTTGGGATGGCTGAGCATGAACTGCCCGATCAACAAGTCATCCTCGCGTGCCTCGCCGACGGTGCGGAATTTCATCGAGCCGATGCGCTCCATCGCCGCCGCGAAATCTGCCGCGAGCGGCGCGGAGCAGCCGCCCGAGGCTTTGACGAAGTTGGTCACGAGATGATGTTCGCCGCTGTTCAATACCGCCACGGCGCGCACATTGGTGTACTGATCGATGCGCACGCGCAGCGCGAGGTCGGCGCGCCCCATGGCTGGCGTGAGGGTAAAGATCCCGACCAGTGGCTGCGGATTCTTCTCGACGAAAAGATACAGTTTCTCGATGTAGCGCTGTTCGGTCTGCGGCAGACCAGCGAGGACCGAGACCGGGGTGAACGCCGCGTCCTCGGCACGATAAGGCGTTTTCATTTCGATGATGCCGCGGCCATCGCCGAACTCGATCTCGGGGAAGTACCTGGGCTTGAGCAAGCTCTCCCAGACGTCGATTTCCGACTGCTGCCCCGCAGCATTGAAGGCTGCCAGAAGCAGCATGAACAATACATTGGTGCGTAGAACGCGCATCATGGTGGTTCTCCGAATTACGGACGGGCGGGTGCGCACACGACGCCGCGGGCGCTGCCTGGCCGACACCCGATTCCTTACAACACACCTTATACCTCCTGCGCAGTCTTGACAAAAACGAGGAACAGCCGTCAAAAATGCCTGAAACCGCAGAATTCAGCCGCGCGATCCCGGCCATCGTCGGCCAGGCAGCGCACGCCGCGGCCGACAGTGGCCGCACCGATAACCGTGATCGGCACCGCACACGCAGCGGCGGCAGCCTGTGCGGCGGCAAGATGCTCCGGCGCCAGGGTGAAGGCGAGTTCATAGTCATCCCCGCCGCCCGCAGCATAGGCAAGCGCAGTATTCCGCGGATAGTGCCGCGACAACGCCGCGGACAATGGCAGGCGTTCGAGTTCGATGTCGATGGCGATACCGCTGGCCGCGGCGATATGGCCCAGATCGGCTATGAGCCCGTCCGAGATATCGATAGCGGCGTGCGCAAAGGTGCCCAGCGCCAGGCCCAGTTCGAGGCGCGCCTGCGGGCGAAAATAGCGCCTCGCAAATTCGATCACGTCGGGATTCCGGGCCGGCGCGTCGAGACTGTCGAGTGCGGCTCGGGCATCACCGAGGGTGCCGCTGACACACACCAAATCGCCGACACAGGCTCCCGCGCGCAACATCGCCGGCCCGTCCTGGAGACCGAGGATCTGCACGGTGACCGTCAGCGGTCCGCGCGTGGTGTCACCGCCGATCAAAGCGACTCCGGCCGGCCGCAGAGCCTCGCCGAGGCCCTGCGCAAAGGCCGCCAGCCAGGCGGGCTCAGCGCTCGGCAAAGTCAAGGCGAGGGTCGCGTAGCGCGGTCGGGCGCCCATCGCTGCGAGGTCGCTCAGATTGACCGCCGCCGCGCGGAAACCGAGATCAGCGGGCGTGATGGAGCTGGGAAAGTGCACGCCTTCGACCAGCGTGTCGATGACAACGGCAAGGCGCCCGGCGGTCGGCTCGATCAGCGCCGCATCGTCACCAATGGCGCAGAGGATGTCGGCACCGGCGTCGCCGAGCGGGGAGAAATAGCGCGCGATCAGCGCAAATTCATCCATCACTGAACACCCGCTCGTAAATGTACTCCAGGTGATGGAGGCAGGTCGCAACCGGGTACCGTGTGCTCAGCAACCTCGAGCGGCATTGACGAGCACGTATTCAGAGCACCCGGTGCAGCCGTGCCAGTCAATGTGCAGCGTCGACTTCAACCGCGCGCTGGGCATGCGCGAGTCGGTCGAGTACGCCGTTGATGTAGCGATAGCCGTCGACGGTCCCGAACATCTTGCATAATTCGACGCCTTCGTTGATGACGACCCGGAACGGCATCTCGAGGCAGTTGCGCATCTCATAGGCACCGACCAGCAGCACACTGCGCTCGACCGGATCGAGCTTGGCCCATTCGCGATCGAGACAGGCTTCCAAATCGCTTTTGAGCGTCTCGAACTGGTCGGTCACCTCGCGCACCAGGGTGCCGAAATAAACCTGATCCACGCTCTCGAGCTCACGTTCGGCAACGAATTCGCTGACGATATCCTGCGGTTCATGGCCACCCACCTGCCATTGATAAAGGGCCTGCACGGCGCAGCGACGAGCTCGGATCCGCCCCTGATTGCCTGGTTTGCGTGCCATGTCAGAGCTGGCGCATGAGGGAAATCATCTCGAGTGCGACCGCCGCAGCCTCGCCGCCCTTGTTGCCGGCCTTGGTGCCGGCACGCTCGATCGCCTGCTCGATGGTATCGACCGTGAGCACGCCGAACACGACCGGTACTCCGGTCTCGCTGGCCACACTGGCGATGCCGCGGGCCGCGCCGCCCGCGACATGCTCGAAATGGGCCGTCGAGCCGCGAATGACCGCACCGAGAGCAATGACTGCGTCGTAGCGTCCCGATGTCGCGAGCTTGCGGGCGACCACTGGCAGTTCGAACGCGCCTGGCGCGCGTACCACCGTGATCCTGGCCGGCACGGTGGCGTGACGCTCCAGCACATCGAGACAGCCTGCCTCGAGCTGATCGACGATGAAATGATTGAAGCGCGAACACAGCACCGCGATGCTGGCGGCCTCGGTCAGTATCGGTCGGCCTTCGATGATGTTCAGCTCGTGCATCGCTCGCCCCCTTCAGGTCACATATTCGACGACTTCGAGACCGAAGCCCGAAATCGCATGGTATTTGCGCGGATTGCTCATCACCCGCATTTTGCGTACGCCGAGGTCGGCGAGGATCTGGGCGCCAAGCCCGATCTGGCGCCAGTCCATCGGAATGGCCGTTTCGCGCCGAATGGAGCCGGCATCATCGGGATCGCCGTAGCGCATGACCTGGCGGACCAGGTCGTCGGTGTCGAACTGGTTGCTGAGCACGACCACCACACCTTCGCCGGCCTCGCCGACGCGTTGCAGTGCGTCTCGCAACGGCCAGCCGGCGTCCTTGCGCATACTGGCCGTCAGATCTTCGAATGGATTGTAGATGTGCACGCGCACCAGAGTCGGCCGGGTCGGCTCGATATCACCCTTGACCAGGGCCATATGGACGTCGCCGCGAATGGCATCGCGGTAGGCGTGCAGCTTGAAATCGCCGAACTCCGTCGGCAATACCGCACTGGCCGCCCGCTCGACGGTCTTTTCATTCTCTACGCGAAAACGAATCAGGTCGGCGATGGTGCCGAGTTTGAGACCGAACTGATCAGCCATGATCTCCAGATCGGGACGCCGCGCCATGGTACCGTCGTCTTTCAGTATCTCGACGATTACCGCGGCCGGCTCGAGCCCGGCACAGCGTGCGAAATCACAGCCGGCCTCGGTATGGCCGGCACGGGTCAACACGCCGCCGGGCTGTGCCATCAGGGGAAAGATATGGCCCGGCTGGACGAGATCGGCCGGGCCCGCATCAGCGCCGACCGCGGCCTGCACGGTACGCGCGCGATCAGCGGCTGAAATTCCGGTGGTGACGCCTTCAGCCGCTTCGATGGATACCGTGAAATTGGTCCGATGCGTGTAGTGCGTATCCTGCACCATCAACGGCAGCTTGAGCCGCCGGCAGCGATCTTCGGTCAGCGTCAGGCAAATCAGCCCGCGGCCGTACTTGGTCATGAAATTGATGTGTTCGGCCGTGCAATGGCTGGCACCGAGGATCAAATCCCCTTCATTCTCGCGATCCTCGTCGTCCATGACGATGACCATCTTGCCGTCACGAATGTCGTCGATCAGTTCCTGTGCA
The DNA here is from genome assembly GCA_040904625.1 of Gammaproteobacteria bacterium. GTDB lineage: Bacteria > Pseudomonadota > Gammaproteobacteria > JACKNG01. The sequence continues at coordinate 10,035 of JBBDTC010000003.1, forward strand.
GAGTTGAGCTTCATAGTTTCGGTCGTCGATTGGCCGCGCGGCCATGGGGCGAACGCGGGATTATAAACGTTGCGTCGGTGCAGCGGTTGGTTGACGCTGAGCCGGATGTCAGCTTGACGGTGCGGCAAAGCCTGCCTTGGTGAGCGAGGCCAGCGTCAGCCCGGTGGCATCCGGGGCGCGGCTCAACAGGCGTTCGATATAGCGCGCAATCAGATCGACTTCGATATTGACCTCGTCGCCCGGCCCGAGCGTGCCCAGGGTGGTGCGCTCGAGCGTGTGCGGAATAGTCAGAATCTCGAAATCATCGCGACCCGCCGCATTGATGGTCAGGCTGACGCCGTCCACGCAGACCGAGCCTTTGAACGCCAGATATCGCGCCAGGCCGTCGGATACGTCGATCACGAAGCGCAGGTAATCACCCAGGGTTTCGCGCCGCGCGACCCGGCCGATGCCGTCGACATGGCCGCTGACCAGGTGCCCGCCAAGGCGCTCGTCGAGCCGCAGCGCTTTCTCCAGATTGACGCCGTCGCCAAGCTTGCGGCGGCCGAGTGTCGTCCGGGCCAGCGTTTCACTGGAGACGTCGACTTCGAAATGATCGCGTTCCAACGAGACCGCAGTCAGGCAAGCACCAGAGATGGCGATGGAATCACCGAGCGCGACGTCATCGAGGCGCAAATCGGCACTCGCGATGCGCAGGCGCATGGCCTGATCGACGGTTTGCATGCCGGCAATGGTGCCGACGGTCGCTACGATGCCTGTGAACATGCTGCGAAAACTACTCCTGGGATCGGGAACGAGGGGTGAAGACGAGGGCGATATCATCGCCCACCGGTGTGCTGCTGACGAGATCCAGCCCGAAAGCGTCGCTGAGCCGTGTCGGCGACTGTATTTCGAACGCCGTCCGCGCTGCCAGCCCGAGCAGTTTTGGCGCAAGGTGGACGACGAGCTCGTCGCAGGCCCGCGCAACGAGGAACGCCCCGGCCAGCGTCGGTCCGGCCTCGACCAGGACTTCGTTGACGCCGAGCGGCGCGAGATGCGCGAGCACGGTATCGGGCTGGAGCGCGCCGGGCGCAAAGCACTCGACCACGGCACCGCTGGCGCGCAGTGGCGCCAGCCGCTCGGGATCATCACTCTCGGTCAGCACACGCGTCTCGCCCGGCAAGGTGAAAAGGCGCGCCGCCGGCGGCGTGCGCAGGCGCCGATCGACAATCACCCGGCGCGGTTGGCGCCCAGCCATGGCGAAGGCCGGGTCGCGCACGGTGAGCGCAGGATCGTCGGCCAGCACCGTAGCGCTGCCGGTGACCACGGCACAAGCCTCCGCGCGCAGACGCTGAACCTCCGCACGCGCTGCGGGCCCGGTGATCCACTGGCTCTCACCAGAGGCCAGGGCGACGCGTGCATCGAGGCTCATAGCCAATTTGATGCGCACGAACGGCCGCCCACTGCGCATGCGCTTGAAGAACCCGCGATTCAGCACCACCGCCTCGGCAGCGGCGACGCCGGCCGTGACGTCGATGCCGGCTGCCCGCAGACGTGCCGCGCCCTGTCCGGCGACCTGGGGGTTGGGATCGTCGCAGGCATAGACGACACGGGCGATGCCGGCTTCGATCAAAGCCTCGGTGCAAGGGCCGGTGCGGCCGTGGTGGTTACACGGTTCGAGCGAGACATAGGCGGTGGCGCCACGTGCCGCGGCGCCCGCGGCGCACAGCGCCCTGACTTCGGCATGCGCGGCACCGGCGCGCTCGTGGTAGCCACGGGCGACGACGGCACCGTCGCGGACGAGCACGCAACCCACGGCGGGGTTGGGTGAGGTCGAATGTCGCCCCCGCGCGGCCAGCGCCAGGGCCTCGCGCATGAAAGCCAGGTCCAGAGCCGCGCTCATGGCGCGGTGAGGCTTGGCGACGGACAGCCGAGGTGCATGCTCAGCCCGGTTTCCCCGCCTTGTCGGATTGCAGCAGTTCGAGCTGCTGGTCGCGAAGATCGGGCGGCAGATCGTTTTCGAGTCGTTCAATCTCCTCGAGGAAGGCGCGGACATCCTCGAAGCTGCGGTAGACCGACGCGAAGCGGACATAGGCGACCTGGTCGAGACCGCGCAGCGCATCCATGACGAGTTCGCCGATGCGCTGCGAATCGATTTCGCGTTCGCCGCTTTCACGAATACGGCGCTTGACATGATTGATCGCATTCTCCACCCGCTCCATCGGCACCGGGCGCTTTTCCAATGCCTTGACGATGCCGCCGCGCAGCTTGTCGTCGCTGAAGGTCTCGCGCCGCCCATCGCTCTTGATCACCCGCGGCAAGCTGAGTTCGGCGGTTTCGTAGGTAGTAAAGCGCGCCTTGCAACTCTGGCATTCGCGACGCCGGCGGATCTGATCGCCCTCGCCGAGCAGGCGTGAATCGATGACACGCGTATCACCATGGGCACAGAACGGGCAATGCATTCAGTTCACTCCAGCGCGGCCGAGCTTCGCCGCACCCGTGCCGGCGTCATGCCGCGTAGACCGGAAAGCGGCCGCACAATTCCTCGACCTGGCCGCGTACCCGCATGCTGACGCGCTCGTCCTCGATGGCGTCCAGGACATCACACATCCAGCCGGCGAGCAGCCGTGCCTCGTCGGCACCCAGGCCGCGGGTCGTCATCGCCGGGGAGCCGATGCGGATACCGCTGGTGACGAAGGGCGATTGCGGGTCGTTGGGCACGGCATTCTTGTTGACCGTGATGTGCGCGGCGCCGAGTGCCGCATCGGCGGCCTTGCCGGTCAGGCCTTTGTCGACCAGGTCGACCAGGAACAGGTGGTTGTCGGTGCCGCCGGACACGACTTTGTACAAGCGAGCGATGAAGGTTTCCGCCATGACCCGGGCATTGACGAGAACCTGCTCCTGGTAGGTGCGGAACTCCGGCGCCATCGCTTCCTGGAAAGCGACCGCTTTGGCCGCAATGATGTGCATCAGAGGACCGCCCTGAAGGCCTGGGAAAACCGCCGAATTGAGCTTCTTCTCGATGACCTCGTCGTGGCGCGCGAGGATCAGGCCCGAACGCGGCCCGCGCAGGGTTTTGTGCGTGGTCGTGGTGGTGACATCGGCCAACGCCAGCGGGCTCGGGTAGAGCCCGACCGCGACCAGCCCGGCGACGTGGGCGATATCGGCGACGAGGTAGGCGCCGACTTCGTCGGCAATGGTGCGGAACCGGGCCCAATCGACGACGCGGGAATAGGCCGAGAACCCGGTCATGATGAGACGCGGCCGGTGCTCGCGGGCGAGCTGCGCGACCTGGTCGTAATCGATGAGCCCGGTCGCGGTATCGATCCCGTACTGGACCGCGTGATAGGTCTTGCCTGAGAAATTGACCCCGGCACCGTGGGTGAGATGCCCGCCGTGGGCGAGACTCATACCGAGTATGGTGTCGCCGGCATCGAGCAGGGCGAGATACGCAGCGCCGTTGGCCTGCGAACCGGAGTGCGGTTGCACATTCGCATAATCGGCGGAAAACAGTTTGCACGCCCGCGCAATGGCCAGGCGTTCGACCTCGTCGACATGCTCGCAGCCGCCATAGTAGCGCTTGCCCGGATAGCCCTCGGCATACTTGTTGGTGAGGACGGTTCCCGCCGCCTCGAGCACGCGAGGGCTGACGTAGTTCTCCGACGCGATGAGCTCGACATGAGTCTCCTGGCGACGCTCTTCAGACTCGATCGCCTGCGCCAACTCGTTATCGAAGGAAGCAATGGTCATATCACGGGAAAACATCAGTCTCGGTCCTCACGGGTTGGCTGCGGCCCGGCCCGCCTAGCAGCCTGTCGGACTTAGGCCGCATCTACTGCGGCGGTGGGATAACGGCCC
>JBBDTC010000004.1:0-2250 GCA_040904625.1 Gammaproteobacteria bacterium
CTATTCGCCCTCCTCGCGCCTTGCCAGTCGGGCGCCTCGACGCCCCAAACAACCAAGTTATTCTGGCACGGACCCTGACTTCATACCGCCGGCATCGTCACTCGCAGCGCAGCGACAGGCTGCCCAGCTCCTGGAAGCGCACGGTGATGTTGTCGCCGCGCGCGATCGCTATTGCCGCCGTGATGCCGCCGGTCATGATGAAAGTACCGGGCGCGATCGATTCGCCGCGGCGGGCGAGATTATTGGCCAGCATCGCCACGGCTTCCGCAGGATGACCCAGGACGGCGGCACCTGCGCCGAGTTCGACTACCACGCCGTTCTTCTCCACCACCACACCCAGCGTCGGCAGATCGAGCGCCGCCGGCCGCCGCGGCCGCCCGCCAGTGACGAAGCCCGCCGCGGAGGTGTTGTCGGCGATGACCGAAACCAGATCGAAATCGAAATTCTGATAGCGCGAATCCAGTATTTCGACCGCCGGTAGTATGCATTCGGTCGCAGCCAGAACCTGCGCCACATGGCAACCCGGACCGCGCAACTCGCGCCGGGTAACGAGCGCGATCTCCGCTTCGATACGGGGCGCGATATACCTGTTCATGTCGATGGCGGCGCCATCCGGCCAGGCCCCTTCAGCGCAGAGGAAACCGAACACGGGCTCCGCAACGTTCATCTGGCGCATCTTGGCGCGTGAGGTCAGCCCGGCCTTGAGACCGGCGACCTGCACGCCGTGCGCGAGCTTGGCCTCACGCAGGGCATACTGAATGGCATAAGCATCTTCCCAGTCGAGCGCCGGGAAGTCGTCGGTGATCTTGGCGATCGGCTGGCGGGTGCGCTCGGCCTCGGCGAGGCGCGCGGCCAGCGCGGCAATAATGTCATCGTCCAGAGTCATCGTGCGCCCTCCTCGGTCCGCCCAGATGCCGGCTGTCGACAGACCAGTGCATCCGTACGAGTCTTGCGGTTAATCTGCATGCCCATTCGCCGCAGCTCAGACGAAGCGCACGCTGGCGCGACCAATGCCACCGATGACGAGGCTCATGTTGTCGCCCGCCTTGACCGGCTGCAGCGGCACCAGCGATCCCGACAAAATGACTTCACCGGCTTCGAGCTTGATGCCGATGCGGCCCAGGGTATTGGCGAGCCAGGTCACACAATTGACCGGCGAGCCCAGCGCGGCGGCGCCAGCACCGGTCGAGATGATCTCGCCATTGAGTTCGACCACGATGCCACAGGTCGACAGGTCGACGTCGTAGGGGCTGACCGCACGGTCGCCCATGACGACGACACCACAGGACGCGTTGTCCGCGATGGTGTCTTCAATCTTGATTTTCCAGTCGCGGATACGCGAGTCGACAATCTCGAAGCACGGCATGACGAACTCGGTGGCGCGCAGGACATCGGCATTGGTCACGCCCGGTCCTTCGAGATCGTGCCTCAGGATGAACGCGATCTCACCTTCCGCACGCGGCTGGATGAGCTGGGTCGTGACCGGCACTTCGGCGCTGGTGCCATACATCATGGCATCGGTGAGATAACCGAAATCCGGTTGATGCACGTTCAGCATGTTCATCACCGCTTTACTGGTGACGCCGATCTTCTTGCCGACCACGCGTTCGCCGGCCGCCGCGCGGCGTTCGAGCATGGCGAGCGAAATGCGGTAGGCATCGTCGATAGTGATGTCCGGTACCTGCTCGGTGAGCGGGGCGATGGGCTGGCGCGTGACGAGAGCCTCGTAGAGGCTATCGCCGAAGGCGACGATACGTTGTTGATCCATGGTGTTCCGTCGTTTGGTTGGCGGGAATCAGAGCTTGATACAGACGTTGCGCAGTTCGGTGTAGAACTCGAGCGAGTGTACCCCGCCCTCGCGGCCGATACCGGACTGCCCGGTACCGCCAAAAGACGTCCGCAGGTCGCGCAGGAACCAGCAGTTGATCCAGGTGATGCCGACGTCGACGCGTTCGGCCATACGGTGGGCACGCGCCGCGTGCTGGGTCCAAATGGTCGTGCACAAACCGTAATCGGTGCCGTTCGCCAGTGCGACGACCTCGTCCTCGTCGTCGAAGGGGCGGATATGGCAACACGGCCCGAAGATCTCTTCACGGACGACGGCTGCGTCGTCGGCAAGCCCGGACCACACGGTCGGCTCGATCCAGTAGCCGCCAGCCAGCGCCTCCGGCATCGCCGGCACCCCGCCACCAATAACGACGTTGGCGCCGAGTTCGCGCGCCCTGGCATAGTAGCCGAGGACCTTGTCGC
>JBBDTC010000005.1:0-2220 GCA_040904625.1 Gammaproteobacteria bacterium
CCTCCATCACGATGCGGGGTTGGTGTGTGTCGATGTAGAGGACGTGGGCTTTCATGTTGTTCTCCGGTTCGGGATTATTCGACTCGCGTAGTCGCCTGTCACACGCCGCCGGCCGGGTCGCGCTCGGGCTGGTCGGCTGACGGCCGTGCTGTGATCGCAATCCTGCTGCGCGCCGCTTTCGCGCGGTAGAGCGCGCGATCGGCTTCGGCCAGCAGACTCTCCTGGCAGTCGCCGTCGCCCGGATAGGCCACTACGCCGAGGCTTGCATGCATGCAGATGTCAACGTCGTCGATGCGGTAGGGGGCGATCAGCGCTTGTTGCAATTTGCGCAGCACGGCTTTGCCGGTGCATGCAGCACTGGTCGCCGGCAGCATCACGACGAATTCATCGCCGCCATAGCGGCATGCCGTGTCGGCGCCGCGGGTGCTGGCGATGAGCCGTGCTGCGACCATACATAGAACCTGATCGCCGAGCGCATGCCCGAGCCGGTCGTTGATGCTCTTGAAGTCATCCAGATCGATCAGGATCAGGACCACTTCGCGCTCCTGTCGCGCGCCCTGCGCCAGTGCCTGGGTCAGGCGGTCCTTGAGCAGCCGGCGATTCGGCAGCCCGGTCAACTCGTCATGATAGGCGTATACACGTGCCTGGGCTTCCTGCGCGGCCAGTCGTTCGACGGTCTGCTGGAGGCTGCCGTTCGATTGTTCAAGGGCGGCGATGCGCCGCGCCGCGGCGCGGGTTTCGCGGTGCATATGGGCCAATTGCTGCTTGGCTTCCGCCAGGGCGGCCAGCAGGTCGGCAGTCGCTACCGCAGTCCGATGCGCTGCGTGCGGCGCCGTGCGCGGTGCGGTTTCCGTGTGGCGTTGGTCTGGAGAATGCATACTGAGAGAGGGCATACAAAAACCTCCGGGTTGCGGGACGAACGGAATCGGGCTGTACAGCGGATTCGCCGGCTGCAGCGCAAGTGGCACGTAGGCTACCTGAGCCTGTGCGCCATGTTCTGTTCGGTATTGCACGGACCGCAGGGGTTCTTGCGCGCTGTGGTGACGCTGCGTGCGGGTCGAACGAATGGTCCCGCGAACCGCTACCTCTCCAGCGACGCGCGCGAGTCGATCACCCGATCGAGGTTCGGCTTGGCGTACTTGGCCTCGCCGCCCGCTGCATACATGCGCGGGCGCATCGCTCAAAGGGCCGGGACTTCGTCGGCCCAGACCTTGAATCGCTCCAGCACATTGGGACCGAAAGTGCTGGTCAGCGCGACATCGCAGGCGTCGCGGCCGCGGGCGATCAGCACACGGCCGATGCGCGGCGTGTTGTTGCGTGGATCGAAGATGTACCAGGTGCCGTCCAGGTAGGCCTCGAACCAGGCCGCGAAGTCCATCGTACCGTAGGGCGGTGCAGTGCCCATGTCGCCCAGGTAGCCGGTGCAATAACGCGCCGGGATGTTCATGCAGCGGCACAGCGCAACCGCCAGATGCGCGAAGTCGCGGCACACGCCGCGGCCCTGCTGGTAGGCCTGCCAGGCGGTGCGCGTGCTATCGGCGTGCTGGTAGCCGAACTCGATGTGCTGGTGCACGAAATCGCAGATCGCCTGCACCCGCGCCCATCCGGTGGGACCGTCGCCGAAGCGCCGCCACGCGATGTCGGACAGCAGATCGGTCTCGCAATAGCGGCTGCCCAGCAGGAACACCAGGGTCGATTCGGGCAGCAAATGAGCGGGCGTTTGCCCGGCCAGGAGGTTCACCTCATCGGCGCTGCCGCTGTCGTTGATCAGCGCATCGCTGCTCAGCACGCACCTGCCCTCGGGGGCGACGATGCGGGTGCACCAGTTACCGAACAGGTCCCGGTACGTGGTGATCGGCACCGCTGGCTGCGTGACGACCCGATCGGGGCGCACCAGGTCGGACGCGCGCGAGTAGTGGATGCTCAACGCCAGGATCATCGGTGTCAGCCCGGCGCACTGATACTCCATCTCGAAGCCGACCCGAATCTGCATGTGCGTTCTCTAGGGGCATGCTTGCACGGCAGACTGCGCGCTCAGCGCAGTCCCAGGAAAGACAGGATCGCAAGGACGATCACAATAGCGCCGACGATATAGACGATGTTGTTCATGGGAGGGGTACTCACGGTAAAAGAGAGCAGCCGGGCCCGAATGCGCCGGCTGCCGGATGCACGCTACGCGAGTGCTCGATGAGAGTCGGTACGCCAGCGCACACGAAACCG
>JBBDTC010000006.1:0-437 GCA_040904625.1 Gammaproteobacteria bacterium
AGGCTTTGCTAGCGCTTCTCACCGCCTGACTACTTGCTTGCAGGGCAAGCAGAGCAAGCAGTGCTGGCTGCTGCGGCAGCCTGTGAGGTACAGCTCTGTCGGCTGCTTCTGTCGGCTGCTCGCCGATACCTTGGCATCGGCAGGGGCAAGCACGACTCGTCCAGAGGCGGTCTTCGACGGAGCGGTCGTCGGTGAGATTGTCGGTGTTGGCGCTCTCGCTCCACTGCAGGGACGGCGGCTGGCGCGTCGCGGCGCGGAAATGATCGGCGGCGGCGCGGGTCGCGATGGCGAGTGCCCAGGTTTCCAGGCGGGCACGGCCGTCGAAGCCGGGCAGCGCGCGATCGATGCGCAGCAACGTGTCCTGCAGCACGTCCTCGGCAATGTCCGGGTCGCCGCAGTAGCGCCGCAGGTAGCGGCGGATCGGGGCCACCAGCTGC
>JBBDTC010000006.1:447-13591 GCA_040904625.1 Gammaproteobacteria bacterium
GCCGGCGTGACGCGCAAGCCGCTGAGCGGCTGCAGGTCCTGCATCATGCGATGCTCAGCAGCACGATGAGCCGCCGGACATCGTCTGCGCGCGCTCCATGCACGCCGCCATGTCCGATTGGTTCGTGACAGCGGGGGCTGTGCCGCTCGCCGCCTGCGCCGTCTGCAGCACTTTGCGCGCGGGCACCTGCCGGATCTGATCGGCGAGCGCAATCGCGGCTGCGATTTCCGTGTCGGAGAGGCCGGCCTCGCGCGCCTTCGGCACGTGATGCTCGATGCACGGGATGCAGTTGGCGGCGAGCGCCGCGCCGAGCGCGACGAGTTCGCGATCTCTGAAAGTCAATTCGCTCATGATGAAGCTCCTCGGGTTCTGGTTGGCAATGGACATCGATGGATGTCCTTTCACTTGGCTTAGTCGTCGGCGGCGCGGGAAAGGATACACAGGCAACAGCAGCCAACCGCCTGGCTGGTCGCCGCGCTGTTCAGGGGCAAGTGCCGGAGACCAGGAACTGTGGTGCTTCGTCTGCCGGTTTAGCGGCGAGTTCGGCGGCGGTGAGCCGCGCATAGACTTCGATCAGGTTGCCGTCTGGATCGGTCAGCCAGAGTTCATGCAGCGGGGTTCCTTTCCAGGTCGTGCGCGGCGGCTTTTCGATCGCGGCACCGAGCGCGAGCGCCTTGTGATAGGCATCGATGACCGCGGCCCGATCGGCGACGGCGACGCCAAGGTGGTAGAGCGTGTCGTGATGGAGTGCCTTGCCGTCGGCGACCATGAGCACGAAATTCAGCGCATAGCGGTGTTCGACGAAGATGGCGTAACGGTGCGTCCATTCCTTGGGTTCGATGCCGAGCAGCCAGGCATAAAAGCGCACGCTCTGCGGCAGATCCTGCACCCGCAGGCTGGCATGGAACTCGGTGCCGGCGGGTCCCGGCGGCAGATCGCGCAAGGCAGCGAGGATGCGGATGCGTCCTTCGATCTGGTCGCGGGCCGTGCGCATGCGCGCGATGCGCTCGTCCCGGCTCGTGTCGGGGACGGCCAGGGCCGGATCGGCCAGCGGCCAGTGCAGTCGGCGCTGGGTACCTGGCAGAAGTGGACAAATCTCTTCGGCGCACAGCGTGATTACTGTATCGAAAGCGTCGAGATCGATCGCGTCGACGGCTTTCGCACGCTGCGCCGCGATGTCGATACCCCGCTCAGCCATCACCTCGATGGCGAGCGGGTCGACTTTGGTCGGCTTCGAGCCGGCGCTGGCTACCGTAACGCGTTCACCGAAGACGTCGCGCGCCAAGCCCTCGGCCATCTGGCTGCGTGCCGAATTGCCGACACAAAGGAAGAGTATGCCGTGCGGCGCGTTCACTCCGCGCTCGGACAGCAGGCGCCAGTGCGCGGCAGTTCGACTGCGGCTGGCGCGCAGCACGCTGTGCTCGGTGCCGCTACCTGGGGTTGGGTGTCTGCGCCGAACACAGGTACGTCGCTCAGTGTGTGGAAGGTCTCCCAGGCGATGCCGGCAGGGTCGGTCACCCAGTACTTGTCGGCCTTCGCATAGCAGCAGGTTGTGCCGGTTTGGGTCACAAGCTCTTCATCGGCGCCTTGCAACTGGTCGTGCATCGCGACGAGCTCGTCGTCGTCGTCGACCTGAAAACCGAGGTGATTGACGCCGGTGGCATAGCCACGCGTCGAAATCGCGAAATTGATGCGCGGGTCGTCGAGCATCCATTTCGCATAGTCGTCTTTCACGACCGCCGGCTTGGCGCTGAACATCGTCGAGTAAAAGCTGATCCCGTGCGCGAGATCGGGTACGGCAACATGGACATGGAAGCGTTTCATAGCAGCGTTCTCCTACAGGATAGCGTTACTCGGCGGCGACCTTGCGCCGCTTGCCGCGGGCCGCGACGGCGTCGAGACAGGCGGCACCACTGGACGCGGGCAGGCACTGCTCAGGGTGTCCGCTACAGCACTCCTCGGTCAGATAGCCAATCAAATCGAGCATCAGCGGGATATGCGCCCGATAGCGCTGGTAGCGTCCTTCGGCGATGACGTTCAGCAGCCCCGCCTGGGTCAAAGCCTTCAGATGAAACGACAGGTTGGTCGGCGGCAGCCCGAGTGTTTGCGCAATCTCCCCCGCGACGAGGCCCTCCGGCCCCCCTCTCACGAGCAGCCGATAGACGTCGAGCCGCGGTCCGGAGGCGAGCGATTGCAGGACGGTGATGGCGGCACTCTGTTCCATGTCGCGGTCCTTCGTTGGCTGTGTCATTGAGATCGGTGGCTCAGTGCTGTTTTCTGCGCCTGTCGCGCGCTATACATTCGTCGCGGATCGAGAGAAAAGTTCATGGCACCATCAAAACCGGCCGCCCGGCGATTTCGCAGAGCTTGGTAGCTGTACTTCCGATGACGAGACTCGCGATCAAATTCTGCCCACGTTTTCCGACCACGATCATCGAGATATCCTGACTTGCCGCATAGCGTGCAATCTCGCTGGAGGGTCTACCTTGCAGCAGGGTGCCACTGGCTTGTCCGCCAGCCGCGTTGATCCGTTCGACCAGATCGGCCATTGCGGCTTGCGCGGAGGTTTCCGCTGCAGCGGCCGCTTCGTGCTGATCAGCGGCGAGCACGTGGACACAATCTACCTGTGTGGCGCGCGGTGCCAATTCGAGCACGGCCTTCTCGGCCGCCTTCGCCTGTTCAGAAAAATCAGTTGCAAACAGAATACGGCGTAGCGTATCCGTGCAAACGGCCTCACAGCGCGCCCGGGTGGCCGCAGCGCTGGGCTCGATCCACTCGAGTAACACCGGCACGTTCGTGTCATGGATGACAGCTCTTGCGACGCTGCCAAGGAACAGTTTGCTGAGCATATTCTGTCCACGGGATCCCAACACGATGAGTTTGACGCCGGCCTCACCGGCCAGCGCGAGGATCTCATCGGCGGGTACGCCGCTGGCGCGAAGTCGGACATCGACTGTCAGACCAGTGTTACGCAAAGGTAGGGCGCACTTTTCGAGCCAGGCCGCATACTCTTCTTCATGCGCGAGCGGGACGCCTTGTGTATAGCCGATCTGCATCACATGGGTGAGCACCACGTGCTGCACGCCCCACGCTCGTAAAGCCGGCAGACAATCGAGAATGGGTTGTTCGGCCGGCGTCAGGTCGAGCGCCACCAGGGCTTTGCTAAACAAGTTCTTCATCTCCTGACTGCGGCGCGGTTGATGCGCCGGGAGCGGTGCGTGGTGCCGCCTGCGGGAACCAAGCCTGGGTCCGGTTGGCGAACGCCACCAGCGACAACATCACCGGCACCTCCACCAGCACGCCGACCACAGTAACCAGCGCCGCCCCCGAGTTCAGTCCGAACATGCCGATCGCGACCGCGACCGCCAGTTCGAAGAAGTTCGACGTGCCGATCAATGCGCACGGCGCGGCCACGTTGAAGGGCACCCGCCAAAGCCGCGCAGCGCCATAGGCGACGGCGAAGATACCGTAGGACTGGATCAGCAACGGCACCGCGATCAGCGCGATCAACATCGGCTGATCGAGAATGATCCGCCCCTGAAAGCCGAACAGCAGGACCACCGTAGCAAGCAAGCCAAGCACCGAAAAAGCCTTGATATGCCCAGTGAATTGCGCAACAGCGATTTCGGCCTCGACGACTGTCTGGGTGCCGGCACTGAGTCTGACGCGGGTGATGATGCCGGCGATCAGCGGGATCAACACGTACAGCCCGACTGACAGCAATAATGTCGCCCAGGGCACCTCGATGTCGGTGACGCCGAGCAGCAGCGCGACGAGGGGCGCGAACGCGAAAATCATGATCACATCGTTCAGCGCCACCTGGGCCAGCGTATAGGTGGCGTCGCCACGGGTCAGCTGCGACCAGACGAACACCATCGCGGTACAGGGCGCAGCGCCGAGCAGGATCAAGCCGGCGATGTACTGGCTGGCATTGGCCGGATCGATCAGATCGGCAAATACATGATGGAAGAACAACACGCCTAGAGCCGCCATCGTGAAGGGTTTGATCAGCCAGTTGACCACCAGCGTGATGATCAGTCCCTTGGGTCGCTCGTGAATGCGTTTCAGGCTGGAGAAATCCACCGCCACCATCATCGGGTAGACCATGAACCAGATCAGTACGGCGACGACGAAGTTCACCGAACCGTATTCGAAGCTGGCCAGGGCCTGGAACAGCGCTGGAAACAGACTGCCGAGGCCGATGCCGGCAGCGATGCACAGCGCGACCCAGACCGACAGGTAACGCTCGAAGATGCCGATGGGTTGCGCTGTACTCATGCGGCGACTTTCCGGCGCTGTGACAAGGCAAGCAGATTCCTGCTGCCTATCGGTTCGTGCTTCATCAGTGGTACCACCGCGTAGCGTTCGGCATGGACCGTGGCCACGGCTTCGATTTCACGCCGTTCGTTGGCGGCGCGCTGCAGCAGCAGCTGGGAGCGCGTCGGGGCGGCTGCGATGCTGTTATTGACTATCCAGGCCCACGGCTCGATGCCGGCACGCCGCAGATCGTCCTGCAGGCTAGCAGCTTCGAGTACCGGCGTGGTCTCCGCCAGGGTCACGAGCAAGACCTTGGTCTGCTTCGGGTTCTGCAATTGCATCATCGGGGTCGTGAAATGGATGTTCTTGTCGACCAGCTGGCGGGCGATCTCGCGGTGGTAGGCACCGGTCGCGTCGAGCAACAGCAAGGTGTGTCCGGTCGGCGCGGTATCCATGACGACGAACTTCTTGCCCGCTTCGCGAATGATATGCGAGAAGGCCTGGAACACCGCAATCTCCTCGGTGCACGGCGAACGCAAATCCTCCTCGAGCAAAGCACGGCCTTGCGCGTCGAGCTTCGCGCCTTTGGTCTCCAACACATGCTGACGATAGCGCTCGGTTTCCGCCTGCGGATCGATACGGCTGATTGTCAGATTATCGAGTGTTTCGTGCAGGGTTTCCGTCAAATGCGCGGCCGGGTCAGACGTGGTGAGATGGACCGGCAGTCCGCGCTGGGCGAGCTCGACCGCGACCGCCGCGGCGAGCGTGGTTTTGCCGACGCCGCCTTTCCCCATCAGCATTACCAGGCCGTGTCCATCCGCAGCGATGTCATCGACCAAGGTGGACAAGGTCGGCGCTGTGATCGGCTGCGGCAATGCGATCGGGTTGTCTGCGGCTGCGAACTCGGTCTCATCGAGCAAGCCGTGCAGGGCGTCCAACCCGACCAGGTTGAACGGTTTCAACGCAATTTGATCACGGGGCAACGTCTCGAGCGTGGCGGGCATCGCCGCGATGGCGGCCTGTTCGCGCGCACAGATAGCCGCCGCGAGTTCGTCCCGCGCCGCTTCGCCGGGAGGCAGCACGCCGTTGATCACCAGGTATTGTTGGCCGAGCCCAATCGCGGCGAGTTCCTCCTGAGTGCGGGCAACTTCGCGCAGGGTGGACGCTTGCGCGCGCGCGACCAGCACCAGTCGGGTGCGCAAAGGATCGGCCAGCGCATCGACAGCGGCCTTGTACTGCACGCGCTGCTTTTCCAGCCCAGCCAGCGGGCCGAGGCACGAGGCATCGCCTTTCCCCTCCTCGAGGAAGCCGCTCCAGGCGCCCGGCAGTTGCAGCAGACGAATGGTGTGTCCCGTGGGCGCGGTGTCGAAAACGATATGCTCGTAGTCTGCGGTCAACACGGAGTCGGTCAGCAGCGCGGTAAACTCGTCGAATGCCGCGATTTCGGTGGTACAGGCTCCTGAAAGCTGCTCCTCGATCCCCTTGACCACCGCATCGGGCAACACGCCACGCACCGGGCCGACGATGCGGTCGCGATACGCCTGGGCCGCGTCTTGCGGGTCGATTTCGAGGGCATAGAGGTTGCTCACTGCGGTGATGGCGGTGATCCGATTGCCGATGTCGACGCCGAACACCTGGCCGACGTTCGAGGCCGGATCGGTACTGACCAGCAACACGCGCTTGCCCGATCCGGCCAGATGAAGCGCTGTCGCGCAGGCGATCGAAGTCTTGCCGACGCCGCCCTTGCCGGTGAAGAACAGATAGCGCGGCGGCTGATCGAGAAACTTCATCGGTGTGACTCCATCACTCAGCAGCAGCCGGATTTCGCCGGGCTTAGGGTGGCGGTAGCCGGACTGCAGCAGCTATCCGTCGTGATGGACTCTGGTACGTCGTCGGAGCAGAGCGCGGGCGCTTCGGGCATGCCGAGCCAGGTGACCAGTTCTTCGCGGGTCGGGTAGCGGCCGCTGAGCACCTCTTTGCCGTCGACCAGAATAAGCGGCAGGGCCTCCTGGCCGGCCCGATCGAGAAACCCTTTGGCCCTCGCATTCTCGGCAAAAGCCAGCGGCTGCTGGGCCAGATTGAAGCGCTCGATGCGCGCGCCGTGGTGCTTGGCCCAGTCGATATCCGCCGAAAAGCTGACCAGTTCCTGGTCGACATCGACGCCACACACGCCACTGCTGCAACACAGCGCCGGGTCGAAGACTTGAACGACTTTCATTTTGATACTCCTGAAAAAGATTCCCTTTCGACGAAGAAAAAGACTTGCGCATCCGATGAGCTGAACTATTATCCAATCCTACAACGATTATTGAATAATTCAAATGATCAGCCGGGGAGTAGAGCATCGATGAATAGTCCAGACCTTCGGCTGATCTCCCCGACCCGGCTGCCTGCACGGATTATGCGGTCGATTAAGTATTGGGAAGGGCGCTGCCTTGGTGGCCGGCTCGCCACTCTGCTGGTCGTCTGGCTGATGGGCGCAGCTATAGCCCACGCGGCGACGATAACCGGGCTGGTGCAAGACAGCGAGACCGGCAGGCCGCTGCCCGATGCGATCGTGATGGTGCAGGGTACGCAGATCAGCACACACAGCGACGTCGATGGAAAATTCTCGCTCGAATCCGGCGATGCGGATCTCGCCACCCGGCAGATCACGGCGTGGCGCGACGGTTATTCGATCGCGGGGGGCATGGCTGCAACTGGGCAGGCGCTGAATCTAGCGTTGGAACCGCTGCCGGCCGACGATCCCACCTACGAGTACCAGTCCGCACAGACCTGCGGTGCCTGCCACACCGATATTTATCGCCAATGGCAAAACACCAGCATGGGCCGTGCCACCGGCGAAAAGCTGCCGCAGAAATTGCATTTCTATCTGGGAACCAATGAGGACGGTAAGTTCGATGGTCTGGGTTTTGGCTGGAAATTCTTCGCCCCGATGATGAGTATTTCTCAGGGCGTGCATGCGATGAACCTCGACCACTACGTCGGCACCTGCGTCAATTGTCATGCCCGTGGCGCGACCTGGAAAGAAGGCGTGTTCGAACCGCACCGTAAACTCAATCCGGCCACTGGCGAGGTGTTTACGTCCGGCAGCCTCAAAGTCCTGCGCTTCGACAAACTCGATGAATTGCCGGTCAGCAGCGGGAGCGAGGGTATCACGTGCGATGTTTGCCATTCCGTTCAGGATGTCCGCATCCATCACGACCAGTTCGGCAATCTCGAAACGGTGAAAATCGACAAAATGGAAGTCGTACGCCGTGGCGAAGTCAAGTTCGGCCCTTTCCGTGACGCCGTGAGCCCGGCACACAAAACCGCTTACAGTCCTATTTTCACCAAGTCCGAATTCTGCGCGATGTGTCATATGGAACGCGCCGACGATCTGGAAGCTGCCGGCGTACAGGCGCTGCTCACGCTCGACGAGTACCCGCGCTGGAAGAGCCATTTCGATGCCGGTACGACCGACAAGCAGTGCCAGAGCTGTCACATGTATACCGGGGGACGCGAAGAATGGAGCATGCGGAAAGCTGCGATCGTCGGCGTCGATCGTGAACCTGACACGCTCTATGGCCATCATTGGCGCGGCAGCTACTTCGACGGGGAAATGGCCAGACGCGCGTCGAATCTCAAGCTGCGCGCGCAGCGGAGAGAGGGTGAACTCATCGTCAGCGCCGAAGTGGCGAACGTGGGCGCTGCCCACAAGATGCCGGGTGGGCCGCCGTTCCGGCAGATGCTCCTGCTGATCGAGGCGACCGACAGCAACGGCAATGCGCTCGAACCGCTCGACCCCGTCCGTGCCGATCCCATCGACGCGGCGAACGCGAATCGCATCATCGACGTCGGCGGCGGCTACCGGAAGTACGGCTTCTTCAAACTGTGGGAGCTGCAGTTCGGCCGGCCTTTCCCGCAGATGCCCTACAAAGACCGCATCGGTAAAGTCTACAACGCCTCGTGGGTTACCCCAGCGTTTTTTCCGATGGAATGGATGTTCCGCTATTTCTGGGTTGGAGTGATCCCGCTGCTCATCGGCATTGTCGGCTGGTCTCCTGTGCGCGCGATGTTCGGCGGCAGCCCAAAGGTCGACAGGCCGGGATTTTTCAGCGCCAACGTCGGCACGCTCGACCGCGTGTTGCGCATAGTCGGCGGCGGCGCCGTGCTGGCCTGGGTACCAATGCCGTGGGGCTTGGTCGGCCTGGTGCCGCTGTTCAGTGGGCTGGTGGGCTGGTGCCCGACCTACCGCCTGATCGGCGGCGTCGACACCTGCGAGACCGGCGGATTCTTCCAGCGCAATGTTGGGCTGCTCGACCGCGTCCTGCGCATTGTCGCTGGCGGTGTGATGCTGTACGCGTTGCCCACGCCGTGGAACTGGATCGGATTGGTGCCGCTCTCGAGCGGCGTGCTCGGCTGGTGCCCGACCTATCGTCTGATCGGCAACATCAGTACGCGGAGCGCAAAGCCGTTGGGCCTGTTCAACGCGAATGTGGGGACGGGCGATCGTCTGCTGCGCGCGGCAATCGGTCTGGGCCTGTTGTCTTTATTGTTCTGGGGGCCGCAGACCGCTTGGGGCGCGCTCGGCCTGATCCCGTTGTTCACGGCCATCATGGGCAACTGCATTCCTTACCGCATCGCCGGAATCGACACGCGCGGCGATGAGGAGCGTCAACGTAAAGGTTGGTCGTGGAGCAATCTGGACGCCGGCGAACGTCGTGCCCATGCGCTGCTCGGCTTTGCGCTCATCGCCATGGCAGCCGTGTTGCCCAAGGTCGCCGCGATGCATATGTGGCCGGTCGGCGGTTTCGCGGCCGAGCGGGTGCTGTATGACACGCGGATTGATTACCGTGAGGCCGACACTACCCATTACCGCTTCGCCGCCCCGACTGCCGGCGTTGCCGTGGTCAAGGCGCAACTGGTCTATCTGCGCCATTGGTACTTCATGGAGGCGATCAAGGGCGAGGCGTTCTGGGGCACCGATAAATGGAAGTATCTGCTGCACGAACTTGAGGTCGAAGTGGCCGGTGAGGACGGTGCAGTAGCCGCCGCTGACGCCGGCAACCGAGAGGGCAGTCTCATCGATATGCCGCAAATCCCGAGTACGCCCGGGGCGGGGGCATGGCGCCAACAGGCCGAGCAGGAGCGTTCTGGTCGCGGAGATTCGTCGGCGGGACAGGTATCCACGGACGATTCAAGGCTGGGAGTGCCGGGCGCTGCAACGACCACCTCGATCGATCGGACCGATCGGTCGTCAGCTACCGGGAACTGACAGCCGTGGGCTGGCTCATTGGCGGCGGCATGTTGCTCTGCTGTATCGGTATTCCGCTGCTGGTCCTGCTGGTGCGCAAGCGACGCGCTAACCGCCTCGAAAGCGGAGACCTGGAGAGCAGAAGTGACAGCAGCGCTGAGTGAGGCCGCGATGGATAGCGCGCCCCGGCGAGTCCGCACATTGGCTCAGCAACTGGCTGTCAAGCGCCGCGCGACAATGCGGCCCATGGAGATGGCCAGCACCTCGCCTTGGGCCACGGGCTCCCACGGGTCGCTGGTCAGCGGCACGCTTGCGACCAGCGCTATCGTCTGGTCGGCGCCGTCGATCGACAGCCCACTCGTGACGAAGCCGCGTTCGCCGCCGCGACACCAGCGGCTCAGTGACTGTATGCCTGGCGCTTCGACCAGCCCCGAGGCGGTATTGAACCGCCGATCACCGTGCGCGAAGAGCACATCGCCATCGGCGTAGAGGAAGTTGGCTGGACCGAAGCGGCGTAATGCTGAAGCAAAGGCCGCGACTTCGTGCAGTCGGCATTCGAGCGACGGTACCGCGTGGGATGCGTGCCAGCACGGGGCCAAGCGACCGAGCAGGGCGCAGAACGCGTGTTCGGAATCCGTCTCTCCGATCGGCTGAAAACCACGCGGTGCCAGATCGCTCTCGTGTATCAGTCCGGGAAGATCACCATTGTGCGCGAACACATGGGCATGTCCGCCGAGTGCGCGCAAAAATGGCT
Source organism: Gammaproteobacteria bacterium (assembly GCA_040904625.1). Classification (GTDB taxonomy): domain Bacteria; phylum Pseudomonadota; class Gammaproteobacteria; genus JACKNG01. Next base: position 10,695 of record JBBDTC010000006.1, read on the forward strand.
GTGTATTCGCGTACGAACGTTCGCCGATAGTCGCGTGTCGGAGATGCGCGATGACCAAGGGGCTGCGCAGTGAATGCGGCGTTCAGGAATCGAATCCATGTACTGTCTGCGGCGGCCTCGGGTTCCTTGAGCAGTCGAGCGTCTTTCCCTTCGTAGTAGGCGATGCCCCAGCCATCTGTATGGTTGTCCGTGTGCCCGCCGTGTTCTGCGAACACCGTCAGCGAGAAGTTCACTGTCGCGGGGAGATTGCTGGACAGACCGAGGAGTTCGCACATGGGGGGCGGCGCCAGTTGCTCGTTGCTCCAATGACCCGCTAGCGGCTGACGTTTCGTTGCTCATTCACGAGGTTGCGGGGGCTCGATTGGACGGTCCTCGCGACTCCACGCCGCCCACGAGCCTTCATAATTGCGCACCTTGTCATAGCCTGCAATGTTGAGTGCGAGCACGGTATGCGCTGCCCTGATACCACCGAGGCAATAAGGGATTACCTCGTCGTGCGGGCTGCGGATGCCTGCTGCCTTGAACAGTGCTTGCAGTTCGGGTGCCGATTTGAATCGTTTGCTGTCGGGTTCGAGTACGTCGCTCCAGACCAAGTGCACGGCGCCTGGAACGTGGCCGACTGGCGTCTCGCCCGTTGCGACGGTACGGTACCATTCCTCGTCGCTACGGACATCGAGTATGACGCGTTCTGGTCGACCAATCGAAGCTTCGACGTAGTCGGATCCCGCGATCCAGGCTGCATCAGGGCGCGTTTCGAAATGCGCGGTGTGTGACACCGCCAGGGTCGCGTCAACCGGTCGGCCTTCAGCGACCCAGCGATCCCAGCCGCCATCGAGCACTTTCACCTGAGCGTGCCCATAGTATTTGAGCACCCACCACAAGCGAGCGGCGAACAAGTTGTTGCCATCGTCGTAGGCGATGACCGTCGTGTCGCGGCCAACGCCAAGCTGTGACATCAGCACCGCGAAGGCATCCGCGCCGATGACGTCACTGTCGGCACGGAGGAAAGGGCTCCCGCCCTGGGCCACTGCACCGCGGATATGGGCGGAGCCATAGGCATCGCCTTTGCGCGTATCGATGGTCCGGATGCCCGGGTCATCGAGATGTTCTGCGAGCCAAGCGGTGGAGACGAGCAGAGCGGTGCTGACGGGGTTCTCAGGGTGTGTCATGGCGAGTACTCCTGGGGAATCGGTTGCGACAGACCGTTATAGATCCGGCAGCACTGCGACGCTGCCGCCATTCGTGACATATGGTGGTGCCGATCAATAATATTTCAATCTTATTTGAAATATTATCCGATCGCCGATGAAGCGCTGAGCGGGCCAGGAACGGGTTTCGCCGCGGGGTGCGGCGGCCGCAGTCGAGTGATGCCGAGGTGGGCGCGCTTGGCAGTGCAACGCACGCGCGGCAGAATCGGATGCGTTCGGCCGGGGGGGGAGGGCATGGAACGCTACGACCGGATCATTCAGCTCACGCGCATCCTGGGTGCGCGCCGCACGCCCGTACCGCGCGCCGAACTCGAACGCCGCCTCGAATGTTCCTGCGCGACCGTGCAGCGCGTGATCGAGGACGCGCGGAACTATCTGAACGCGCCGATCGTCTACGACCGCGAGCGCAACGGCTACTGCTACGCCGCCGAGCAGCAGGGGGTCTACGAGTTGCCCGGCCTGTGGTTCAACGCCGGCGAGACCCAGACGCTGCTCACCCTGATGGAGTTGCTCGACGCCGCCCAGCCCGGCCTACTGGCCCAGGCGCTGGCTCCGCTGCGCGGGCGCCTCGAGGCCCTGGCGCGCCACCATGCCGCCGGCGGCCCCGAGTTCGCGCGCCGCATTCGCATCCTCGCCAGCGCGCCGCGTATCGTCGAACTCGATACCTTCCGCCAAGTCGCCGGCGCCGTGGTCAAGCGCCGCCGTCTCAGCGTGCTCTACCAACGCCAGCAGACGGATGACGGTCGTGGTCTTCCCGGTGCCCGGACCGCCGGTGATCAGCGGGAAGCGAGCCCGCGCGGCACAGGCGCAGGCGATGCGCTGCCAGTCCGTGCTGCCGTCGGTGGGGCCGCTGCCGTCCGGGAACAGCGGATCGAGCAGCGCGCGCACCGCGCCGGCGTCCAGCTCGACGGGATAGAGTAGGCGATCCTCCACCTGCCGAGTGATCGCGCGCTCCAGGGCCCAGAACCGGTACAGATAGAGATCGCGCCCCTGCAGCACGAGCGGCTTCGCCGCGCTGCCGTCACCGGAGCGCGGCCACTCGGCGATCGCGGCGCGCCACGCTTCCGCGGAGACGCCTCCGAGCAGGCGGGCGGGCGTGACGAGGTCGCCCGGGGCCGCGGCGGCGTGCGCGTCCTGTGTCGTGATGAGCGCATCAGGATCGGTCAGCGCCTGATCGAGGTTCAGCAGCAGATGGCCGCGGCTGGCCTGATGGCTGACGAGCGCGCAGGCGAGCAGGGCGAGGGCCGGTCCGTTGACGCGTCCCGCATCGAGGTCCGTACCGGAATCTGCGCCGCGCCCGGATCCGCTTCCGGATCCGTCGTCTGCCTCGCCACTCCGCCCCGTTGCTGCACTGGAGTCGCGTCCGCTCCCGGTTCCGAGGCTGGATTCGACCACCGGCGATAGCCTCGCGAGCATCCGCGTCAGCGCGAGATCGACGTCGCGGATCCAGCCGCGCTGTGCCCACTGATCGAGGAGCGCGAGCATCGCGGCCGGATCGGCGCGGCAGGTCTCGACCGGGTCCCGGCTGGCGCGGCGCTGCTCACGAGTGCGTCCAGCGACTCAACGAAGGCGCGCGACGGGAGCTGGTCGAGCATGCCGCGTGTTTCGGCATCGAGGCCGCGCAGGAACACGAACAGAGTCTATTCCAGCATGGTATGAGTCTGGAGCTGGGGTCGTATTTCCAACGAG
>JBBDTC010000007.1:0-13535 GCA_040904625.1 Gammaproteobacteria bacterium
TTAGCCTCGCTCTCCCACTCGCCTCGCGACGATTCCCTAAGTCCGACAGGCTGCTCGCCGCTCTATCCGCATTGCCAGCGGGCCCGGCCGGTCGGAGTCGTCTATTTCAGTCCGGGGTGACATCGTCGGCAATGGGTAAATGGTATTCGACCTCCTGGCTCAGCAAAGCGCCATCACAGCGCATGACCTGCAGGAAAGGAAACTGTTCGGGATCGTCGGCGATGCCGACCTTGATGAAAACCGCATTGAGCATCTCCGCCCCGAGTTCGGCTGCATCGGGGAGCTCTGGCCAGGCGTCGGAATTGTGGTGCGAGAACTTCATGCCCAGGCGAAAGTCGGCAGCGGGGGCGATGTGTATGCGATCCGTATCGATCACACCCAGAGTGAGTTTGATCGCGTGATGCCTGGTGAAGCATGCGCGCTGGGCATTGACTGCCTTGATTTCCTGCTTGTCGACCAGGAATATGCCCTCGACGACGATGCGCTGATCTTCGGGTTCATAGAAAACCCGAATGAAATCCTGGTCCTGCCGGCGCACGCTCTGCAGGTCTTCTTCGAGCCGAAACAAGCCCCAGTCGAACAGCGACAGGGGCTCATCGCGGAGCGCCGCGACGGTGTCCGCGACGTCGGCCGCGGACGGTCTCGCCGCCAGCAGGGCGAGCAGGGCCAGGCCCAGTGCGGCAATCGAACTTTGCCGGGGCTGTCTGCTGCCGATCATGGCTGAATGGCGCGTTCGAGCGCAGCGTCGCTCACCGGGCCGCTGAGATAAGCGCGCAGCTTGCCGTCGCCATCAAAGAAAAGATAAGTCGGCGTGCCGGTGAAAGCCTCGCCCGTCGCGCGCTCGAATCCGTAGGCAAAAATATCGGATTCGGCCAGCACACTGGGGAAGTTGTGGGCCTGCGCGACGCGATAGTCGGCAACCTTGTCCGCTTCTCCGTAACCATCGAGAGCGATGCCGAGCACAGTGGCGTCGTTCTCATGATGCCGCGCATGAAACTCGGAGATGGTCGGGTACTGCTCGCGGCAGACGCCGCAATAAGTCGTCCAGACCATGACCAGCGTCCATTGGCCGCGGGTGATTTGCTCGCCGAGTGAACTCTCCTCGCCCGCCAGTGTGCGGACTTCGAGACCGCCGGCGGAGACGGGATGCGGGAGCAAGGTGGTCGCGAGCAGCATGACACTCAGGACTATCAGCCTGGGCAGCATTACGACGAATCGATCCGAGAACCGGTCTGCCGGAGGCGGATAGCGCCCGAAGCGAGCGCCGTTATCGATGGCTTCACTCGACATGATGGATTGTTCCGTCAGGGATGAAGGCTTTGAAAGCGAACGCGAACGTCACATCATAGGGCAGCGGGTGGTGACGATCACCAACGGCTTGCCTGACCTGGACGAAGCCGACATCTCTGCCGGCGGCGATACGTTCGCTGTCGAGCGCTGAATTCATGCCGGGCTGCCAGCTGATCACGGTGGACCCGTGACGGACTTCACGCTCCTGCCTGACCCGCTCCAGCGGCCAGGCCTCATTGCCAACGACGACGACGTAGCTCAGTGGCGGCACCGGGCCCTCGTAGCGGCCATCATAGAGCATGGGCCACTTGCCACCGTCGTAGCGCACGTAAGGGTTCATGCCGTAGCGGCGGCGTGAATCCGGCGGCGCGTCGAGGACGAGGCCCTGCGGGTGGCGTTGCGCGAACGTCGCGAAGGGCACTGTCTGGCTGCTTATGCGAGCGAGCCTGGTGCCGGTTGCTACGCCGACAATGGCATCGCCCGTGAACTGCTGCCACCAGGATTCAGTCTGGTGATCGTACATGATCATGTCCGAATGCCTGAGTTTGCCGCTCACCCCGAAAGTCAGAACATGCTCCTTGCCATCGAGCATGACCTGGCGATCGTACACCAGGCTGGCGTTGCATAATGGGCAGTAGGTGACGACGATGGGACGGCCATCGATGGTGTCGTTGGCAATCTCGTGCCACATCAGTATACGAACGGGATAGGCCCGCGCCACCTCACCCAGCTCGACGACAATGACCGGCTCCGTCGCTTCGAGTTCATCGACCGCGGCGACCGTTCGAAAGCGCGGTTCCAGCAATGCCGGAATGCCGTCGCGAGGTGGGCCGCCGGAACGGATCTCCGCGAAATCGACGCTCGCGGTGTCGAACTTCGTATGCGGCCATTCGTTCGCCCAGGCGTCCGGAACGCCGGTGCTGGCAGAGGTGAGCGGCCAGACGCAGGCAATACAGGCGATGGCCCCGAGCACACGGAACGGGGTAAGGATGTTGCCGCGGCACGTCCGCGAGTGCCGTAGAGAAGATCGTGCGTGCATGACCTCCCAGATGCAGGCTATCGGGCTTTTGTTACGCGGCCGGCGGTGTTCGTGCGTGCCGGCTGCTGTAACGAACGCCACCGGTTTCCATCCAAGGCGGTCAGTAATGCCGGCATTTGCGATGCTTGCAGGCGATGGCGGCCAGCCAGGCACACAGGGCGGTAGTGAGGAATATGACTCCATGAACATTTCACCGACAGAAGCGATAGAATCTAGCGGGCGGGGAACCAAGCGCCGCTGCGTGCGTCTATTGTCCGCACCGATGCACAGCCGATCGCTACTCACAGGGGTTGTCTCCACAAGCACCGCATGGCTGCCAAACCAAGCCGCAACGAGGTTCCACAACCGCTCACGGCTGACGAGCTCGCTGCGTTGCGTGCGGGTGAATCGGCAGCGTTTGCCTCGCTGGTACGCGATCATCACCGTGCCTTGCTCGCCGTGGCGCGTGGCATGGTCGGGGCAAACGATGCAGAGGAAATCGTGCAATGCGCCTGGGTCAAGGCTTATCGTTCCATTGCCAGCTTCGAGGGTCGCGCCCAACCGCGCACCTGGTTGACGACGATCGTGATGAATGAAGCCCGAATGTACTTGCGCAAGCAGGCCCGGGAACCGCGCGTTCATGCCGAGAATTTGGACGATCCCATGGGCGAACGCTTCCGCGCGGGGGGCGGCTGGCGTGCGCCGCCGTCGACCTGGAGCCATGATGGTCCGGAGGAGTTGCTCATGCAAGCGCAGTTCGGCGATTGCCTGCACCGCATCCTCGAAGCCATTCCAGCTCAGCAGCGGCTGGTGCTGGAGCTGCGCGACATGCAGGGTCGGAGCCTCGATACCATCGGCCGCGAACTCGGCCTCAGCGCCGTCAACGTCAGAGTCCTGCTCCATCGCGCACGCCAGCGTCTCTACCAGGCTATCGAACGTTTCGAGGCTACCGGCCAATGTTGACTTGTCGCGATCTGATCGCACAGGCCGATGCGTTGCTCGCCGGTGATCTTTCCTTGCGCAAGCGCCTCTCGATACGCATGCATCTGGCACTTTGCCATCATTGTCGAAAGTACGTCGCTCAATATCGGCGCATGGTCGGCTTGCTGCCCCACGTATGCGATCACGCCAATGAGGACGAAGTGGCCGCGGTTCTGGAGCGGGTGCGGCAGGAGGCAGCGGAGGAAGCCAAGGGACGCTGACGGCGCCGCTACGAGCGGGTGATCGAGACCCGCGACCAAGTGCCGCCTGCACAGGCTGCTAGCCGTGTGTAACAGGCTGCAGGCTCCGGCATCTTCAACGGCAAGACTTCAACTCGAAGACCTGCCCGGAGAGCAATATGCCGCGCCTCGTGATCCTGTTAGATGCCTGTTACCGCAAAGTATTTGCAAACCTCGCCGTCCTCGAAGGTCTGGCGCCGTTGGCATTGCGACTGTTTCTGGTGCCCGTGTTCTGGATGGCCGGAACGACCAAACTCGCCACTTTCAGTGATACCGTCGCCTGGTTCGGCAACCCCGATTGGGGCCTGGGGCTGCCCTTGCCCTGGCTGATGGCGGCACTCGCCACGGCAGCCGAGGTCGGCGGCGCCGTCTGCCTGGCAGTCGGGCTCGCGATCCGCCTCATCGCCGTACCACTGATGATCACCATGGCAGTCGCCGCCGCCACCGTCCACTGGGAGCACGGCTGGCAGGCGATTGCCGATCCCAAGGCGCCGTTCGCCAACGAGCGCGTGGAGGCCGCCCCTGAGAAGCTCGACAAGGCGCGTTCGATCCTACGCGAACACGGTAACTACGAGTGGCTGACTTCGAGCGGCAAGTTCGTCGTATTGAACAATGGCATCGAGTTCGCGGCGACCTATTTCGTGATGCTCCTGGCGCTGTTCTTCATGGGCGGAGGCCGCTACGTGAGCCTCGACTACTGGCTTGCCCGCGCGGTTCGCGGGCAGCCGACAGCGCGTGCGCCGCCCGTTTGAAGGGCTGCGTTCGCCGCCGTCGCCGAGATATTTTTTTGGCCTGTTAAGGAACGATCAGTCCAGAATCTCCCGACGCGAACGCGAATCTCGCGGTCGCTGCGGGAACCTCTCTGTCCGGCATGAGCCCGGATAGAACCACTTCCAATCCAGAGGAATACAAAATGCTCGCTGAATACAAGTTGACTCTCACTCCCCAAACCCTCGACAACGCCGCTCCGGAAGCCAAGGCCATCCTGGAAAGGGCGCAGGCCCAGATTGGCTTTATCCCGAACATGTACAGCGGCATGGTCAATGTGCCGGGCTTGCTCGAGACCTATCTCGCCGGCTACGACGCCTTCCGCAAGGGCTCGGGCCTGAGTCCGGCCGAGCAGGAGGTCGTGTTTCTGACCATCAGCCGTGAGAACGGGTGTGAATACTGCATGTCGGCCCACAGCATGATTGCTGACAAGATGTCGAATGTCCCAGCAGCGGTGACGGACGCGATCCGTGACGGGACCGCCATCGCCGATGAACGTCTGGCGGCGCTGAGCGCCTTCACCAGGGTCATGGTCGAACGGCGCGGATTGCCGCGCAAGGCCGATGTACAGCACTTCCTCGAGGCGGGTTACACCGAGCACAATATCCTCGACATCGTGCTTGCCATCGCGGTCAAGACGATCAGCAACTATTCCAACCATCTGTTTCACACGGAACTCGATGAAATGTTCAGCGGACGCAAGTGGACGGCGGACCGCAACGCCGCCTGAGCCGTAGAGACCCCCGGTCGAGGTTCCGCGATGGGCCTCGACCGCTACTTCGGAACCGCGCGGCGATCAGAGCAACGAACTGGCCGGAATGTCATAAAGGCGCCGCAGTTCACCGATGAGCTCGCGCTCGTCGCCTTTCCAGATTCCGGCGTTGCCGAGGTAGATGTCGGCGAGGGCCGCACGCCCGAGGACCCGGCGCAGAAAGTTGAGTATGGTGTCGGCCACCAGCAGCGGCTGATCGGTGTGAGCGAAGTGACCGGCGCGGGCAATGTAGGCAATCTGCACGTCGTCGCTGCCGAGCACATGAGCGAAACGCTGCGTCTGTGCGGCGGGCATCATGTTGTCGTACTCGCCCCAGGCGATCAGGCTCGGTACTGTTATAGCGCCGTAGTCCGGACCATTGGGATTGCGTTTAGGGCAATAGGGCAGCAGCAGAGCCGGGCTTAGCACGGCCGCGCGATCGGCCAGCACGCGCAGATTGTGGACGTTCAGGCGCAGGCTCATCGAGGTGGCGACATCGCTCACACCGTCGCCCGGTTGCCCATTGCGTTCGTAGTCGACCTCGACATAGGGAAACGTGAGCAGGCGGACCTTGTACTGATTGTAGACCGCCGGGTTCCACACCATGGTTTTCAGGATCTGCACCAGCGTTTGATCGAAGGCGCCGAAGGCCTGGGCGAACTGCTGATCGCCTTGCGGGGTGTCGGGGATGGCGGAAGCGCGGCCGATGGCCTGGATTTCGTTCACTGGATAGCCGTCGAAAGCGATGGCATCGAGCTGGATCAAGGCTTCGAGGCGATCATTGTGACGCGCAGCATAGTGCGAAGCGATACCGCTGCCCCAGTCGTCGGCGATGAGCACGAATCGTCGCCCCGGATATTCGTGCTGCATCAGTTTTTCGATGTAATCGACGTCGTTGGCCCACTGCCAGGCATCGCGGCGCTCAGGATCCTCGTGCCGACCGTAGCGCCTCGGCTGCGTACTCTCGCCCATGCCGAGCATGTCGATGGCGATGGTTTCGCAGAAGCGGCCGATGAAGCGCTGCACCTCCTCCCACTGCGCGCGGTTGCACGGCACACCATGCAGGAACAGACACAGTGGGCCGCGATCGCCGAACTTGGTCCAGGCGATCTCGAAGTCGTCGGTCCAGGCCGTCCGTGGCGCCTGCGGCCAGTCGTACTGCACGAGGCCCGGGTGTGGCGCTTTATAGGCAAAGCGGCCGTAGCGTACCGGTGCCGTACCGCGGTAGAGATTCAAATCCACGTCATTGCCGGCGGCTCGCTGCGGAGCATGACTCAAGGCGGTGTAAAGATCGGCGGAAGAGCAGGGGATGGCCATGGCGTGAGCCTCGCTGTCAGGTGTCGGATTCGATGGGGATGTTGTTGTTGAATGCCGTGACGCAGCGCAGATCGAGCGGGCGATTGTTCAACTCCGCGGCAAAGGCGGTTGCGCTGTTGCACAAGATGCAATACGAGACGATGAGGTCCCGCTCGTCGAGTCGGTCCTTGAAATAATGCGGGCGCGCAATCTGGTCGCGTTGATAGGCGCAGGCCTGCTCGCCGAGCGCGATACCGAGCACCATGGCATCCGGCGCGAGCGTCGCGGATCGCCCCGGCAGGTGTCGTGGCGCAGCGGGCGGCGTCATCACCAGCGGTACGTAGCCACTCCAGAACATCACTGCCATGGCGGTCGCCGAGCCGAGAGTCAACCAGACCAGCACGGGGCCTGCGGGATTGCCGTCGACTGTTAATAATGTGCCCCACAGCACGGCGCCACCCCAACTCAAACCGGCCCCGGCCCAGAGAATGCGGCGATGGCGGTGAATGGCGAGCTGGGATTCGCGCCGGAGATTGACCAGGTCGATGGTCATCGGTGAGAAGGGCAGGAAGGTCGTCAGCAGACAGGCCAGTCCGGCCAGGTACAAAATCGTCCCTACCCACATCGATGCATCCTCCTCCCCCGCCCGCATCCGGCAGAGGACGTCGGGCACGGGCAATCGCAGAACCGGGCATTCGGGCTGAGATTAGAACGTAGAGAATATTAAAGATCAATAAAGATATATAAAATTAGGCGATCATCGAAGGGGAGCCATAGACGCGATCGCAGCGCTGCGGCCAGGCGCAGGGGTGCGTGCCACAATGCGCCGGCATGCCGGCGGGTTTACGCAGGAGGATGCAAACAGCGATGAACGGCGCAGAGCGTGAAACAGATTCCGGCTTGCTGACCATCAAACAGGCGGCGCGATTCCTGCACGTCAGCGAAGTGTCGCTGCGGCGTTGGACGGATTCCGGCGTCCTGCCCTGTCTGCGCGTCGGCGGGCGCCGCGAGCGCCGCTTTCGCGAGGCCGACCTGCTGGCTTTCCTCGACGGTCGGCCTGCCGAGGCGGGGTCGGAGCCGCACAACGCAGCGCCTCAGGTTTGCCTGCAAGGGCTGGCCATTCCCTACGGCCGCCACCTCTGCGCTTTCTATACCAATGACCACGGACGCGAGAAGCTCGCTCTGCCGTTTCTCATCGAAGGCTTGACGCGTGGTGAGCGCTGCTTTCTGGTTGCGGGCAGCTCGGCGATGAACGCTTTGGCGAGTGCGCTGGACGGCGCCCTGCGGGCTTCGGATTGCGCCGCCGCTGGCGAGCTGGTATGCCGGCCGGCGTCTCCCGAACCACAGGACACACTGGACTATTTTCGTGCTGAGTTCGCGCTTGCGACACGGCACGACTACGCACCCCTGCGGGTGCTCGGTGACATGGCGGGGTTCATCGCAGCTGGCGCCAGCCTCGCCGCGCTGATCGAGTTCGAACACCGTTTCGATCGCGAGCTCGCCCATCGATATCCTGTAGTGAGCCTGTGTCAGTACGATGCAAGGGCGTTCAGCGGTGTGGCGGTGCTCGAGGCGCTCGGGTGTCACGGCGACCTGTTCGAGTATCCGCTGCGCCAGTTTCTCGGCTCCTGATCATCAACGTCGAGCGGTCACGGTCCGGCGCCGCAGTCAGTCCATCTGCGTGACGACGGTGACGAGTTCGGCCACGACCAGGGCGAGGGACAGACACATGCCGCCGAGTGGTAGCCATAAGTGAGCCCGGGAGAGGCCCGCTGCGCGAGCCTCGCGCCGCCTGAGCACGAGCAGGGCGAAATTGACGGTAGCGAAAAGCGCCAGGGTGATGAAGCTCGCCACGCGCGCCAGTGCTACGAGCTCGAGGCTGGTGGCGAAACCCAGGACGAGCAGGCTGACGACGACCGTGGCAACGGCCGGAGTGCGGGTGCGTGGCGAGATGCGGGCCAGCAGCGCGGGCAGGTGGCCGGCGCGCGCGAGGCCATACAGTACACGAGCGGACTTGATCGTCTGGACCAGGGCGCCGTTGATGACCGCCATGAAACTGATCCCGGCGATAATGCGCACATCGACCCCGTAGGGTGCGATGAGAATGGCCAGCGGCGCCTCGCTGCCGGCCAGCTGGTCGAGCGGTACGGCTGCCATCGCCGTCAACGCGATCAGCACGTAGAGGAGGGTGGCGATCCCGAGTGCGGCGAGGATGGCCCGGGGCAAGGTACGGCGGGCATCGTGCACCTCCTCGGCGACGTTGACCATGTCCTCGAAGCCGAGAAAGGCGAAAAATGCCAAAAAGGCGCCGGCCGTGATACCACCGAGCAGCTTCAGCTCGGTAGGCGGCGTCAACGCGGCGAGCACGCCCGGCCCATCCATGGCTCTGCCGGCGAAAGCGATGACGAGGACCAGACCAGCGATACCGGCCACGGTCATCAGGCTCGCCACCCAGGCTGAAACGGTGATGCCGACAATGGCAACCGCCGTCAGGGTGAGGACCATGAGCGTGATCGCCAGGTCCTTGGGCAGAGGTACGAAGAAGTCGGTGTAAGCGGCGCAGCCGTTGACGATGGTTGCAGCGGAGACGATACCGACCGATGCCACCGTCAGACCGACCGCGCGCGTCAGCAACGGCCGGCCGAACGCGGCATCTACATACATCGCTTCGCCTGCGCACACCGGCAGCCGACGCACGAGTTCAGCGTAGCTCATGGCGGTGACGGCGGCGATGGCCGCGGCGAGCAGGAAGGCCAGCGGTGTCCATGGTCCGGCGGCGGCTGCGACGGCGCCGAGCAGCACGAAGATCCCCGCTCCCAGCGTGGTGCCGAGGCCGTAGAACGTAACCAGTCCGAATGACAGGCGGCGCGCGAGCGCGGGATGCTCCGGCATGGCCGCCAACGGTGGGCAGCGCTTCAGCGCACGATGACGAGCGGCGCCAGGCTCGCCTCGCAGAGCTCGGTGAGCGGGTGTTCGGCGCTTGCCAGCAATGGCGCGGCGACGATCGCGAGCCGCGCTACCGGGCGCTGTGCGAGCCTTGCCAGGGGACTGCCGGCGGTTGTGCCAGCGGCGTTCGCGGTTGCGCTGGAGGCGCGGTAAATCGCCAGCGGGGCGTGTTCCGCTTCGGCAACCGCCCGGGCCAGAGCCAGTGCGCGCGAGCCTGCGGCGCCGTCATCGATGAGGGCGAGAACGGGTGCCGGGGATGTGCTGGAGAGGACGTCCGTACTGTCTGCCGATGGTGCGAGGAATACCGCATCGGTCATCTTCAGCAGGGCGTCGAGTGCGACCCGACGCCGCTCGCGCACCACTTCGAAATGCCACGAGAGGCCGGCCTCAGCGGCGAGCCTTGCAAGATCGCGTTGGACCGCTGCCGCGGCGTGGCGCAGGGCGTTTTCGACACGTTCGCGATCGATCGGCCGGGCGCTGCGGGTGATGCTGGAAAACTCGAACGTGAAGGGCAGGCCGGCGGCTTTGAGCATGTCGCTGTCTTCGATGAACAGGCCGCGCAGCTCATCTCCGGGACCGACCGCGAGATGCCGCAGCAGAGCCGCCAACACGGCCGGCAGCGTGGCGCCCGAGCAGGCGATGACAATACGCCGCGTTGGCTTACGCTCTGCTGGATTCATGGCTCGAGCCTGTCCTGCGAGTGCGCGAAGCGGGCGCGGATCCGGGCGAACGCGATGAAGCGATCGCAGACGCGGCGGTTGACCGAACCCTCCGGGAAGTTGCCATCAGCGTCGGCTTTCCCGGCCGGCACTCCGGTCAGGAGTTCGAGGCCCTGATCGATATGATCTACCGCGTGGATGTGAAACTCACCGGCAGCCACGGCCTCGACGACACGCGAGCGCAGCATCAGGTTCTTCACGTTGGCCGCCGGGATCAGCACCCCCTGGGTGCCGGTCAGGCCGCGGTGGGCGCAGATATCGAAATAGCCTTCGATTTTGTGGTTGACCCCGCCGATGGCCTGGATCTCCCCGAATTGATTCACTGATCCCGTAACCGCATAACGCTGCTGCAGAGGTACCTCGGCAAGTGCCGAAATGAGTGCGTAGAGTTCAGTCGACGACGCACTGTCGCCGTCGACGCCGCCATAGGACTGTTCGAAGGCCAGTGTCGCGACGAAAGCGGCAGGCACCTGCAGTGCATAGCGCGCGTTGATGTAGCCGGCCAGGATCATGACGCCCTTGGAATGAAGGGCACCGCCGAGCTCGGCTTCGCGCTCGATGTCCATGATGCCGCCGTGGCCGTGGCCGGGGCTGACCCGGGCGGTGATACGACTCGGTCGGCCGAACGGTTGGTCGCCGACGGTGAGCACCGACAGGCCATTGATTTGGCCGACCTGTTCACCGCTAGTGGCGATGAGCAGGTTGTCGCGCTCAATCTCCTCGAGCACGCGTTCGCGCAGACGGCCTTTACGGTAAGCCTTGAGCTCGATGGCGCGCTCGACGTCTTCGCGCTGGATGTGGCCATCTTTGCGCTTGTTCGCCCAGTGGCTGGCTTCGCGGACCAGGTCGACCGAGCGCCGGATCTCGGTCGACAGGCGTTCAGCATCTTCTACGTAGCGGGAGGCCTCCTCGATGATGCGGGCGACCGCCGCCCGGGTCAGCGGCGGCAGATCGTCCTCGCGGGCGACCCGTGCGACGACATGGGCGAACTCGGCCACGGTCGCCGCCGTACGCTCGGTACGATCGTCGAATTCGGCCACCACTTTGAAGTAATCGTCGAACTCCGGATCGAGCTGCGACAGCAGGTAATAGAGCCGCGGTGTCCCGATCAGCACTACCTTGACTGCGAGCGGGATCGGCGCCGGCTCCAAGGATACCGTGCTGACCATGCCGTAAATCTGATCGAGTGGAACGATGCGTACTGCGCGTGTATTGAGACAGTCCTTGAGCGCGCTCCAGGCGAACGGTTCGCTGAGCACACGCTCGGCCTGCAGGACCAGGTAGCCCCCGTTCGCCTCATGCAGCGCGCCGGCGCGTATCAGCGTGAAATCGGTGAGCAGCGTGCCGAAGTGCGCGCGATGCTCGATTTTGCCGATGAGGCGGCTGTAGGTCGGCCGTTCCTCGTGGATGATGGGAGCGCCGCCGTGGGGATCGTGGCTGACCAGCACGTTGACACCATAGCGCCGGTGTGCGCGTGATTCACCGGGTTCCTCAGCTTCGCCGTCGAACGGAAATTGCCCTTCCTTCCCGGCTTGCGGATGCGGCCGCAAAATCTCGTAGTGCTGCGCGAGATCGGTATGCAGGGATTCGATCCAGCTATGGACGTCGTCGATCAGATGCCAGCGCTGGAGCAATGCACTGACCAGGCGTGCGATGGCGAATTCGGCCACTTCGCGATCGAGCTCGCGGATGCGCTGGCGCGAGGCCCGCAGGCGTTCGGGCATGTCCTGCATCGATTCCTGGAACAGCTTGCCGATGGCCTCGACGGCTTCCTGGACTTCCTTTTGCCGCGCTTCAGGCAGCTTTTCGAATTCTTCCGGGCCGAGGACCTCGCCGTCGACCAGCGGCGCGAAGACCATGCCGCCCGGTGTCTGCATGATACGGATACCCCGCTCACGGGCCGCGCTCTGCACCTGCTCGAAAGCCTCGTTCTGATGCTCCTGGAATTCGCGCTCGATGGTCTGGCGCTGGGCGCGATATTTGTCGCTCGCAAAGGCTGCACTGACAGCGGCCTGGGCATCGTCGATGAACTGCTCGACATCGGCGGCGAGACGGCGTCCCGCGCCGGCGGGCACACGCAGGGAGCGGGGCTTTTCGGCACGCTCGAAATCGCTGACGTAGCACCAGTCCGCCGGCGCCGGTTCCGCCAGCGCAATCTGATCGAGGAAATCGTCGACGAAACTCCGCCGTCCAGTGCCAGGCTGCCCCATGACGAACAGATTATGTCCGGGCTGCTTGATCTCCAGGCCAAAGCGTATAGCCTCGACGGCACGCCCCTGGCCGAACGGACCGCGTCCGTCGCTGAGTTCGGCGGTGGTCTCGAATGGCAGCTCGGTGTCCGTACAGGCGCGGTAGAGAGCGCTTGCAGGCAGGGCGTCGGGATGTTTCATCGGCGGCCTCATGCTCTTTGGCTCGCACGTTACCATGCTCCCCGCCGGCGGTGGACAGCGGGGTATCCCCCAGCTGATCTGCATCAATGGGGGGCACCCGCACGGTGGCCCGCGCTATGCCCGGGCAGGCCTGCTGCATGCCCCGTCGACTTGCACAGCGCAGCGCGGGAGGAAGAAACTGGAGCGTATGCGCATGGCTTGTAACAACCTCGGCGATGCCAGGGCGATGCCGACATGACGACCGCGGATGCCCGCTTCGAAGCGATCATTGCGGACTTTCGCGCGCGGCTCGAGGCGCGTGTGGCTGGCGGCAGCAGGCGTCACGACACCCATATCTCTGCGGTGATCCTGGCCGGAAGTCACGCCTGGAAATTCAAGAAGCCGGTGGATTTCGGCTTCGTCGATTTCACTACGCTGGAACGGCGACGCCACTTCTGCGATCGCGAGATCGAGCTCAATCGACGCTTCGCGCCGACGCTCTACGAAGGCGTCGAGGCGGTCACTGCGGCCGACGATGCCGGAGTGGTCGAATACGCCGTGCGCATGCGGCGCTTCGAAGCAGCGGCGACGCTCGACCAGCTGGTCTCGGCCGATGCCGTCGAGGCAGATGAAATCGCCGCGTTCGCCCGTGAGCTGGCGGCCATTCATGCCGGCCTGGCAGCGGTTGATCCGGGCAGTCCCTACGGTCAGGCCGCACTCGCCTGCCAGCAGATCCTCGCCGCCACGGCGGCGCCGCTGGATGCCGAGCTGCCGCCCCGCTTCGCCGTCCAACTGGCAGCGACGGTCGAGGGGCTGCGCGATGAGCTGGCCGCGCGCAAGAGCGCCGGCCACGTGCGCGATTGTCATGGCGATCTCCACCTCACCAACATCGTGCGCTTCGAGGGGCGTCTGGTGGCTTTCGACTGTATCGAATTCAACGATGAGTTGCGCATCATAGACACCCTTTCCGATGCGGCCTTTCTGCTCATGGATCTCGACCATTACGGCGCGGGCAGCCTGGCCAATGCGTTTTTCAATCACTACATCGAGGCCAGCGGCGATCATGCAGGCCTGCAGGTATTGCCGCTCTATCTGGCCTACCGTTCTTTGATCCGTGCCAAGGTGGCGTTGCTCGGTGAGACCCGGGATGGGCGCGGC
>JBBDTC010000008.1:0-2181 GCA_040904625.1 Gammaproteobacteria bacterium
GGGCCGCTATCCCACCGCCGCAGTAGATGCGGCCTGAGTCCGACAGGCTGCTAGGGATGAGCATCCCCAACATGATCGGCGCGGTCGCGATCCCGGACAACTGAATCGAGGACATCATGAGAAAGCCGGAATCCATCGTGCAGGCCGACACCGAGGAAGGACAATTCGCCGGCGAAGCTCTGGTTGAAGCAATCGAGAACCAGATTCGTGACGGCTACCCGGCCGAGACCAAACGCACCCTGCAACGCCTGATGGCGCTCGGCGAAACCCGCGAGAACGCCATGCGCTATATCGGTTGTGTGCTGGCTGTGGAGGTTTTCGAGGTCCTGGAGAAAGGGTCGACCTTCGACGAAGCGCGCTATGTGCGCAATTTGCAAGCGCTGCCGGAACTGCCTTACGACGAAGACGACATCTGATCAAGCGCAGTTCATCGGGAGCAAATGGGCACTGCAGAAGTCAGCGCTGCGGCCGCCAGCGGGCGGCGCTGCCACTTTTGCCGGGCTCCCCTTGCAATTGTTCACAGTTCCTGGCATCGACACTCACGTCAGCGGGGCATGCGGCGAGGTCTTCCGCTAAACTAGGGGCAGCTCACAGGCCTTTCGTGCCTGGATGATGAACCCGGCAATGGCCGGTGCCGGCGAGCCGGCCTGATCTGCAACGCTACTCAGGGAGTATCCTTAGATGTCCGCCGCTACCGCTTCTCGTACCCTGCTCCCCATCGCCCTGTTCTGCGCGGCCTTGTCCGATCCAGCGTCAGCCATCGTCGCCCTGCCGCCAGGCGCCAACCTGTCCCTGGCACCGAATGCCGATGGTTATGTCCAGTTCAATGGCCCGCTCGGGTACGAGCTAAACACCACCAGCTCGGTACTTGGCACGGTGCGCTCGGGCGCCAACAACGTGCGCAACAGCGTTTACGAATTCGATCTCGGCGCCATCCCGAACACCGCCACCATCGATGCAGTATCGTTGTTCATCACGACTTCGCAAACCATCTCCAACACTTCCGGCAGCGAGGCCAGCGTGAGTTTCGTCGGTTTTGCCGGAGATGGTGTCGTGAGCAGCACCGATCATCAGAACGAGACGGCCGGCAGCGCTCTCACCACCGAGGCGTATGCTGTCGGAACGGCCAGCGGGACCCTGCTTCAGATCGATCTCGGCAGTGCCGGTGTCGACCTCGTCCAGAGCCTGCTCGGCAGCGACCTGCTGACGCTGCGCACGCAGACGGTCGATTTCGTGACTTTCAATATCGCGAGCCTCGAGCACCCCAGCCTGGCGGCGGCTGCGCTGAGCATCGACTACACGCCGATTCCCTTGCCCGGAGCACTAGGCTTGTTTGCGCCTGCCGCCTTCGGCCTGTGGATGCGTCGCCGCCGCGCCTCGATTCAAGGCCCGGTGCGAGAATAACGCAGCTATTTGCGGCGCCGACGTGGGCGCCGACGTCTTCAAACCAGTCCCGCCTGCTCCAGTGCTTCGGCCAGTTCGTCACGCATGCGCCAAAGCACATCACCTTCTGAATCCGGATCGTCGAGCGGTTCGGCCAGCACCCGTATCCAGTTCGGATCGCCCGCCGCGCGGGCACACGGTTGGAAGAGCAGGGTTTCGCCCAGCAATCGACCAATCTTGGCGTAATGCAATGTTGCCGACGAAGTTCGCGGATAGGATGCTGCAACCGCCAGATCGTGTGCACTGACGGTGCGGCCGGGCGCGCGATAATGCGCGCGCAGCATCAGGCGATACCGTTCGCTCAAATGCGACAAATGGGCGTTCAGCGCTGCAGTGTAATCGTCGACGGAGGGATAGGACACCGCGCCCGAAGCGGTCTCGACCGTGAAAGCGTCGTCGACCAGTCCGCGTAATGCGGTCAGCACATCGGCTTCCGAATCGCCCTCGGTCGATGCGATTTCCCGTCCCTGACACCAAGCTTTTCCGCGCACCACCTTGCGATACATGCGGGCAATGAGGGCACTGCCACGGTAGGTTTCGCGGGCTCGTTCGACCATGGCATTCGTCCTTTTCATCATCGTGCAATAATCTGCAGTCTAACAGGAGAGGGCCTGTCACAGCGCCGCCATCGCCGAACGGCGGCGCAGCGACTGAGCGCGGCGGCGGACTCAAACGCGGCACATGAGTCAATTCCAATTCAGGTATGAGTCTGGACGAGGTAGAACCAGAGGGATAGAG
>JBBDTC010000009.1:0-13318 GCA_040904625.1 Gammaproteobacteria bacterium
TGTCCAATCGATATTTGGTGGCCGGCGCGCTCGCGCTCGGCCTGAACACCGCGGTGGCCCAGGAATCATCGCCCGCCGACGTCGAGCGGGCGCTCGAGGAGATTGTCGTCACCGCCGGTTTTCGCGACCGCGTGCTCATGAACACGGCCGGCAGCATAGACGTCATCGGCGCCGACGTCCTCGACCAACGTGCCGCACGTCATCTCGAGGACACGCTCGCGACGACCCCCAATGTGAACTTCTCCGTCGGCGGGTCGCGCGCGCGCTTCGTACAGATGCGCGGGGTGGGCGATCTGGAGCAGTTCGTCGACCCCAAACATTACCCGTCGGTCGGCATCGTCATGGACGGCATCGAACTGTCCAACGTCGCGACGGCCGCTTTGCTGCTCGACACCGAGCAAATCGAAGTCCTGCGCGGACCGCAGGGCACCCGCTTCGGGGCGAGCGCACTGGCCGGGATCATCAATATCCGCGGGCGCGAACCGGGCGATACCTTCGAGGCGAACTTCGATGCCGGTGTCGGCAACCTCGGCAGTTGGATGGTCGGCGCCGCCGCCGGCGGACCGTTGACCGAGACATTGCGCGCGCGCGTCGCCGTGCGCCAGAACATGCGCGACGGTTTCATCAAGAATGCCTTCCTCGGGCGCGACGATACCCAGGATATCGACGAAACCACGGTGCGGGGCAAGCTCGTGTGGGACGTCACACCGCGTCTCAGTGCCGACCTCACCCTGCTCTACGTCGACGCCGACAACGGCTATGACGCGTTCTCGCTCGACAACACCCGTACGACGCTGTCCGACCAGCCCGGGCAGGATGCCCAGGAGGCGCTGGCGCTCGCTGCACGTTTGAGCCGCCTGACCGATACCCTCGGCGAATTCCAACTGTTGACGACCTGGACGTCGTCCGACGAGATCAACAGCTTTGACGAAGACTGGGTGTTCCGCGGCTTCTGCGATGGCGTACGCTGCGACCCGGCGTTCGAGTTCTCCGCGGCCGACTCGATCGCCCGCGACCGCGACCAGGTCTCGGGTGATCTGCGCTGGCTGCACGCATACGGGCCGTGGTCCTGGGTCGCCGGCGCCTACGTCCATCTGCGCGACGAAGACATGACGCGAGAACGCTTCGGGCTGTTCGCTAGCCGCTACGAAACCCATCGTTACGCGCTCTATGGCGAACTCGACATCGCTCTTCACGAGCGGGTGACGGCCCGTGTGGGCCTGCGCGGTGAGGCCTTCAACGATACCTACCGCGATTCGCGCGCGCTCGACCTGCAGTCGAATGACACTTTCTGGAGCGGTGCGGCCACGCTCGAATACCAGGCGCAGCGCAATACCCTGCTCTACGCCACCCTCGCCCGCGGCGCCAAACCAGGCGGCGTCAACACTGGCGCCACCTCGGTGCAAAGCGCCGTCGCAGCGCGCTTCCAACCCTTCATAGATGCCCGTCGTCAGTTTGATACCGAAACCCTGTTCAACAAGGAAGTCGGTCTGAAAGGTCATTATTTCGGACTGCTCGACGTACAGTTGAGCGTTTTCCATATGGATCGCAACGACGCCCAGCTCGAGAGCTGGCTGTGGGATGCGACGAACTTCATTTTCGTCGGCGCACTCGACAACGTCGACGATGCTGAAAACTACGGCCTCGAACTCGCCCTCGATGCGCGTCTCAGCGACACGCTGTCGGCGCTGTCGCGGGTCGGCTATCTCGAGACCGACGTCGAGCGCATGACGGTATTCGACCTCGAATTGAACGATTTCCGCGAGCTGCGCGGCCGTGACCAGACCAAGGCACCGCGCTGGCAATACCATTTCGGCCTGCGCTGGCAGCCGCTGCCGGCGCTGCGCGCCACCCTGTCCGTCGAGGGGCGCAGCCGCCAGTTCTTCGGCTACTACCACGACGGCACGCTGGACGGCTACACCACGGTCAACGCCAGCCTCGCCTATACCTGGCGCAATATCTCGGCCCGGCTGTGGGCGCGCAATCTGCTCGACAAGGATTACGCCGTGCACGGGCTCTTTTTCGCCAACGATCCGCGCGACAGCTTCGCCGT
Organism: Gammaproteobacteria bacterium; assembly: GCA_040904625.1. Classification (GTDB taxonomy): domain Bacteria; phylum Pseudomonadota; class Gammaproteobacteria; genus JACKNG01. Next base: position 2,054 of record JBBDTC010000009.1, read on the forward strand.
CAATCGAACCTACAGGCAGTTCGGCGAACCACGCGTCTATGGTCTCGAAATCTTCTATTCGTTTTGAATCACGAAGGATGACACTATGAAAATGACTGTCGAAATCAGCATGTACCCGCTGCGCGAGGCCTATATCGAACCGATCGATGCGTTCATCGCCGCGCTCAATCGTGCGCCGGCCGTGCAGGTCGCCACCACACCGACATCGACCCGTATCCAGGGCGAATACGAGGATGTCATGCAGCTGCTCAAGGAAGCCATGGCACAGAGCTACGCCGACCACGGCAAGGCGGTATTCGTGACCAAATTCCTGCCTGGCTACAATCCGGCCTGAGCCCGCGGTGAGCGCCGAACTCGCCCAGGCGATTGCGGCTACATCGGCCTGGGAAGGTCTCGCCGTGGCGCTCGCCATCGCCTACTTGTTATTGGCTGTGCGTGAACACATCGCCTGCTGGGCCTGCGCGCTGATCAGTACGACCATCTATACGGGGCTGTTCTGGAACGTGAGCCTGCTGATGGAGTCGGCGCTCAATGTCTATTACATGCTGATGGCGCTGTACGGGTGGCAGCAGTGGCGCCGTGGTGGACGCCATGGCGGCGGCGTCAGCATCGACACCTGGACATGGCAGCGACACACTCTCGTCATCGCCGGCGTACTGGCCGCAGCTGGCGCCAACGGCTACCTCCTCGCCACGCATACGAGTGCGGTCTGGCCCTATGTCGATTCCTTCACCACCTGGGGCGCCGTGGTCACCACGTTCATGGTCGCGCGTAAAGTGCTCGAGAACTGGATTTACTGGTTCGTGATCGACGCTATCTCGATTCCACTGTATATCGAACGCGGGCTGGTGCTGTCGGCATTGCTGTTTGCCGTCTATTTGATCATCGTGTGCTTCGGATTCATCGCGTGGCGCCGCCAGTACAGGCGCGAGCATGCCGCCCCGGCCTGACATCGAAGCCCTCCTCGATGACTGGCAGGCGCTGGGCTGGCCGTTCCGTGAGCGCCCGCACCTGCTGCGCAGACTGGCCGGCGGGCAATACAACGAAAGCTTCCTGCTCAGCGGCGACGGCCGCACGTGCGTACTGCGGCTCGGTGCCGCGGCACGCGGCGCGCCCGGTATCGACCGCGAGCGCGAAGGACGCCTGCTCACCGCCGCCGCGACGTGCGGCCTGGCCCCGGCAGTGCTCCATCTCGACCTCGAACGCGACCTGCTGTTGACCGCCGTCGTCGCAGGGCATCACCTGGCGCCGGCCGAACTCGGCGGTGCTGCGCGCGCTGCCCTGCTCGAGCGTGTAATGCAAATCCATGCGCTCGCGGTCGATGTTGCGGCACTCGATTACCGCGCCCACTTTCTCGCGCTCGGGCGGCTGGCGGGCGCCGTCGACGCCGCCCTGCCATTGGAGATCGAACGGCAACTGTCGTGCCTCGAGGCGGGCACGGATTGCTGCATCGTCCACCACGATCCCGGTCCGCGCAACGTACTGTTCGTCCAGGGCCGCCCCGTGTTCATCGACTGGGAGTATGCCGCAGCGGGACTGGCCGCCTTCGACTTCGCCGCCCTGGTGTGTGACTGGCAGCTGCCGGCCGGGTGGGTGAGCGAGTGCAGCGGCGTACCGCGCGCACGGCTCGACGACGCCTGTGCGCTGTACGCCGTGCTCTGCGACTGGTGGACGAAAGCGTAGAGAACCAGCGCTCAGCGGGTGTTTGCAAAACGATCGCCGTCGCGAGGCGTTTCTCGCGAGAGCCGGGCAAGGCGCGGGGGAGCACATCGAATGGGAGCATGGCCCAAGCCCTGTGACCGATCGATGGGGCCCCTGCATCGCCGCCAGGTGACCGCGAGGGGCGCCGCAATGGAGGATTGTCTTGTAAACAGCCTCTCTCCCGTGGCATGAAAATTCGGCGCGCGCCCATCGCTGACGACACGCCGTCCATCGGAAGCTACCATTCGCGCTCCAACCATGCCTGTCGAACTCATCCTCCTGGCCAGCCTCGCCACCGCGCTCATCGCGGCGCGCCCGCTTGCCCGACGCTATGTGGCGCTACGCCGCGTACGACTGCGCCGGCAGGCGGTACCGGCGACCTGGCACACAGTGCTCGCACTGCGTTTGCCGCTCTACCGGCGCCTGCCGCAGACCTTACGCGCGCGGCTCCTGGCCGATATGCAGGTCTTTCTGGCCGAGAAGCGCTTCTACGGCCAGGACGGCCTCGTCGTGACCGACGCCATGCGCCTCATCATCGCCGCTCAGGCCTGTCTGCTGACGCTCAACCAAAGCACACGGTATTACCCCGGTTTCACTTCGATCATTCTCTATCCGGATACCTACGTCGCGACCGAGACGGCGCATGACGGCCTGCTCGAATCGACCCATGACCACGTCCGCGCCGGCGAATCCTGGTACCGCGGACCGCTCGTACTCTCGTGGCGCGACATTGCCGAGGATCTGGCGCACGGCGACGATGCTCGCAATGTGGTGCTGCATGAATTCGCCCACAAGCTCGACGAACAGGATGGCTTGATGGATGGTGCGCCGGCCCTCGCGCGTGGCCAGGCCGCTTCATGGACGAGCGTGTTCCGACGTGAGTATGAACGCCTGGGCACGGCACTCGATCGGGGAGAGGAGCCGCTGCTCGACCCCTATGCCGCGACGGCTCCCGCGGAATTCTTCGCGGTCACGGTGGAGACCTTCTTCGAGCAGAGCGCTGCATTGCAGCACCACCATCCGGAGCTCTACACCGAACTCGAGAACTTCTTCGGCTTCGATCCTGCCGGCTGGCCGCGTGTCCCGGCACCCGGCCGCGAGCGGTCGCCGAGCCGGCCGCGACGCTGGCGCCCGCGGCCGCCGCACCACCCGCATTGAAGCTCGCTGCAGATGCGCGCGCCAGCGGCTCATCCAGAGCGTACGGCACCGCTTCTTTCATGCTCGCAACGAAAGCGCGAGAATCAGGCGACCATTTCTCCGCGTAGCCGAGGCGATCCGATGCGCATCCGCAAATACGACTTCGATTACAGCCGCCGTCATTTCCTCGACAAGACCCTGCGCGGACTGGGCGGCGCCGGCGTTCTCGGCGCGCTGTGGCCGACGCTGAGCAGAGCCGGGGATGCCGCGCCCGCCTATCCCGAAGAATTGCTCGACATCGAGCTTTTCACCCAGGGCCAGGTCAAGGTCGGCGACGTCATCGATGCCGACAACGCCTACCTGGTGCAGGACCTGCTCGATCCCATCGTCTACCAGGAAGTGCTGCAGGACCGCCGCAAATTCTTTATCGAACCGACCGTTACCGATATCGAGACCATGTTCCCGCCTTATTTTCTCGACGCGACGCTGCGCAACCAGGGTCAGGCGGTTTTCGATGAAGTCGGTAATGTCTACACTCGCGAAGGGCAGCCGTGGATCGGCGGCCTGCCTTTCCCCGAAGTTCGCGAAGCGCGCGAAGCCTTGGCCAATATCACGCTCAGCTGGGGCCGCCACGACAAGGCCATGTATGCCATTCCGGCGGTGACCATCAATCCGGAAGGGGTGCAGCAGTACGAGTACGACTGGATCTGGGCCGAGCAGCAGTGCACGGGCCTCGTCCATCCCGACGCACCCGGCCCTTATCTGCCCGGTCACGAACATCTCACACGCATTCAGGCGATCTGGTTCACTTACACGCTCGACGTGAAAGGGCACGCGTTCCTCAGCCACTGGAGCTACGACCAACGCAAGATCCCCGATCTCTACGGTTATCTGCCGAACTTCAAACGCGTGCGGCGCTTCCCCGCCAACCAGCGTTTCGAAGCCTATATGCCCGGCATGAATCTGTATCTCTCGGACGCCTGGTCATCGGGCGACCCGATGCTCACCTGGGGGAACTTCAAGGTCATCCACCGCGGGCCCTACCTGGGCTCGAGCCATTTCCAATGGCTGTCCGACAACGACAACTGGAAGCCAGCCACGGTCGGCGGCAATCTCGGCGAGTCGTATTTCTATGTCGGCAAGTCGCTCATACCCGAAGTAATCGTGATCGAAGCCGAGCCGATACGCTTCCCCAACGCCCCGGTCAGCAAGCGTCGCCTGTTTCTCGATGCCCGCAATATGGGTGTGGTGCAAGCCATCACTTATGATCGCAACGGCGACATGTGGAAAGGCCTCGAAGGTGGTGGCGGCCAGCGCAAGACCGCCACCGCCGAGATGCTGACCAGCGACGGTCGCCCCGAGTGGAGTTGGTGCTGGGCCATCAGCCATGATGTCAGACGCAACGACGTCACCCGTTTCCATCATGGCCAGACCTGCCGCGGCAACTGGGATTCGGCGCTCGACCCGGACATCGACCTCGTCAACAACTTCATGACCAAGCCGGCACTGCGGCGGCTCGGCACTTGAGCGCCCCCAGGAATCGCCCGCCGTAGTCGCTACGACTCAAGCAAGCTCCGCATCGGCCAGCGCCCGCAGATACCGCCGCATGGCCAGCCCGGCACCGTCGGTGGGGATATGCATCTCGGTAAAATCGCCGGCCTGGTCAATTTGCTGCAAGCGGGCGATTTGTTCGATCGCGAACTGATCTTCACTGAAGGCTGCGATTTGAGCAGCCTTCATGAACTCGTCGATGTCGGGGCGGCCGCGCACGAAATTGCGACAACCGGCAAACCAGTAGTGGGTGCGTCCCTGTGCGGCGGGGGTGATGACCTGGGCCACTTTGATCGTCGGCAGCGGATCCTGGGCGGCGGCGTCCAATTCCAGATTGCGCAGGATGCCGGTATTGACGTGCAGTCCCGGGCTTACGAACTGTGAGCCCGAACTGCGCAGGACCTTCATGTCCTGCCATTGCAGCGGCACGGCATAGATGGCCGGCAGATGACATTCGACGCGCCGCCAGACCTGAATGTCGGAGCCGTCGACATCGAGTTCGACCGGTGCCCGAGCATATTCCGGGGTGCCGAATGTCTTCGCATGAAGAAAACTCAGGTGCGACAGGTCAAGCAGATTCTCGTGTAGATGGACGTAATTGGCTGCGATCGGGAGGTAGCCGATGTAGCAATCCCAATCAGCCGAACCGAGCCACTCGGGCTGCGGTAGAAGCGCTTCGTCGGCTGCTTCGGGCGCGCCGAACCAGGCCCAGACGAATGGCGCACGTTCGACAGCCGGATAGGCGCGCAAGCGAAGCCTGGGCGGCACACGGTCCTGCATCGGGATTTCCCGGCAGCGACCGTCCGGCCCATAGAGCAGGCCGTGGTAGCCGCAGCGAATGCAGTCGCCTTCCACAGTGCCGTGGGCGAGCGGGAAGGAACGATGGCAGCAGCGGTTCTGCAAAACGCGCGCTTCGCCGGCCTGATCGCGATACATGACCACGCTGGTCGCCAGCACCTCGCGCGCCAATGGCGCCCGCGTCACTTCACTCGACAGGGCGACAGCGTACCAGGCATGGCGGATGAGCGGGGTGGTGTGATCGGCCAGATGCTGGCCGGCCTGCGCGCGGGCGGTCGCGGGCAGGGCCTGTGGCGTGGAAGCGGACATGGGCCGGGACTCCAGGGCAGGATGACATCGATTCTAGCAGCCTGTTGGACTCAGGGAATCGTCGCGAGGCGAGTGGGAGAGCGAGGACAGAACGGCGCGACGCGCCGGCGCGGCCGGTGTCATAATCGCGCCTCGTTCGCATAACCCTCCGCGGCCTGTTCAGGAGAAACGATGAGCGCTCTCACCTACCTGACCGGTTTCGGCAACCAGCTAGAGAGCGAAGCCATACCGGGTGCGCTGCCGCGCGGGCGGTTTTCGCCGCAGCAGGTACCGCACGGTCTCTACGCCGAGAAATTCAGTCTCACTGCGTTTACCGCACCGCGCGCCGAGAATCGCCGCACCTGGCTCTATCGCATGCGACCCGCTGTCGTCCAGGGAGCCTACGTGCCATTGGCGCACGATGGCTGGTTGACCCCGCCACTGATCGATGGTGCAGCGCCGCCCACACCCCTGCGCTGGGACCCACCTGCACTCGACAGCGATGGCGATTTCATCGACGGCCTGGTCACCGTGGCCGCCAACGGCAGCGCCGCGGATCAGTTCGGCATCGGCGTTCTTCTCTATGCCTGCACGCGCCCCATGACGACACGCTGCCTGGTCGACGCCGACGGAGAACTGCTGCTGGTGCCGCACGCCGGTGCTCTGCGCGTTCGCACCGAGTGCGGCGTGCTCGATGCCGCACCGGGCGAGATTGCGGTCATTCCGCGCGGCATGAAATTCGCGGTGACGCCGCTGGACAGCGAAGCCCGCGGCTATGTTTGCGAGAACTACGGCCAACTGCTGCGCTTACCCGAACGCGGCCCGGCCGGGTCGGACGGTTTTGCCAACGATCGCGATTTCCTGATGCCGGTGGCGGCCTACGAAGAGCACACCACGCCCTACGAGGTAATCTGCCGCTATCAGGGTGCACTCTATCGAGCGGCGCTCGAGCACAGTCCTTTCGACGTCGTCGCCTGGGCCGGCAATGCGTTGCCTTACAAGTACTGTCTGTATCGCTTCAATGCGCTCGGCAGCATCAGCTACGACCATCCCGATCCATCGATCTTCACCGTGCTCACTGCGCCATCGGAGACTCCGGGCGTGGCCAACGTCGATTTGGTGATCTTCCCGCCGCGTTGGCTGGTTGCCGAGGATACCTTCCGCCCGCCCTGGTTCCACCGCAATGTGATGAGTGAGTTCATGGGCCTGATCCACGGCCAGTACGACGCCAAGAAGAGCGGCTTCGAGCCCGGCGGCATGAGCCTCCATAACGGCATGGTCCCGCATGGTCCGGACGCCGATGTCTTCGATAGCGCGGTCAGTAGCGCGCTCACGCCGCACAAACTCGACGACACCCTCGCATTCATGTTCGAGACCCGTTACATCTTGCGCGTCAGCCCCTGGGCACTCGCATCGCCAGCGCTGCAGAGCGATTATCAGGCGTGCTGGCAGCGTCTCGAAAGGCGCTTCGGGCGGACCAGCTGAACGCGGCACGGCGATGAGCAGCGGTGGCTTCATGCAGCGGGTGCTCGCCGCTGGCCCGCGCGGCCGCGCCTGGGCCGCATTGTTCCTCTGTGCGGGCACCCTCGCCGCGGCACTGGCGTTGCCCCGACTCACCCTGGACCGTAGCGACGACCGGCTGATCAGCACCGACGCGCCCGGTTGGACGGATTTCAAGCGTATGCAGGAGGACTTCGGTGCCGAACAGACGCTCATCGTCTATCTCCGCGCACCCGATCTGTGGACCGAGGCACGCCTGAAGCAACTCCAGCAGTTCACTTTCGCTCTCGAGGACACGCCCGGCATCACGGCAGTCTCGAGCCTGCTCTCAGCGACCAACATCCGCGACAAGGGGGACTATGTCGACGCCGGTCCGCTCGCGACCATCGTGCCCGGCGACCCCGCCAAACTGGCCGAACTGCGCGACGACGCCGCCTACAGCCCGATCATGCGGCGCAACTTCATCTCCGATGACGGCTTCGCCACCGCCGTCAATCTGAGCTACGAATCGCGCCCCGGCAATCCCGACTGGGAACTCGAGGTGTTCGCCATCGTCGAGCGCCTGCTCGAACCGCTGCGCGACGACTTCGAGGTGGCCTACCAGATCGGCCGACCGCGTCTGAATGTCGAGATCGACCGCGGCCTGAAAAGCGATCTCGGCACACTCATCCCGCTGGCCCTCGCCATCCTGGTGGTGGTCATCACGGCCTTCCTCAAATCCCTGCGCGTGATCCCCATTCCGCTCGTCACCGCGACCTTGAGCGTCGTGTGGACGCTCGGCTTCATGGCGGCGACCGGCATTCCAATCACACTGCTGACGGCCATGATCCCGGCCCTCATCATCGTCATCGGCGCCGTCGAGGATGTCCATCTCGTCGCGTCCTATCTGGAAGGCCTCGATGGCGATGACGATGGCCGCGCGGTAGCACAGATCCGCGGGCGCGCCATCGGCCATATGGCACGCCATGTCGGGCTGCCGGTGCTGATCACGTCCCTGACCACAGCGATCGGCTTCGCGGCCAATGTGATCACGGAGATCCCGCTGATTTTCGAGTTTGCGATCGCAAGCGCTTTCGCCATGGTCGCGAACTTCGTCGTCACCCTGCTGGCGGTGCCGCTGCTTCTGCAATGGTTCGGGCCTCGCCGCAGCCGTCTCGAGTATCACAATGGCCGGCCCGGCGGCATCGCCGGTATGGTCGTGCGGGTCGTCGAGTACGTCGGCGGCCGGGCGCCTGTCGCCGTCGTCGCTGTCAGCGTCATTGTGGTCCTGTGGTTCGGACACCAGGCCAGCAGTATTCGCGTCAACAACGATCCCCTGTCCTATTTCCCGTCGACCCATCCATTCGTGCTCGACGCCGAACGTGTCCACCGGGACCTGGCCGGATTGCACGTCTTCAGCGTGATCCTCCGCGCGGATGAGCCGGGCTATTTCCGCACACCGCAAGGACTGAAGAAAATTGCCGCGGTACAAGTACTGCTCGACGAACAAGGCCTCTACGACAAGACGCTTTCCCTCGCCTCGCTGCTCGCGCTCATGCATCGTGAAATGCACGCCGGCGACCCCGATTACTATCGGATCGCGAACGATGTCGAAGATATCGATCTCTATCTCTCGACCCTGTCGCGGGACGACCTCGCGCCGTTCGTCACCGAGGACTTCGCGACGGCGCGCATCTCGGTGCGCCACAACGTCACCGATTCCATCGCGCTCAACGCTGCTGTCGATGCACTCGACGCCAGGTTGCCCGAGGCCATAGGCCACGATATCGACGTCGCATTCACGGGCAAGAATCTGATGGTCAACCGGGCGGCAGCGTCTTTGATTCAAGGCCAGATGGCGTCGCTCGGCCTGATTCTCGTCATCATCTTCGTGCTGTTCACGGTGCTCTACACCTCATGGCACGCCGGCCTGCTGGCGCTGGTACCCAATCTCATTCCGATCATCGTGAACTTCGGCGCGATGGGCTGGCTGGGTGTACCGCTCAACCCCGGCACGGCGATGGTCGCCGCCATCGCCATCGGCATCGCGGTCGATGACACCATCCATCTCATGACGCGCTTCGGCATCGAGAGCAAGCGTCATGTCGACGAGCGCGATGCGGTGCGGGCCACGGTGCGCGGTGAAGCGGTCCCGATCATATCGACGTCGGTCGCATTGGCACTGGGCTTTGCTGCGCTCGGCTTGTCGAATTTCAGCATCATTGCCGAATTCGGCCTGCTCGCCGCGGCCACGATGATCTACGCCGCGATTGCGGATCTGTTGCTGATGCCGATACTGCTTCAGCATCTGCGGCTGGCCACGGTATGGGATATCATCGCACTCGAACTCGATCGCGACGTGCTGGTCAATTGCCCGCTGTTCAGCGGCATGTCGCGCTTCGCGGTGAAGAAAGTCGTCGTACTGTCCAACATCGAGGAGTTCGAACCGGGCAGCGAGATCATCGAACAAGGCACGGTCTCGCGCGGCATGTACGTCATTCTGAAAGGTACTGCGACGATCAGTATTCGTCGCGACGGCATCACGCTCGATCTCGGCCAGATAGGGCCGGGCGACATCGTTGGTGAAATCGGCTTTTCCGGCGACGGCATAGAACGCACAGCAACGGTGACCGCCCGCGAGCCCCTGACGGTGGTCAAGCTCGACGCCGCAAGTGCACACACCGGTCTGCGCTTCTATCCGCGTATCGCCGCCCAACTGCACCGCAACATCTCGAATGTCCTGGGCGCCCGTCTGGTCGAATCGCACCAACGCCTGGTCGATTCCGTGCGCACGCACAACGACTGAGGCATACCATCGTCCCCACCTACGGTGCTCTCCGTGTAAGATCAGTTACAGGTATGCCGGGCCCCAAGCAATGACCGACAACTATCATGCAAGCTACGACGGCTACGCCGAGCGCGTCCGGGCGAGCCTGAGCAGCCAACCGCTGATGAGTCGGCTGCTCGGCGCCGAGGCGCTGACGATTATGCCCGGCCGCGTCGAACTGGTGCTCGATGTCGGTCCGGATCTGTTGCAGCCGCATGGTAACGTCCACGGCGTGGTCGCCAGCGCACTGGCCGACAGCGCTGCCGGCTACGCCGCCCAGACGCTGCTGGCCGAGGGTGCGGATGTCGTTACGGTGGAATACAAGATCAACTTCCTCGCGCCCGGCATCGGCAAGCGTATTCGCGCCGTCGGCGAAGTGTTGCGCGCCGGCCGTACCCTGCAAATCTGTGCCGCCGATGTCTATGCCGAACAGGATGGCCGCACCCGCCATTTTGCCCACATGGTCGCGACCATGATGGCGGTCGAATCATGACCGGGGATCGCTCGTCGATTTCGGCGCTCGCCGCGGCGGCAACGTTATTGTGGAGGAGAGTCAGTGGATGAATGACAGCACTGCGAGTCTCGAAGCGCCGGTGGCCTATCTCGCCGCCCATGTGAGCCATGCCGAACACCGGATCTATCCGCCGGCCAGCGGCCGTGAGTTGGTCCGCCCGGAGCAGGAGTATCGCATGATGCGCATCACGGATTGCCGTCATCTGAGCCCCCGACCGACGCTTTCCAGTCGTGGCTTCGAACTCGCTGCAGCACCGACCGCGACGATCGATTTCTACGACGACGAGGCCGTGCGGATGTACTATTACCCTGCCGTCATCGCCCTGTTGAAAGCCGCACTCGGTGCCCGCGCGGTCGTCGTGTTCGATCACAACCAACGCAGCGCCCGTCGTGCCGCGGCGGGCGAACCCGGCGTGCGGACACCGGTTGCCGCAGCCCATGTCGATTACACGCCGTCATCGGGCCCGCGACGGGCACGCGAAATCCTCGACCAAGCCGGCCTCGCCCATCTCGCCGATCATCACCTGGCACTGATCAATGTCTGGCGCCCCATCGTCGGCCCGGTACAGGACATGCCACTGGCTTTGTGCGACGCACGCTCGACGCGGCCGACCGACTTCATCGAGACCGCTATCCACCATTTCGGCGAAGACGATATCGAGCGCCCGCGGCTGAGCGGCCAGATCTATTCGCTCCGCTACAACCCGCTTCATCGCTGGTATTACGTGAGCGATATGCGGCCAAGTGAAGCGTTGTTGATACAGAACTGGGATTCACAGGACACGACGCACAGCGGCTACATGCCGCACACCGGGTTTCGCAATCCCACCGCACCGGCCGACAGCATCCCGCGCGAGAGCATCGAGGCACGTACGCTGGTCGTTTATCCCTGATTAGGGCCTGTTGATCTTTCATGGTTCGGCGCTGCTGTGGCCATTGTCGTGACCCGGCCAGGCGGAGCGAGCGTGGTG
>JBBDTC010000010.1:0-2141 GCA_040904625.1 Gammaproteobacteria bacterium
CCATCGCGGGCGACCAGTCGGTCGGTCGGGACGGCCAGGCGGGCGGCTGCCGCGCGCAACAGCATGTCGCGGGCGGCGGCGCCGGCTGTGCGCATGGGCAACCATGCATCACGCACGCTGGAACTGCCGCCGGTGATTTGCAGGCCCAGCGTGCGGCCTGCCCGCGACAGCGACCAGCGCACCGAATTGGCGAGAAAACCACGATCATGGCGATCGAAGGGCGCGCTGTCGGCGAGCACCACGACATTGCCGTAGACCTCGTCGATGGGCGCTTGCTCGACCCTGACCGAATTCCACGGCAGATCGAGTTCCTCGGCGACCAGCATCGGCAGAGCGGTATAGACACCTTGCCCCATTTCCGCACGGGGCACGGCAACGGTGACGGTGCCGTCGCTGGCGATCTTGAGCCAGGCGTTCAGCGCAATCTCGTCGCCGGTGGTCGACAACAGCGCCGCATCACCCAGGAAATCGCGCGGTTTGAACAAGCCGTAACCGAGCAGCAGGCCGCCGCCGGCCGCCGCGCCGGCGAGCAGGAAGCGGCGGCGTCCGGCGAGGAATTTCATGTGTCCTGCGGCACTGCAGCCGCATGAATGGCGCGGCGGACACGCTGGTAGGTGCCGCAGCGGCAGATATTGGTCATTGCGCGGTCGATATCCGCGTCGCTCGGATCGGGATTCTCAGCGAGCAAAGCCGCGGCACTCATGAGCATCCCCGATTGACAGTAGCCGCACTGGGGTACCTGGTGTTCGATCCAGGCACGCTGCAGGGCATGCAAGGTGTCGCCGCCCAGCCCTTCGATGGTGGTGACCGCTTTGCCCGCCGCCGCGCTGACCGGCAGTGTGCAGGTGCGGATCGCACGTCCATCGAGATGTACCGTGCAGGCACCGCAGGCAGCCACGCCGCAGCCGAACTTGGTTCCGGTCAAGCCGAGCACGTCGCGCAGCAGCCACAGCAAGGGCAGATCGGATTCGACTTCGAGCTGGTGCGCTTGCCCGTTGATCGTCAGCGACAGTTTCACGCCGCCACGCTAGCTGCGATTACAACTGGTGTCCAGATGCAACGATAAATTGGACAAGGCATCAGATGCTGCACCAAGATGCCCGGAGGTGTCCGCGTCCGGCCTGTACGAGTCGTCTCGGGCACCGCGGGCAACATGCGATCGATGAAGATTCAGGAGGGCAGATGAACGTCTCGCGTACCGAGATTCGTTTCGATGACATCGAGGGAGGGCAGGTCGCGCACGTCGCGCTCCTGGGCGACAAATCCTTGAACGTGGTCGACGGTGACTGCCTGCGCGGCATGGCTCACGATGTCGCAGAGCTGTGTGCGCGTCCCGACCTGCGCTGCGTGTTATTGCGCGGCCGCGATGCGCGGGCTTTTATCGGCGGCGCCAACCTCGATGCCCTGCACCGCCTCGATCGGGCCAGCGCCGCGCACTTCATCGGTTCGGTCCACGACCTGTGCGCCGTTCTCCGTGCGGCGCCCGTGCCTATCGTCGCCGTGCTGCAAGGCTACTGTTTGGGCGCGGGGCTCGAGGTGGCCGCCGCCTGCGATATGCGCATCGGGGATTTTTCGGTGGCCTGCGGCATGCCCGAAGTCCGGGTCGGCGTGCCCTCGGTGGTCGAAGCGGCATTGCTGCCCGGTTTGATCGGCTGGGGCAAGGCGCGCGAATTGATGCTGCGCGGGCATATCATCGACGCGCGGGAATCTCACGCCATCGGCCTATTGCAGCACCTGGTCGAATCAAGTTCCCTTGACGAACTCGCCGGGCAAATCGCGGCTGACATCGTTGCCGGCGCGCCGGGGGCGATCGCAGCGCAGAAACGCCTGTTCCTGGCCTGGGAAGAGCTGCCCGTGAGCGCCGCCATCGACCGCGGCGTGCCGGCCTTCGTCGAAGCCTGTTCGGGTGAGGAACCGCGTCGCGCGATCGACGCATTCTTCGCGCTTCAGCGGGAGCGCAAGCGTCAAGGGCGGGCTTAAATAGCTGTTCCGAATTCGGCAACAATGCCCAACGGCCGGGTGCCGGTCGGTCTGCTGCAGGACCGTGCGCCGCAGGGACGCGGCGCCCTAGCAGCCTGTCGGACTCAGGCCGCATCTACTGCGGCGGCGGGATAACGGCCCAAATAAGCGCGCGTTCTCGT
>JBBDTC010000011.1:0-13069 GCA_040904625.1 Gammaproteobacteria bacterium
GCCGGCGGGGGCGGGCGCCCCGCAGGGGTGAGCTTGCGCCTGAGCGCAAGCGAATCAATCCTGTCCGGAGTGAAATACCCCGGATTCAGTCGGCCAGTACGCCCTCGAGCTGCTTCTCCACCACTTTTGCCGGCAGCGGGATATAGCCATCCTTGATCACGACTTGCTGGCCTTCCTTGGATAGCACCATCTTCAAGAACGCACGTTCGAGCGGCGCTAGCGGGTCGTTCGGCGCCTTGTTGACGTAGACGAACAGAAAGCGGCTCAGGGGATACTGGCCGGAGATGGCGTTTTCCGGCGTCGCGTCGATGTAGTCGGCGCCTTCTTTGGCCGCGAGCGCGACGCTACGCACCCCCGAGGTGTGATATCCGATACCGGAATAGCCAATACCATTCAACGACTTCGTCACACCCTGGACAACCGAGGCCGAGCCCGGCTGTTCGTTGACGCTGTTCTTGAAGTCGCCTTTGCACAAAGCGGCTTCCTTGAAAAAACCGTAGGTGCCCGATACCGAGTTGCGGCCGTAGGTTTGTATCGCCCGCGAGCGCCATTCGCCATCCAGGCCCAAGGCGCCCCATTTATCGATATCTTCCCGATAGCCGCACCGGCGGGTCGCGGAGAAAATGGCATCGACCTGCGGCAGGGTCAGACCCTCGATCGGGTTGTCTTTGTGGACATAGATAGCCAATGCATCGATGGCCACCGGTACCGGGGTCGGCTTGTAGCCGTGCTTGGCTTCGAAGGCTTCGATCTCGTTCGATTTCATCATCCGGCTCATGGGACCGAGGTTGGACGTGCCTTCGGTCAGGCCGGGGGGCGCTGTGGACGAACCAGCCGCCTGGACCTGGATGTTGACGCTCGGATAGTAGCGCTTGAACGTTTCCGCCCACAGCGTCATGAGATTGGCCAGCGTATCCGAGCCTACGCTCGACAGATTGCCGGAAACGCCGCTGACAGCCGTATAGCTTGGTAGTTCGGGATCGACTTCGATCGCCTGTACGGGACCGACGAGCAAGGACGCGCTCAGGGCAGGAACTAATAAGCGTTTGATAATCAATTCGAAATCCTCGTGTCTCGGGCGGGTGCCGGCAAGGCCTTGGCCGGGTGGCGGTATTATGTTTCAGGATTGTGACAATTTTGTTACAGGCTGCGCCCGCAGCAAAGTCGGGGCGGGGCGCTGTTTACGCGACGATGACATTCGAACCGCAGGGCGGCGTCGACGGTTCCCCGAGGCTTGAGGTCCCGCCGCAACCGACTTTGCGTCACGCTGCGCACCGACCGGCACGCTCGAGCCGACCCGGCGTAGCCGTGGAATTCAGCTTTGCGCAGCTATCATCAATGCCGGCTCGTAGCCGTTGCTGAGCCGGAATTTGCCTCGCGCATCTCCCGGTTCGTCCGGAAATTCCAGGCATACGCGGTTGCGACCGGCCTTTTTCGCGCGATACATGGCAGCGTCTGCGCGGTCGAATACGGCATCGAGCGCATCGCCGTCGCGGAATTCGGCGACGCCGCACGAGACCGTCACCTTGACCGGCGTGTCCTTGTGGCGAAATGGGCAGTGTTCGATGTGTTCACGCAGCTTCTCTATCAATACGAACGCTTGCTGGGCGCTCGTTTCAGGCAGCAGGAGCACGAATTCTTCGCCGCCGAACCGACTCAGCATATCGCTCTCGCGAATGATTTCGCTGAGCTTTCTGGCCACTGTCGACAGCACGCGGTCGCCTGCAGTGTGTCCATACTCGTCGTTGATGTGTTTGAACAGGTCGAGGTCGAGCACCGCCAGGCTCAGGGCGCCGCCATGGCGGCGCCAACGGGAAACTTGCTTTGCCGCCGTTTCGATATAGCCGGCCCGGTTCATGACGCCAGTGAGAGGGTCGATCAAGACCCGCGCATGCTGTTGTTCGAGGTCTGCCCGCAGATGTTCGGACTGGGCCTCGAGCTCGTGCAAACGCTGCTTCATGTGGTCGATGGAGTCGTTTGCTTTGAGCGCGCGCAGCTCCTGCGCGGTGACGAAGGTGTTGAGTCCACTGGTGATGTTGTCGAGGCGCTTGGAAATGAGGGATTGAACCGCGCCGAGGTCCGGCGCCGCCTCGGCATCGTTGCGTAGCGTGTGCAGCTCGTCGTTGATGGTGTCACTGAGTTGGAGGGTATCGCTCGTCGCAGCACTATGCAGATCGCGGGAATGCTGTACGCAATCCTCGAACTCGCGCAGCCGGGCTTCCGTATCGCGCAGAAAGCCGCCCATATGTTCGAGTTCATTGTGCAGTTCGGACCGCATGTCACCAACCAGTTTCGCAATGTTCGCGACACAGGCGGCAAACGTCTCCGGTGCATCGGCGGACTCGATAGTGCGGCGCAACTGGCTCAGCTCGCTGAGCATGGCCGGTGCCAGCGGCATGTGCTCGATCATCTCGATCAGCAATGCGCGCGCCATGGCGGGCTCAGCGTCACGGTCGGTTGCATGTACGAGGTTCTGTGAGAACAGATCGGCAAGCTGTTTGATCTGCGCGAGTATCGCGCTGCGCTCTTTGGCTTGAGCCAATAGGCGCTGCGTCCGTTCGATCTCGGGGCGCAGGCGCTCGGGAACCGCCACCAATTCGAGAAATTGATGCAGTTCGGCGCGCGCGGCGGTCGCCGTCGCCGGCGGGCAGGCGGCCTGGGTCGGGTTCAAATCGAGCGAAACGATGGTGTTGACGATTTCGTCGATGAGGGTCTGGCGATCAGCCTGTCGTCGGCCGTGCCGAATCAAGGTGCCGAACTCTTTCAGCTTGCGGTCGAGTTCAGCGTTCTTGCCATGATAGGCCAGCGCCAGGCGCAGGATCCCGCGTTGCAAGCGCGAGATGGTCTCAGTGACCGCGCGTTCGGACGACGCTTCTCGCCTGGTTTCCGCCGTCGCGGCGGCTGGTGGTGTAGGATTGCTCACGCTCCGGACTTCCCCATCCATTTTGTTGTCGTGGCCCGTGCCGGTAACGACAACACCATCACTCTCCGCGGCGTCGCACACCCGGCCGAGCTGGCCGGGCCTGTGTCGAAGTCGCGTCGTGGCGGTAGGAGGGAGGCTGCGCTGGTGGCGGCCTCTGTTACCGATTCGCTTCCTTAGCGGCGAGAAAGTCGACGATCTTTAGGAGGTTCTCATAGGACCCGCTCTGCGGGGTGCCGGACCGGTATTTGCCGTCGACGATGACGGCGGGGACGCCGCCGATGCCGTATTCGCGCGTCAAAGCCGCAGCCCGGCGCGCTTTCTTGTCGACATCGAAAGAATCGTACGCAGCGCGGAAATCCTTTTCGGACACGCCATGTTCGGCATAGAACGCCGCCAGCTCATCCACCGTGAAGATCTTGCGGCGGTCGCGGTGCAGTGCCTCGAACAAAGGCTCGTGGACTTTGTCCAGTACACCGAGTTGTTCAGCGGCGTAGAAAGCTCTGGCGTGAACCTCCCAGTTGGGCGCGAAGACGGCAGGTATGCGCACGAACTCGATGTAGTCGGCTTTCGTCTCGAGCCAGGCGGCGATTTCGGGCTCGAACTGGTAGCAGTGCGGACAGCCGTACCAGAACATTTCCACAACCTCGACCTTGTCCTCGGCAACGCTGGTCCCGGCCGGTGGCTCGATGATGTCGAAGTGGCGCCCGGCGCGGAACTCTTCATCCGCCGCAGCGGCGGTGGATACGAGAAGAAAACCCAGGAGAACGAAGAGCGATCTGGTCATGGTGGAGGCGTCCGTATTTGCGGTTCAGATAGGGTCGCCGATCGGCGGGGAAGTTCCCGCGACAGCGCCTTCCGGGGTGTCCGGCTTCAATGGAGCGCCGAAATGTAGCGTGCTATCTCCTTGATGTCCTGGTCGCTCATGCGCGCGGCGATGGTTCGCATCATGCTCTGCGGATCGGTCGCCCGACTGCCGTCACGATAGGCCTCGAGCTGGGCGATGGTGTACTCCGCGTGCTGGCCGCGCAAGGCGGGATAAGCGGCTGGCGCGTTGCCGGCGCCGTTGGGGCCGTGGCAGGCCATGCAGGCCGGGATCCCACGTTCGCTGTCGCCGCCGCGGTACAGTTGCTGGGCGGCGGTTATGTCGACTTCTTCGTCCAGCGCGGCAATCTTCGTGCTCTGGGCGGCGTAGAACGCGCCAATCTCTTCCATGTCCGCCTCCTTCAGGCCGGCAGCCATGGGTGCCATGCTGGCATTTTCGCGGGCGCCCGATTTGTAGGCCTGCAACTGCGCTACGATGTACTGTGAATGTTGTCCGGCGAGATTAGGCCAAATCGGATTCACACTATTGCCGTCGGCGCCGTGGCAGGCCATGCAGACTGCGGTCTTGGCCTGGCCATCGGCAGCGGCGCTCGTGCCGCACAGAATCAGGCTCAGGAAGGCTAGGGGCAGGAACGCGTTCCTCGGCTGCATCGTATCGCTCTCGATTGCTGGATTGGGGGCGAATTATATAACGGGAGCAGGGCCCGTATCTGCAGCCGGCCTCGGCATGGTCCGGGACGGGCCCTAACGGACCTCGAATACCGCAGCAGGGCGACGAGCGATCTATGGATGAGGCAGCGACGACGATGCGCAAGCTCTTGCAGGGCGCGCGTTTCATCACCAGCGTACCGGAATTGCGCCAGCTGCCGAGCGACGACGGTCTCGAGGTGGCTTTCGCCGGGCGTTCCAACAGCGGCAAATCGAGCGCCATCAATCTGCTCTGCCAGCAGCGTGCTCTGGCCCGGACGAGCCGCACGCCGGGTCGCACCCAGCATCTGGTGGTTTTCGAGCTCGACGCCGAGCGCCGCCTGATCGATCTGCCGGGCTTCGGCTATGCACGGGTCTCCAAAGACGTACGCGCGCACTGGGAGCGTGTCCTGCCGCAATACCTGGAACGCCGTCAGTCTCTGGCCGGGCTGGTTCTATTGATGGATATCCGCCACCCCCTGAAGCCCCAGGATGTGGTCGTCATCGCGTGGTGCCGGGCGGCCCAGGTGCCGCTGCATATCCTGCTCAGCAAAGCGGACAAGCTCGGTCGCGGCGCCGCGGCACAGACTTTGCGCAAGGTCTCCGCTTATCTCGCTGAAAACGGCGGCGACCTGGCCGGGGTTCAGCTCTTCTCGGCCCTGAAACAGGATGGGGCGGACGCGGTTTACGGCGTGCTGGCGCGCTGGCTGGCGCGCTGATGCAGGAGAAAAAAAAAGGGCCCCGGTAATGTCGAATAGGGGGATCTACAGGACCGGGGCCCAGACTACCCGCTTGGGGGGGCGGGCCGTCCACCTTGGGAGGAATGGTGGACGCGTTCTGGCGAACGTGCCCGTTGAGACCAGCGGTCGAGGCGATGGTTCCCGGCCCGGCGATAGCGGCCCGCAAGCGGGTCCCTGG
The DNA here is from genome assembly GCA_040904625.1 of Gammaproteobacteria bacterium. Classification (GTDB taxonomy): domain Bacteria; phylum Pseudomonadota; class Gammaproteobacteria; genus JACKNG01. The sequence continues at coordinate 5,351 of JBBDTC010000011.1, forward strand.
ACAGGCCAGCCTGCTGGATACGGTGAAGTCTGGTAACGGCTTGGGCGGCTCGCGCCCGGGGGGGGCGCGAGTGTACTGGGATGACGGGTGCCGCGGCGCCTCAGGACATGCCGTATTTACGGCGGAATTTGTCTACCCGGCCAGCGGTATCGACGATTTTCTGCTGCCCCGTGTAAAAGGGGTGGCAGGCCGAGCAGACATCGACATGCAGGTTGCCGTCAGACAGGGTCGAGCGTGTCTGAAAGCTGTTGCCGCAGCTGCAGGTGACGGTGATGTCTTGGTAGGCAGGGTGGGTTTCGGCTTTCATGTCCGTACTCTTTCAGGCTTGCCCTCTAGGGGGCGCGAATTCTAGGCCCCGCCCCGGTCGTTTGCAAGGCCGCGCCCGGTCGCGGTCTTTCTTCCCCCCCTGCCGGCGGGATTCAGCCCGACAGGGTGGCCAACACCGGCGCGTGGTCAGAAGGTTTTTCCCAGCGCCGCGGTTCGATATCGATAGCGCACGACTGCACACGGCCGGCGAGCCCGGCGCTGGCCAAAATGAGATCGATGCGCAGCCCGTGATTGCGGCGAAAACCGGCCGCACGGTAATCCCACCAGGAAAAAGCCCGCTCTGGCTGCTCGAAGCGGCGAAAAGTATCGACGAGACCGAGCGCGAACAGTCGCTGCAGGCGCTCCCGTTCCGCATCGCTGCACAATACCTTACCGCGCCATGCCTCGGGGTCATGCACATCCGCATCGGCAGGCGCGATATTGAAGTCGCCGACGACGAGTAAATGCCGTCCGGCCTCGAGCAATCGCGCGACCCACTCGACCAGGGCATCGAGCCAGGCCAGCTTGTAGGCATACTTGTCCGAGCCGACGCTGGCACCATTCGGGACATACAAATCGAGCAGCAGGAAATCCTCGATCTCGACCGCGAGCACGCGGGCCTGCGGATCCTCGAAGCCGGGTAGTGTCGTGGCGTGCAGCGTTTGCGGCAGGCGCGAGACCACGGCGACACCGTTATAGGATTTCTGCCCCTTGTAGAGGCATTGATAGCCCATCGCGGCGAAATCGGCCACCGGGAATGCGCTGTCCTGAACCTTGGTTTCCTGCACGGCGAGCACGTCGACAGCGCTTTTCGCCAGCCAGTTCGTGACGTGTTCGTGACGCGCCCTGAGTGAGTTCACGTTCCAGCTGGCGACTTTCGGCATGACAGCTCGGGGAACGATTTCAGATGCGAAAGCCGCCGTGGCGGCGCCGGTTCATTACATCGACCACGTAGGCGCCGGCGCCGAACGCCAGCGCCAGAAGCGCCAGCACGATCAGCGTGATGATCGCCGCGTACTCGCGCACGATCAGCGGGATCATCGCCGCCGTCGGTTGTAAGGACGCGCGGGCGGTGACTTCCTTGATCGTCGCCTGCGCCGCGGTGAGTTCGCGTTGGAGTTGTTCCCGCGCACGCTCGAGTTCGACGATACGGGCGTCGGGAGGCGCTGTCTGGTCGCGCAGTTCGCTGCGCAAGGCCGCCACTTCAGTCTGTAACTGTCCGGCGCGCAAGCGCTCGTCCGAAAGCTTCCCCTTCAGTTCCGTGTTTTCCCGGGTCATCGCTTCGAGCTGCTCCAGGAGCTTCCCGTCCGCCGGCTTTGCGCTGCTCGCCGCGCCCGCATTCTCGAGCGCGGCGAGCTGTTGTTCGACAGCCGCCTTCTCCGCTTCGATTGCGGCCAGACGCAGCGCGGCGGGCTGGTCGGCAGTCAGGTAGGCAGTATCGACCCAGCCCTCGTTCTGCTCGGCGTCCCTGACGAGGGCGAGATCACCGTCGCGCTCGAGTACTTCGAGCACGCTGCCGGTGGGCAGTACCTTGATGATGGCGCTGTCGAGATTCTTCTGTTCGTGGATGCCGACCAACAGTTTGTCGATCACATAAACCTGCTCGGCCGCGCCGACCGAGAGGTGGAAGCTGACACCGGCCAGGGCGATGAGTAGAGGTAAGAAGCGAGTCACGGTTGGATTATCCGGCGGCACTACGCGCGCAGTCCAGCTTGCCGCAGCAAAGCTGTGACGCTGGGCTCACGTCCACGAAAGTGTTCGAAGAGCGTCATCGCATCTTCAGCCCCACCGTTCTCGAGAACCGTGCGGCGAAAGTCCTGTCCAGTGTCGCGATCGAATACGCCGCTTTCCTCGAAGCGTGCGTAGGCATCGGCAGCAAGTACTTCAGCCCACTTGTAACTGTAGTACCCGGCGGCATAGCCGCCGGCAAAAATATGCGCGAAGGTGTGCTGGAAGCGGTTCCAGGGCGGCGGGTGGACCACGGCGACCTCCTCGCGAACGGCATCGAGCAATGCCTGGATGTCGAGTTCGGGCTCGTATTCGAGATGCAGGCGGAAATCGAACAGGGCCAACTCGATCTGACGCAGCATCTGCAAAGCAGCGTGGAAGCGCTGCGAGGCGGCAAGCCGTGAATGGAGCGTATCGGGTAGCGGCGCACCGGTTGCGTGGTGCGCACTGATGAGATCGAGCGCGTCGCGCTGCCAGCACCAGTTCTCGAGCATCTGGCTGGGCAGTTCGACGGCGTCCCAGGGCACGCCGTTGATTCCGGCCACCGCCGGGTGATCGACCCGGGTCAGCATATGATGCAAACCGTGTCCGAACTCATGGAACAGTGTGCGAACTTCATCGTGGGTGAGCAGGCTCGGCTGGCCAGCCACGGCTGGGGTGAAATTGCAGGTAAGGTAGGCGACCGGCAAGCGCAGTTCGTCGTCGTGCCGCCAGCGCACCAGGCATTCATCCATCCAGGCGCCGGGTCGCTTGCGTTTCCGCGCGAACAAATCGAGATAGAAGAACCCCAGTGCCTCGTCGTTCTCATCGACGATGGCATGAAAACCGACTTCCGGATCCCAGGTGTCGATGTCAGCAAGACGCTCGCAGCGCACACCGAACAGGCGCCGCACGACTTCGAACAAACCTTCGAGTACGCGGTTGACCGGGAAATAGGGTTTGAGATCCTCCTGGCTGAGGGCAAAGCGTTGCTTGCGGTATTTCTCCGCGCACCAGGCGAAATCCCATGCTTCGATGCCGCCCAGGCCGAGCGTGCCGGTCGAGAATTCCTCGAGTTCGGCCAGTTCGTGCACGGCGGCCGGCCGCGCTTCACGTGCGAGTTCGCGCAGGAATTCCACTACCGCGGTGGTTGATGGTGCCATCTTGGTCGCCAACGAGAGCTCGGCATAATTGGCGAAGCCGAGTGTGAGGGCGAGGTCGTGGCGCGCGGCCAGTATGGAGCGCATGATTTCGCCGTTGTCATGGCGGCCGGCCAGTGGGCCTTGCTCCGAAGCCCGGGTCACATAAGCGGTATACAGCTCCCGGCGCAGCTCGCGATCGTCGAGGTGCGAGATGGCGGGTTGATAGCAGGGGAAATCCAGGGTCAGGGTCCAGCCCGCACGACCGCTCGCCGCGGCGTTCTGGCGCGCGAGTTCCTGCACCGAAGCCGGCAGCCCGACCAGGCGCTGCTCGTCGTCGACATCGAGGCGAAAGGCCTGGGTTGCATCGAGAACATGATTCGAGAATCGTGTGCCGAGCTGGGTCAATTCGATTTTCAGCGCCTTTACATGAGCCTGCTCCGCCGGCGGCAGATCCGCTCCGCCGAGGCGGAAGTCGCGCAAGGCGTTGTCGACCACCTTGCGTTGCGCCTGTGTATAGCGCTCGTATTCGGCACTCGTACGGATATGTTGGTAGCAAGCGTGGAGCCCGGGGTGCTGAGCGATTTCACTCGCATGGCCCGACAGCAGGGCCACACCGGCACTGTAGGGTTCACGCAGAGCGTCGACATCGGCAACGCCGTGCAGGTGTGCGGCCGGGCCGAACAGCCGTTGTACTTCATCAGCCATCGCTTGCATGGGCTCGACGACCGTCGTCCAGCTTGCCGCCTGCGGCGACAGGGTAATCGCAGCGATTCGCCGCCGGTGAGAATCCAGCAGGGTTTCCAGGCGCTGGACGAGACCGTTTGGCTCGAAACTCGAAAAACAGGGTAGTTGATCCAGGGTATGGCGGGCGGCAGGGCTGGTTTTCATGGCGGGCATTATGCCGTCGCCGCGGCGTCGGTCACCAGGCGGTGTTTCAGGCGGTGTTTCAGGCGGCGAGGCGGATGGCGATCGCCCAGGCGCACATTATCAGCAGCGGCAGGCCGAGAGATGCCAGCGTCATCACTCGGCGACGACAATGCGCGACCGCCTGCGCCTCGTTCCCCGCCGCGATGATGAAGGGGCGGCGGCGGTCGGCGGTGCGTCCGAGCAGATCGACAGGTGGCGGATCGCCTGTGTGTTTACGAGCATCGAGCACCTCGTCCTCGGCGCGCTCGCGCGCGGCCGCCCATTCATCCATATCGATCTCACCATCGCCATTGGCATCGAATTGCCGCAGCATGAATTCGCGATCGCGTTTCCAGTCACGCAGCAGTTCGCCGACGGCGGCGTCCTTGTCGAACGGTGCCGACGTTGCGCAATGGGTGATGAAATTGCCGAGCACGTAGATGGGATCGCCGGGTTCAATGCGCAGCTCGATATAGCGGTACGATTGGCCGAACCAGCCCAGCGTGCGCGCCCACCACGCACCGTCATCAACATGGTAGCGGCCGGGGATGCGGCTCGAGCCGTACCAGATATTGCGATGGGTCGCGGTGACCGCGGCGCCTTCGGGATCGATCGCGCATCTGCCGGTCGCATCTTCCAGATAGAACAAGTGCTCACTCACGCCGCGATCGATGGTGCGCCAACCGCGGCTGTTGTTGCCGCCGCCGCGCTTCTCGCGGCGCTCGACTTTGAATCGGTACCAGGTGCAGTGGCGCAGGGACAAGGGTGCGTGGATGGGGTCGCCATCCATCAACTCGGCATGACCCTGGAGCTCGATATAGCCTTGCGGTGCCGAGCGAACCAGGGCCGTGGGCGTGTCCTCGATGAGACGCATGCGCTGTAGATAGGTAAAAGCCCACCACACCGCCGCGCCGCCGATGATCAGCCCGAGGGCTGCCGGCGCCCAGAACTCGAGGGCCTGGGCGTCGTGAATCAAGTGCATCAACTCCATCCGGATCGGCATGATAAACGTCTTGCAATGCCGGGGTTGGCCGGGCCGGTCAGCTGAACAGCGCTTTTAAATCGACGTCCTTTTTTTCTTCCGCCGAGAATTCGAGCAGCGTGCGTTCACCGAAGCCGAACCAGCGGGCAAGGATGACATCCGGAAACTGTTCGATGCGCGTGTTGTTACGGTTGACCGAGTCGTTGTAATACTCGCGCCGATCGGCAATGGCATTTTCGAGTGCGCTGATCCGATCCTGGAGATGTTTGAAGGTCTTGTCGGCTTTGAGATCGGGGTACGCTTCGGCCACCGCGAAGAGGCCGCCAAGGCCGCGGCGCAGCTGCGTCTCTGCCGGCCCTAGGCGGCCGATATCCCCCGCGTCGCGGGCACTTGCGACTGCCTGGCGCGCGGTCACGACGCGTTCGAGGGTCTCGCGTTCGTGGGTCATGTATTGCTTGCAGATCTCGACCAGCTTGGGCAGTTCGTCATGACGCTGCTTGAGCAACACATCGATGTTCGACCAGGCCCTGGCGACATTGTGTTTGAGGTTGACCAGGCCATTATAAATCGTGATCGCATAGCCGCTGAATACGACAATGATGAGCAGAACGATAATCGATCCCAGATCCATGAGAACTCCCTGATCCGGTGTCGCCGGTGCGTGTATTATGGCACCGGTAAGCGGCAGGTCTTCGTGGTCCTGAATAGCGGGAACCAGCTTGAACAGCGCTTCCGCAGCCAGCGGACGGCGCAGTATCTACCGCACAGTCAGCCGCCGCTAACAGTCATAGCGCAATCGGGAGAACGGCCATGAAAGGTGATGCCAAGGTCATCGAATATCTCAATCTCGTGCTCAAGAACGAGCTCACCGCGATCAACCAGTATTTTCTGCACGCCCGCATGTTCAAGAACTGGGGACTGCATAAACTCGACGCCAAGGAATACGCTGAATCCGTCGACGAGATGAAGCACGCGGATCAGCTTGTCGAACGCATCCTGTTCCTCGAGGGTTTGCCCAACCTTCAGGACCTCGGGCGATTGCGGGTCGGCGAGAACACCGGCGAGATCCTGAAGGCTGATCTGGCCCTCGAGCACGATGCCATACCGACCCTGCGTGAGGGCATCGCGCATTGTGAGAAGGTCAGTGATTACGTCACGCGGGAACTGTTCGCCGATATCCTCGAGGGTGAGGAAGAGCATGTCGATTGGTTGGAAACCCAACTGGAACTGATTCAGCGTATCGGGCTGCCGAACTACGAACAGTCGGCCATGTGAGGCTTGGCCGCCGCCGCCCAGTGACAGCCTTGAACCCCTTGCCGATCAAATGTTGCAAATAGTTCTCATTAAGACTACGATTGCCAGCACGTCACCCGAGAGATTGCTGGAATGTACGTCTGCATTTGCAATAACGTCACCGAACGCGATATCGAAGAAGCAGTGCGCAGCGGTGCCCGCACACTCGATTGCCTCTCCGAGCGGCTCGCCGTTTCGACCTGTTGCGGGCAGTGCCGTTGCGTCGCTGACGAGTGTCTGCGCTCGGTGCTGCTGGCCAGTGAGCCGTCGGCAGCCGACTTCTCGCTGGCCTACGCCAACTGAAGGCTGGCCCTACCACGCCCGCCGTTCGCGAGTGACGCGCGTCTCGCCTTTGAACATCAGCCGGTGCGCGCTTGCCCATCACCGCATTCGGGGCAATTCGGATCCCGTCTGAAACGCATGGTTTGCCATTCCATCGCGAGCGCATCGAACAAGAGCAGGCGCCCGCACAGATCGTTCCCAATTGACAACAGCACTTTGATTGTCTCCATGGCCTGCACGCTGCCGATGATGCCGAGCAAGGGTGCAACCACGCCGTTCGCACTGCAGCTGCCATCGACGCCGCCCGCTTCGCTGTAGAGACAGCGATAGCAGGGGCTGTCTTCCAGATCCGGCCGATAGACCGAAACCTGCCCTTCGAATCGAATTGCCGCGCCGGAGACCAGCGGTTTGCGCCAGCGTACGCTGTGGCGATTGATAGCGAAGCGGGTGGCGAAGTTGTCGGTCGCATCGACCACGGCATCGACCGTCGGCATCAGTTGCGCGTAGCCGGCGTCATCAAGTTCGCCGGCAAATGTCTCGATAGTGGTCGTGGGATTGAGTTGGTGCAGGCGGTCGTGCGCTGAGTCGACCTTGGGCCGGCCCAGATCGGCCGTCGAATGGACGATTTGCCGCTGCAGGTTCGACAACTCGACGACGTCGTGATCGACCAGGATCAGGCGCCCGACGCCGGCAGCGGCGAGATACATGCTGACCGGCGAGCCCAGGCCGCCGAGCCCGATGATCAAGACGCTGGCCGCGGCCAGCCGAGCCTGGCCATCGATGTCGATTTCCGGCAGCAGGATCTGTCGGCTATAGCGAAGCAAAAGTTGATCGTCCATAGGTCGTGTCCCTGATTGTCGAGTCGCCGACAGGCCGTGTGTCAGTGGTTAGGGCTCACCGCAAAATAACCGAATGATTTGGAACGCCGCTCCATCCCGTCTGGCGGCGTTGCTCGTCCGTTGAATAGAACCCCTATTCGCCCTCCTCGCGCCTGGCCAGCCGGGCGCCTCGATGACCCAAAATCGCCCAGTTATTTTGCGGCGGACCCTTAGGGCCCGTCCCAGAATAACTCAGCTATCTGGAACGCCGATCCATCCCGTC
>JBBDTC010000012.1:0-2132 GCA_040904625.1 Gammaproteobacteria bacterium
GTTCCGAAACCGTCTGTTCACCCTTCAGCGCCTCAAGCGCCACCTTGGCCTTAAACTCCGGTAAATGTTGTTTCCGTTTCGACATTTCTGATCTCCTTCGTGTTGAAGATCAGCAAACAACAAATCGTAGCTTACGTCAGTGTCCGATTTTCGGGGGGTAGCTCACGGCCATCCGCGACCTTGAGGGCGGGCACTTCGATATTTTGGCGGGCGTTCTGTTCGACGACGATTACAAGGTATTCCGGGCCGCACTGATCCCGTGCGGCGTCGTCGAAGATCGGTCAACCTATGTTGCCCGAACAAACAGCAACAAGTTCATGCTGCGTGATGATATTTGGGATGCTGCTGGCGTCCGGACGTGACTGCCGAGAGGTGGTGTAACTTCAGGTCTGGAAATTCATTTGGCGCTGGCGCCTTGAGCCCCTGCCGGGGCCGGCAGGGGCTGCCCATTCTGGTATTCCATGGAATTGCAAAACAACCATGGAGACGGACGAATGGACGAGCGACAGGATACGACGGTTGAGGCACTCTTGGAACATCTGATCGAACATGGACCAGGCGACATAGCGACGGTCTTCGCGCGGGCCTTCGAACTGGCCATGCAGATCGAGCGTGAGCGCTTTCTCGGCGCCGGTCTCTACGAGCGCAGCGCCGGGCGGCAGGGCTATGCCAACGGCTACAAGCCCAAGCGCATCGACACGCCGGCCGGCACGGTCACGGTGCAGGTGCCCAAGACCGCCGACCATGACAGCCACCCCTTCTACCCGCAATCGCTGGAGCGCGGGCGGCGCTCGGTGCGCGCGGTGATGCTGGCCGTGGCGGAGATGTATATCAAGGGCGTGTCCACGCGCGATGCCGAACGGGTGATGCGCGAGTTCGGCATCGACAGCCTGTCCTCAACGCAGGTCAGCCGGGCGGCCAAACTGCTGGACGAAGAACTGGAAGCCTGGCGCAACCGGCCGTTGGGTGAGGTCAAGTATCTGATCCTTGATGCCCGATACGAAAAGATGCGCCACGGCGGCGTGGTCCGTGACGCCGCTGTGCTCTCGGCCATAGGGATCGGCCCTGATGAACGCCGCCGGGTGCTCGGCGTCTCCGTCGCTCTGTCGGAGGCCGAGGTGCATTGGCGGGCGTTTCTCGAGAGCCTCCAGGCGCGCGGCCTGCGCGGCGTCGACTACGTCGTCTCCGACGATCACGCTGGCCTGCGGGCCGCGCGCAGGGCGGTCTTCGGCGCCGCGACGTGGCAGCGGTGTCAATTCCACCTCGCCCGGAACGCCATCCATCATGCGCCGAACGTCGCGATCCGAAAGCGCATCGGCGCCGAGCTGCGTGAAGTTTGGACCGCCGGTTCTCTGGCCAAGGCCGAAACCGCCCTGGCCGAATTGGTCGCAGATTACCGCGACACTGCCCCGAAACTCGCCGCGTGGCTGGAGGAGAATGCGCCCGAAGGTCTCGCGGTCTTCTCTCTCCCCAGGCACCATCGCCGCCGCATGCGCACCTCCAATCCGATGGAACGCGGCGTGCAGCAGGAATTGAAACGCCGCACCGTCAAGGTAAGGGTGTTTCCGAACGAGGCTTCGCTCGAACGCCTGGTCAGCGCCGTGCTGGTCGAGATCGACGACAAATGGGCGGCCGACACAAAAGGCTACATTAAGTGGGAATGCCAGGATGAGTGATCAGGGCCTCAGTGAATTTCCAGACAACAGGTTGCTTAATCGTTCCGGGGGAAATCGCTGCGTATGACATGCGTATGATTTCCGTATGACATGTGTATGCCACCTGTCGGGCGCGAAGGAGGTTAACGGCGGAGGGTCCGTCGGCGTGCGTTGGGGTTACGGGGCGTTAAACTTGCGCCGCGCTTCCCGTGCGATCGACAGGAGCATTTGCAGATCGGCGAGCTTGGCCATCGCCGCCTTGCGGTCCGCCGGATCGGTCAGGGTTTGCAGATGGGCAAGCTGGGCGTCCACCGCCTTGCGAAGCTGGATTTCCTGAGGCAGCGCCCCCGCCTCTGCCATGATGCGATAGCCCGCGGCCTCGGCGGTATCGCCGGACTCGCGGTTCAGGGGCTTGCCCGCGCCCTTGAGGTTGTCGAGCTTGCCCTCTGCCTGCGCCTTGCGGATTTGCTGTTCTGC
>JBBDTC010000013.1:0-2132 GCA_040904625.1 Gammaproteobacteria bacterium
GCCGCGGCGGATCTCGCCGCGGCATGGGAAACCCTGCATTCATGACACTGGTCAAGCGACAGCTCAGGCAGGAGTACAGTGCCGACGATTTGAATGAAGCCGGTCTGAATGTCTTCACGACGCTGGACCTGGACCTGCAAGAGCATGCGGAAATCGCCGTCGAGGAGGCGCTGGTCCGCATCGAGTCGGGCGGCAGGCGTGACGGACTGCAGGCCGCGGTCGTGGTGGTGGATCCGAGCAGCGGTGAGATCCTGGGTCTGATCGGCGATCGCTCGCCGACTTTTTCCGGGTTCAATCGAGCGCTGGATGCTCGGCGCCCGATAGGTTCGGTCATCAAACCGTTCGTCTATGCGTATGCTCTTTCTCAGCCTGATAAATACGCGCTGTTCTCGCCGCTTGCCGATGAGGCGATCACTTACACCGACGATGAGGGTAATGTCTGGGAGCCGAGTAATTTCGATGAGCGTGAGCATGGTCAGGTCAGCCTCCTCGAAGCGCTGACCCGCTCTTACAATCTCGCCACGGTCAACCTGGCGCTCGATCTGAAGCTCGAGCGTATTCGTGACTATCTTCAGAGTCTCGGCTTCCGCGAGGGACTTCCAGCCTATCCGTCATTGGTGCTTGGGGCGGTGGAAATGACGCCGATGGAACTCACCGCCTTGTTTTCCGCGCTCGCCAATGACGGCTATCAAGTGCCCTTACGCGCCATCAGCAATGTGACCAGCCGGGATGGGCGAAAACTCAAGCGCTATGGCCTGCAACTGCGGTCGGTGATGGACCCGGAAACCGCAGCCTTGATCAGGTTCGCACTGTCGCGAGTCGTCAGCCAAGGCACCGCCCGTGCGGTATCCCTGGCCCTGCCCGAAGTGCAGCCACTGGCCGGCAAGACCGGGACGTCGAATGACAATCGCGACAGCTGGTTCGCCGGCTTTGGCGCCAATCGACTGGGCGTGGTCTGGGTCGGTCGCGACGACAATGGCATGACGGGGTTGACGGGCAGTTCAGGCGCTCTGCCGGTGTGGAACGCCGTCATCAAAGGTGCGGGTATCGCACCGCTGGCGCAACGACTCCCGGAGGGGCTGAGCTGGGAATGGGTGGATCTCGGCCAGGGCGTCGGCGTCCCGGCGCGATGTCCGAATGGTGAACGTATTCCTGTACATCGACGCACGTTCCTGCAGCATGTGGAACACTGCGAAGCGCTGCCGCCGCCGGCCGGGCGCGGGGGGGTGATCGACCGTTTGAAGGAGTTCTTTCGTCCATGACTACAGCGCGACTTAGGGCCCTGGCCAAGATTATCTGGTCAACACCGAGGGTGCTCCTGAGCGGGTGCTGCAAGGCGCGTTTTGCAGGTAATAGCGGGACTATTGCCAAAAAACGCAACGCCGCAGCGGCCGCTCAGGGGCAGCCGAATGTACAGGTAATTTTGGCCAGGGCCCTTCCCTTGTTGCTGGTGCTGGCTGCCCTGCTGAGTGCGTGTGCTGGTGGCGGTACCCGTGCGCCGATCGAAGCGCGTGACGCAGAATCGCCCGCGGTCGAGCAGACCCCCGATGTCGAAGCGCCGGAAGTCGACGTGCTGACATCGCCGATCGAGCTGCCGGAACCGGGCGTGGCCGAGGCGCTCGGCGAGGATGCGGACCCCGGCGATGATAGTGCGGTGTCTGCCGAACGGCTGGCCCTGGCGGCGCCGGCTCAGCCGCGCAATCCGGCAGCGCAGAGCTTGCTCGAGGCAGCTACCGCCGCAGCCTTGCGCGGCGAATGGGATCGCGCCCAGGCCGCCCTGGAACGTGCCGTCCGGGTCGCCCCGAACGACGCTGGGCTGTGGCGGCAGCTGGCCTTTACGCATTATCGACAGGGTGATCACGCGCAGGCCATGGAGATCGCCAGGCGTGCGCTGCGCGTCGCGCCGGAGGGCGCGGCGGCAGCCGAGAGCTGGCGTCTGATCGGCGACATCGAAGCTGCGCAGGGCAACACCGCAGCGGCCGCTGCCGCACGTGCCAGGGCCGAACGACCTTGAGATACCCATAGGGCGTCAGCGAACGCCTCGAATGGTTCTCCCTGCTAGCCCGCGTTTCTCACACCCATCCTGCTGCGGCCGCCGATCTGCGCGCAAACTCGGGCCGTGCTAGCAGCCT
>JBBDTC010000014.1:0-7636 GCA_040904625.1 Gammaproteobacteria bacterium
CCGGGCGTAATTCCATTCGTAGAGCGTCGCCCCCGCATCGAGCCCCTCGTAGCACTGCAGGCGGATGAGCGGCGTGTCGAGCACCTGGGCCAGGACCTTCGCGACCTCGGTCTTGCCGACCCCGGCCTCGCCTTCGAGCAGCACCGGCTTGCCGAGGTCGAAAGCGAGTTTGGTGGTCAGGCACAGCGGCCGGTCGGCGACATAGTCCGCACGGTTGAATACCGCTGCGACGTCTTCGACGCGCTCGAAGGGGTGCTGCCAGGTGTTGGTCGGCTGCATGGCTGATGGGGTCCTCCAGACTTGGCGCGGGCCCGGCCCACGGCGCAACAACCAGCAATCCTGGACGAGCCGCTGTGCTGTCGCAAGCGCCTGCCCGGGGGATGCATAGGCGCTGGCACGGGCCTGCGACTGGTCACAGCCCCGTTCGCGGCGGTATTCTTACTGTTTTCCGGCGTCCGCAATGGTTCGTCGTTCACTCACAGTATCGCCAAGCCCCCCGGAGCAAGTATGAGCACCAGTTTCAAAGCCATCGTCGCCAGAAAGAACGCCGAAGGCGAATTCTCGGCCGCCCTCGAAACCCTCGATATGGCCGATCTCCCTGACGAGCCGGTCCTGGTCGATATCGAATACTCGACGGTCAATTACAAGGACGGCCTGGCGGTGACCAACGCCGCGCCCATCTGCCAGAAATTTCCCATGGTCTGCGGCATCGATCTGGCCGGCACGGTGGCCGAGAGCAACGTCGTCGAGTGGCAGGTCGGCGACAAGGTCCTGGTCAATGGCTATGGCCTGTCCGAACGTCACTGGGGGGCTTACAGCCAGAAGCAGCGCGTCAACCCCGATTACCTGGTGCGGATTCCGGCCGCTTTCACCACCGAGGAGGCAATGGCGATCGGGACGGCCGGCTACACCGCCATGCTCGCCGTCAACGCCATCCGCGATCACGGCACCAAGCCCGAGGACGGTCCGGTGCTGGTCACCGGCAGCGCCGGCGGGGTGGGTTCGGTGTCCATCCTGCTGCTGGCCAGGCTCGGTTACGAAGTGGTGGCGAGCACGGGGCGGCCGGAGACCGAGAGCTATCTCAGGTCGCTCGGGGCGAGTCGCATCATCGCGCGTGAGGAACTCGCCAAAAAGGCCAAACCGCTCGAGGCCGAATTATGGGCGGCGACCGTCGACAGCGTCGGTTCGACCACGCTCGCCACGGCGCTGGCCCAGACCCGCTACCGCGGCGTGGTCGCGGCCTGCGGTCTGGCGGGGGGGCCCGATTTGCCCGGCACCGTCATTCCGTTCCTGCTGCGTAACGTGCGGCTACAGGGCATCGATTCGGTGATGGCGCCGATGGCCGATCGCCAGCGCGCCTGGCACGATCTGGCGCAATTGCTCGATCCGCAGCGCCTCAAGGACGTCTACCAGGTCGAGCCGCTGGGGCGCGTGCCGGAGTTGGCGGCGGCCATCCTGCGCGGCGAAATCAAGGGCCGCGTGGTCATCGACGTCAATGCCTGATCCAGCGGGCTACGCATGAAATAGAAATAACTTTATATTTATTTAATAAGGTATTGATTATATATAAATAGAGGCTTTTAGTTAAGAAATTGGATGAAGTCTGGCGGTGGCCCTGGAGTCCGGCCAGCCACACTGGCGTGTGTGCCGGCCGGCGGCCCTGATTCGGCTATAATCGCCGCCTTTCCTGGCCCGCGCCGCAGCTGCGCCAGTTCCACCGGGGTGTTCATCCGCCAACCAAAAAAGGACCAGATTCATGGGAGACGTAGTCAGCTACAAGCGTGAGGGCGACATCGCCACCATCACCGTCAACAATCCGCCGGTCAACGCCTTGTCGTTGCCGGTGCGCCAGGGCCTGCAGAAGGCCGTGCGCGAATTCGCCGCCGACGCTGCAGCCAAGGCTGCGATATTGATCTGCGAGGGGCGCACTTTCATCGCCGGCGCGGACATCACCGAATTCGGCAAGCCGCCGCAGGATCCCTGGCTGCCCAAGGTCATTGCCGAAATGGAGGCCCTGGACAAAATCCTCATCGCCGCCATCCACGGCACGGCGCTCGGCGGCGGGCTCGAGACCGCGATGGGTTGCCATTACCGCTGTGCGCTGCCGTCGGCCCAAATCGGCCTGCCCGAAGTCACCCTCGGCCTCCTGCCCGGCGCCACCGGCACCCAGCGCCTGCCGCGCCTGATCGGCGTCAAGGCCGCGCTCGATGCCATGATCAGCGGCAAACCGATCAAGGCCAAGGCTGCGCATGAGGCCGGCGCCATCGATCACCTCATCGACGGTGACGACCTCGCGGCCGGTGCAAAGGCCTACGCCGAGAAGCTGCTTGCCGAAGGTGCCAAACCGCGCCGCATCAGTGAAATGACGATTGACCCCAAATCGGTCGACGACAACTTCTTCGCCGAATACCGCAACAAGATTGCGCGTCAGGCGCGGGGTTATTTCGCTCCCGAACAAATCGTGAAATGCGTCGAAGCGGCCGTGAAGCTGCCCTACGAAGAGGCGGTCAAGCGTGAGAACGAGCTGTTCATGGAATGCATGATGTCGCCGCACTCGGCCGCCCAGCGCCATCTGTTCTTCGCTGAACGGGCCTGCAGCAAGGTGCCCGACGTGCCCGCCGATACCCCGCTGCGCCCGATCAAGAAAGTCGCCGTCATCGGCGGCGGCACCATGGGCGGCGGCATCGCCATGAACTTCGCCAACGCCGGCATTCCCGTGGTGTTGAAGGAAATCAACGCCGAAGCGCTCGATCGCGGTCTCGATATCATCCGCCGCAACTACGACGGCACGGTCAAGAAAGGCCGCATGACGCCGGAACAGATGGACCAATGCATGGGGTTGATCTCGGGCACACTCGATTACAGCGGGGTCGACGATTGCGATCTGATCATCGAGGCCGTGTTCGAGAACATGAAGTTGAAGAAGGAGATCTTCGGCGAACTCGACAAGGTCGCCAAGAAGGGCGCCATCCTCGCCAGCAACACCTCGACCTTGGACATCGACGAGATCGCGGCAGCCACGAAACGCCCCGAAGACGTCATCGGCTGGCATTTCTTCGCCCCGGCCAATGTCATGACTCTGCTCGAACTGGTGCGCGGTAAGGAGACCGCCAAGGACGTCATCGCGACCTCGATGGCCATGTCCAAGACCATCAAGAAGACCGCCATCCTGGTCGGGGTGTGCTTCGGCTTCGTCGGCAACCGGATGTTCTTCCCCTATCAGCGCGAAGCGCAGCTCATGATCCTCGAGGGCGTGCCGCCGGAGCGCATCGACCAGGTCGCCTACGACTGGGGCATGGCCATGGGGCCGAATGCGGTCGCCGATCTGTCCGGGCTCGACGTCCTGGAGAAGGTCAAGAGCGAGTGGACCGACCGCCCGGACGATCCGGCGCTGTGGGCGCTGGTGACCAAGCTCGTCGAGCAGGGACGTTATGGCCAGAAGAGCGGTGCCGGGATCTACAAGTACTCCGGGCGTGCCGCGGTGCCCGATCCCGAGGTCGCCGCGCTGGCCAAGGCCGAGGCCGACAGGCTCGGCATCAAGCAGCTCGAGAATGTGGCCGACGAGGAGATCATCGAGCGGCTGATGTATTCGATGATCAACGAGGGCGCGCTGATTCTCGAAGAAGGCATTGCGCTGCGCCCCGGTGATATCGACGTCTGCTACGTGCATGGCTACGGCATGCCGCGCTACCGCGGCGGACCGATGCATTACGGCGATGCCGTGGGGCTGGATAAGGTCGTCGCGGCGATGGAGAAATACCGCAAGCGCTATGGCGACATGTACTGGACACCGGCGCCATTACTGGCCGACCTGGCCAAAAACGGTAAATCGTTCGACGATTGGGCGGCGGCCAAAGCCAAGGCTTGAGGATCGGCTTGCTCAGCAAGCGTTATCGACATTGACGAGCACCTATCCAGGGCGGGGCAGCCCCGCCCTGGGGAGATAGGGGGACAGTTTACTTATCTCTTGGGAGATAGGGGGACAGTTTACTTATCTCTTACCTCCGGCTCGTCGACCTGTGGCCCATTGGAGATAGATAAGTAAACTGTCCCCCTATCTCCGACTAGTTCACGCTCGCATGGCCGCTTTCGCAGCACGGCCGCTGCGGTTCGAGCGATACAATCCGAGCAGACCGGATCCCAACAGCCACACCGCCGCGGGTATCGGCACGGGAGATGCTGCCTGGGCCGCAAAAGCGGCATCGTCGATTTGGATACCGATCCCCAGATCCCCGTCGATGGCGCTGAAGGTCACACTGGAAAAGGCTGTTTCGCCGACGATGCCAAAAAAGTTTGTCGTGATCACATCACTCGGCAGCGTGAAGACCTGGTTCCCGGTGCCGTCGAAATTACCGCTGATCCCGGTGGAATCGGGGAAGACGTTGAAATTCGCGCCAAAGGCCATCACCGGCTCTGGAAAGACCCACTGAATGCTGGTGACGATGCCGAAGGCGTTACCGATCTCGGCATCAAACTGGGAAGCGGGCAGGACGACCCGGTTGCTGTTCGGACGAATCGTATTGCCTACCTGATTGGACGTTATGCCGCTGTCGAGCACGATCGAGGCCCCGGCGGCGATAGCATTGGCAAAGGGGTCCGTCGTGACTCCGGTGACCGCTGCTTCCCAGTCGCTGCGACTGCTGTAGACGGTGGCAGCGCCGGCGGGTAGCGCTGACAGTATGAGAATGGTGGCAAGCGCTGAAGCGACGAAAGGTGCATTCATCATGGCGCTGATTGCTCTGTGATCAGAGGAGATCAGGTCGTTCAGGTTTCCTGTGTACATCGGTGTTTTCCTCCGAAAAATAATAATTTACATGCGCGCGGCAGCGACAAGGAGGAAACTACCGGGCGGTGCTATAGCCGAACAGGTACACATGTACCAGACAGGGCTCAGCGGGGGAGGAATTTCGCCATCAGCCTGATCAAGCCGGCCTGACTGTTGGTTTGAGTCTTGTCAAAGACGTTCTGCAAGTGGTTCCGGGCCGTATTGCGCGAGATACGCATCCGATCGCCGGCCGCGTCGAGCGACAGGCCACGGCCCAGGTGGGCGGCCAGATCGGCCTCGCGCTGGGACAGGCCGAACAGTGCGCGCAAATCGGACAACGAGATGCCGCGTCCGCTGGCCAGATCGGAGAGATAGAGCACTACCGCCGCTTCCGCCCGTGGCATCGCCTCGCGTGAGCCGCGGCACGGCATGATTTGCACGCCATAGCCGGGCAAGCCGCTCGGGCGTTCGACGATCAAGGCACCGCCCGGGGACAGGGATTCCTGTCGGGTAGTCGCCATGGCGGCGGCGATCAGTGATCGCAGCCTGCGGTTGGTCGACACCTTCCAGGTACGCAGGCCGCCGCCTGCGAGCTGCAGGCCGTCGCCTGCCGAGAGGATCCGCTCACCTTCCCGATTGACTTCGACGATTCGTCCGGCGCTATCGAGGACTACGACGCCCCAGGGGATGGCGTCGGTCGCAAAGACGATGGGGTCAAGCCCGCGATCCGAACCAGCCCGCCCGCGCAGGGCCCATGCATTGGCGATGTGCCGGGTCAGCAGCTCATAAGCGGTAATATCCTGCCGCGTGGCATGACCGTGTTTGCGAGTGAATTCGATCGAGGTGAAGACAGATGCAGGGCCGAGGTCGAGCAGGCGCGAGCCCATGAAATAGCGCAGATCGTCCGAGGCATGGCGCAGCCAGTCATAGAACGCGTGGCGATCCATCTGCCGGTCGGTGATGAAACGCGCATCCCAGCAGAGATGCGGCGCTGGCCAGGAGAGAGAGAACTGTATACGCGGGTTGATGCTGTGAGCATAAGCGGCGTAGTCGTCCCGGCCGTGCTCGAGGGCATGGTCCAGCCACTTCTCAATCCGGCCAGTGCGCCGGTCGAGTTGGAACACCACGCTGCCAGCCCCGCCGAAGTAGCTGCTGACCTTGCGCAGTGCCGAACGCCAGCTTTGCCGCTCGAGCGCTGCCGAATAGAAACCGTCAGCCACCTGCAGCAAGCCCGCCTCAGTGCTGTGTTTGGCCGCCATCGTTCGGTCAGCCTTGCATAGGGTGCGACATGATGATTTTCCTTACAGGAAATGCCAACTTTAGATTAATCGTCACTGGACGCATACCCGCGCCTCCCTTTGGCAGGGCCCTGCGGGAGGTAGGGGGCAGTTTAGGAAGCTGCAATAGTGGCGGCAGAAGCCCTGCCTTCTCCGGTGCTCATTGACTTCGGGCATCCTGCGCTGCGCCCTGCGGGCCAGCAGAGCTGTTCAAAATCGCTCCTGGCGATTTTGTATTCCGTATAAACTGCGCTCCTTGAAGCCCGCGCGCCTTGCCTTCGGGCATGCTCGCTCACTTTTACAAACTTCCTTTACTTATCTCTTCCCTCCGGCTCGTTGACTTCGAAAGGTTATGCTGCATGGCGACGTCCTTCCTTTCCGATCTGTTGGTTTCCGTGGCCGCTCGCGGCCGCAGTCTGCTCGGCATCGAGGCCGGGATCGCGGACGTCGAGGGCTTGGTCGAGCAGTGCGAAGCGCTGGTGTCGTGGCGTGGTGAAGCGACCGGAATGGCCATTGCGCAGAGCGTCTTCGAGTGCTTCGAGCGCCTTCGCGCGGGCCAGCGTACCGAGTTCTTCCATGCGTTGGCAGCGCGCTTCGGGGTCGATCAGGAAGGCCTGCGCAGCGCCATTGCCGCCTGGCAGGAGGAGGCGAGCGAAGCGCGTGCCGCAGCGCTGCACGGAGCGTCCGAACCACGTCGCCAGGAACTCCTGCGCCGCCTCAATCGGGCACCGCACGGCACCCGGCGCCTGGTCGACATGCGGGCGAGTCTGCTCGCAGCGCTGGGGTCCGAGTCCGGACTCGAGATTGCGGATCAGGATTTCACCCATCTCTTCTCGTCATGGTTCAACAGCGGCTTCCTCGAATTGCGCCGCATCGACTGGTCGACGCCGGCCATGCTGCTGGACCGTATCATCCGCTACGAAGCGGTCCACGAAATCACCGACTGGGCCCAGCTGCGCTGCCGCATCGAGCCGCCCGATCGACGCTGCTATGCTTTCTTTCACCCGGCGCTGGGCGACGAGCCGCTGATCTTCGTCGAGGTCGCCTTGACCCGTAGTATCCCCGAGGCGATCGCGCCCGTTCTGGCTGTTGAGCGCAAGCCGCTCGCGCCGGACGAGACGGACACGGCGATTTTCTATTCCATCTCGAACTGCCAGGCCGGCCTGCGCGGCATTTCCTTTGGCAATTTTCTGATCAAACAAGTGGTCGCCGAAATCGCGCACGAACTGCCCCAGATCAGGACCTTCGCGACGCTGTCGCCCATTCCTGGTTTTACCCGCTGGTTACGGACCGCGGCCGCAGCGCAGGCCGATGACCCTGTGCTCGGCTCCGCCGCGCAGACGGTCCTGGGGCAGGTTGCGGAGACTGCTTGGGACGCCGACGAGGATCGCGCTAAATCTCTGCGCGCGCCGCTGCTGTCACTCGCCGCGCATTACTTCCTTGCCGCCAAAAACGGCGCAGGCGAACCACTCGATCCGGTCGCACGCTTCCATCTCGGCAACGGCGCCCGGCTCGATGGCATCAACTGGTTGGGCGATCGTGCCGAGCGGGGACTGGCCGAATCACTGGGCCTGATGGCCAACTACGTCTACGA
>JBBDTC010000014.1:7736-13045 GCA_040904625.1 Gammaproteobacteria bacterium
CGCTGTGTTGCGTATCGCCCGCTTGGTGCGGCGGCATCCCCAGCTGGTGGCGCTGTTCGGCTTTGCCTCCGGTGTCGGCAGTTACCTGCTGGTCGAGCGGCGCGAGGCGGCCGCCCAGTTGATCGCGGTGCTGATGCTGCTGAGCTGGGCGTGGCTGGTCCTGGAGAACGCCTTGCACGCGGGCGTGCTGCAACGTTTCGGGCTTGACATGCCGCGCACCGTGATGCGCTTCGCCACGCAAATGGTGCATCAGGAAGGCCTGTTTTTCGCCTTGCCGTTCTTTATCGCCGCGACCACCTGGGGCGACGGCCACGCCCTGTTCACCACCCTGCTGGCGCTTTGCGCGCTGACCGCGTTGATCGATCCTCTTTATTACAATGTGCTTGCACCCCGGCGCTGGTTGTTCGTGGTATTTCACGCGCTGACCTTGTTCGCCGTTCTGTTGGTGGCGCTGCCGCTGCTCGTCCATCTCGGCAGCGAACAGAGTCTCATCGTGGCCCTGGCCTCGGCGCTGTTGTTCAGCCTGCCCAGCATAGCCACGCTGTTGCCGGAGGAACGCTGGTGGCGCCGCGTACCGCTGCTGCTGCTGTTGTTGTTGGCGCTCGCTGCCGGCTTGTGGCAGGCGCGCAGCTGGATCCCGCCGGCGGCGCTGCGGCTGGTCGAGATGTCTGTGACGCAATCAATCGACCGCGCCGCGCGTCAGCCCGGCCCCAGCCTGGCGCGCATCGACGCAGCTGAGCTCGGCCGCAACGGCCTCTATGCCTGGACCTCGGTGCGCGCGCCGCGGGGGCTGCATGAGCAGATTCATCACGTCTGGTTGCACGACGGCCGCGAGGTTGATCGCATCGCGCTCGACATCGAGGGTGGACGCAAGGCGGGCTATCGCGGATGGAGCCACAAGCTCAACTTCCCGAATCCGGCCAGCGGCGCATGGCAGGTCCGCGTGGTCACCGATGCGGGCCAGCTGATCGGGGCGACGCGCTTCACGATCGGCGGCACAATCGAATCAGCAGCGTCTCGGCAACCCTGATCGACATAGCCGGGCAGGTATTCGGCGGTCTGGTTCGGATGCGGCAACCCTGCTACTTTCGCCGCTGCTCATCGTTCATCGACCGGAGCAGCACAGGGTGGAGCGCTTGACGATGACCTACAAAATTGCGGTCGACACCGGCGGCACGTTCACCGATGTCGTCGTCCAGGATGGAGCAGGGAACGTCGTCATCGGCAAGAGTTCGACGACGCCGGCGCGCATTTTCGAGGGCATGCGCAATGCGCTGATGGCGGCGGCCGACGAACTCGGCATCGCGCTGGGCGATCTGCTCGCCGCTACCAGCCTGCTGATCTACGGCACGACCCGTTCGACCAATGCCATCGTGCAGGGGCAGGTGGCGAAGACGGCATTCCTGACCACCCGCGGCTTTCCCGACATCCTCGTGACCCGCGAAGGCGGCAAGTTCCGCCCGCACGATTTTTCCTTCGATTTCCCGCAGCCCTATATTCCGCGGCGCCATACGTTCATGATCGACGAGCGCATCTCCTCGGAGGGCGAAGTGGTCGCCGCGCTGGACGAAGCCCAGGCCAGCGCGGTTGCGCGGCAGCTCGTCGACGCCGGCTTCGAGGCCGCCGCCGTCTGTTTCATCTGGTCGATCGCCAATCCCGTCCACGAACGGCGCATGGCCGAAATCCTGGCCGCGCAAGCACCCCACATCGCGGTATCGCTGTCGCATGTCCTGGTGCCCATCGTGCGCGAGTATCGACGAGCATCGACGACCGCCATTGATGCCTCGATCAAGCCCTTGATGCAGCGTCATCTGCGCGACATGCACGACGACCTGCGCGCGGCGGGCTTTGGCGGCGACTTACTGGTGTCGACCTCGGCGGGCGGTTGCAGCCACGTCGAAAATCTCGTCGAACGTCCTGTCCATACGGTCAAATCGGGTCCCGCCATGGCGCCGGTCGCCGGCCGTGCGCTGGCCGCCGTCGAAGGACTCGGCGCGGACGTCATCGTCTGCGACGCGGGCGGCACCACTTTCGACGTCGGCCTGGTGCGGGACGGTGCACTGAAATACACCCGTGAGACCTGGCTCGGCGGCCAGTGGATGGGGCATATGACGGCGATCTCCTCGGTCGATGTGCGGTCGATCGGGGCCGGTGGCGGTTCCATTGCCTGGATTGACGGCGGCGGTCTGCTGCGGGTCGGGCCGATGTCCGCCGGGTCTGAACCGGGGCCGGCCTGTTATGGCTATGGCGGCGACGAGCCCACGGTCACCGATGCGGCCGTCGTGCTCGGCTACCTCGACCCCGACTACTTCCTCGGTGGACGCATGGCGCTCGACGTGGCGGCCGCCCGTCGCGTCGTCCAGCGCCTCGCCGACGCGCTCGGCCTGGCGCTGGAACTGGCGGCCTATGCCGTGATCAACGTCGCCAACGAGCTGATGATCAATGCCATTCAGGACATCACCGTCGCCGAGGGCTTCAATCCGGCCGAGGCGGTGCTGGTCGCCGGCGGCGGCGCTGCCGGGATCAACATCGTGCCCATCGCGCGCGAGCTTGGTGTCAATACGGTGATCGTGCCACGCACGGCCGGCGCCCTGTCCGCAACCGGCATGCAGTTCTCCGATATCGTGTTCGAAGAATCGGGTAATTGCGTGACACTCTCCGGCAGCTTCGATTGCACCGGCGTGAACCGGGTGCTCGAAGACATCGATGCGCGCCTCGAGCGCGCGCGGCGCCAGCTCGGCAGTCTTGCCGATGCGGCGACCACCCGGGCCTATACCGTCGAGGCCCGCTATCTGACGCAGGTCTGGGAACTCGATGCACCATGCGACAGCGCGCGCTTCCACGGGCCAGCGGAGGTTGCGGCGCTGGTCGAGTCTTTCCACCGCGCCCACGAGCGGGTGTTCGCCGTACGTGACGACGCCGGGCAGGTCGAGTGCCTGAACTGGCGCGGGCGCCTGACGATTGCGCTCGAGGCGGCCAGCGCTGCCGCCAGCGTGCGCACGGCAAGTACCGGCCAGCCGAGCGGGTCGCGCCTGTCCTATTTCGATGAGGCGGCAATCGAGGTGCCGGTCTATCGCGGCGGTGATCTGCGCATCGACCAACGCATCGCCGGCCCGGCGCTGATCGAGGAACCGACGACGACGGTCGTCCTCTACCCGGGTTCGACGGCACGCGTCAGCGGCAGCAACAACTACATCATCAGCTTGTGAGAACGGGAGACATCACCATGCCCGATCCGGTTGCCGAGACCATCGCAGAACCAAGCTCTCCGGGCGAGCTCGACCCCATGCTGCTCGCGGTCATGGCCAACCGGGTCGATGGCATCGTCCGCGAGATGACCAACACCTTGCTGCGCGCGGCCCGCTCGGCCGTCATTGCCAGTGCGCGCGACATGTCCTGCGCCATCGTCACCGCTGACAACGAGTTGTTGGCGACGGCCGAAGGTCTGCCGGTCCATATCTTCGGATCTCACCTGCAGACCCGTTCGATGCAAACCCTGCATCCCGATCTGGCGGCGGGCGATGCCTTTCTGCACAACGATCCGTTCATGGGCAATACGCATCCGGCCGATCACACCATCCTGGTGCCGGTGTTCGTCGACGGCGAACATCTGTTCACGGTCTGCGCCAAGTCGCACCAGGCGGATATCGGCAACGCGGCGCCGACGACGTATTCGCCCTACGCCAAGGACGTCTATGAAGAAGGCGCGCTGATATTTCCCTGCGTACGCGTGCAGCGCGATTACCGCATGGTCGAGGATATCGTGCGCATGTGCCGCCGGCGCATCCGCGTGCCCGACCAGTGGTACGGGGATTTCCTCGCGGCCATCGGATCGGCCCGAGTCGGCGAACGGCGGCTGATCGAGTTCTGCCACAAATACGGCAAGCACAAGGTTCGTGCTTTCATTACCCAATGGCTGGACTACGCCGAGACGCGCACCCAACAAGCGATTGCGAGGATGCCTGCTGCAACGCTCGAACACAGCGGTGCACACGATCCGCTGCCGGGCCTGCCGGACGGCATTCCGATCAAGTGCACCATTGCCATCCGTCCCGACGAAGGTCGCATCGAGATCGATCTCAGGGACAACATCGATTGTCTCGACAATGGCTTCAACGTCTGTGAGGCCTGCTCGATCAACAACGCCATCGCCGGGGTGATGAACTGCCTCGACCCGGATATCCCGCGCTGCTCCGGGGTATTCCGGCGGGTCGAAGTGCTGTTGCGCGATGGTGCCGTGATCGGGCGGACGAGCTTTCCGCACTCCGCTTCGGTGGCCACCACCAATGTCGGTGATCGCCTGGTCAACCTGACCCAATCGGCGCTCGCGCAGCTCGGCGATGGCTACGGCCTGGCCGAGGGTGGGGTCGGCATGGGCGCCGGTTGGGCGGTGATCTCGGGCAAGGATTTCCGCCGCAACGGCGAGGCGTATATCAATCAACTGTTCGTCGGTGGCAACGGCGGGCCGGCGAGTCCATCGGCCGACGGCTGGCTGACCTATGGCATTCCGGTGGCTGCCGGCCTGATTTATCGCGATTCGGTCGAATTGACCGAGGTCAAACACCCCATCCACATGCGTGCGGTACAGATCCATCCCGGCACCTGCGCGCCGGGGCGCTTTCGCGGTGCCCCCGGCGCTGAACTCATCTACGGCCCGAAGCAGGACCCGATGACCGTCGCCATTCCCTGCGATGGGCAGATTTTCCCGCCCAAGGGCGTCAACGGTGGCCACGACAGCCCTGGCGCGCGGACGTTCAAAATCCATCGCGACGGCCGCGAAGAGCAGCTCCCAGGCGTCGCCCAGGTGACCCTCGAACCCGGCGAATGGCTGCGTGGTATCGACAATTCGGGTGGCGGCTACGGCTCCCCTCTCGAGCGCGATCCCGAGCGCGTGCGCCACGACGTCGCCGAGCGCTGGGAGACGCTCGAACGAGCCGCCGATATTTACGGCGTGGTCTTGCGCCGTGATGACAGCAGCTATGGCTATGGCGTCGATATCGCTGCGACGAACGCCTTGCGTGCCCGTTTGCTCAAATAGCGGGGAGATAGGGGGACAGTTTACTTATCTCTTTCATCCCGATCGCCAACTCGGGTCCCCGTTAGAGATAAGTAAACTGTCCCCCTATCTCCCAGCAGCGCTCGATCCGAACGCGTACGCGCACTCTCATCGCGCTTGGTCCACGCGTAAAAGCCCGACCTGGACACTTGCAGAACCCGGCTCATCAGCGTGACCGGATACGCGGCCTTCTCCGCCGCCATGAATCGATACCTCACGTCGATTCCTTGGCGAAGAAGGCCGTCGCTTTTTT
>JBBDTC010000015.1:0-2119 GCA_040904625.1 Gammaproteobacteria bacterium
GTAGTGGCGGACCAATAGGCGGGGAAGACGAGCCGCTCTGCAGAACTATTTGGTGTCGCGGACTCGGCTGATCCTGGCGCCGGGCTTGCTCCCGAGACCGATGGATTTCGCCATCGCCGACCGCCTGGCCGAGTAGTTCGGAGCTACGATCGGATAATCCTGCGGCAGGCTCCACTTCTGACGATAGTCGGCGGGAGACAGCCCGTGGCTCGTCTGCAGGTGCCGCCTTATCAACCTGAAAGGCTGGCCGCACTCCAGGCAGATGACTGCATCTGGGGTCACCGACCTGCGGACCGGAACCGCCGGCACCAGCTGAGGCAACACCGGGCCAGCGTCTGCGGGCTTTCTCAGTCCAAGCAATGCTGCGTGCACCTTATCCAGGAGCACAGGAAGGTCCGCTGGCGACAGTGCGTTATGGGTGACATATGCCGTTGCGATGTCCCCGGACAGCTGGACCAGTTGATCTTCATCAGCGGTTTCCAGATCACTCATCGCAGCGGATCGTCCTTCATGGCTGTCCCCTGCTGATATGCACCAGATCATCCTCTTGGTCGATTGGCCTTTGGTCGTCACCAGGAGATCCACTACGCCGCCGCTGAGCCGCGACCTTGCTGGCAGGATCGGGATGACCAAGCCCCGCGTGAAGGATTCGAGCAATCTGGCGCACCACCCGATGCTGTCGGGCGCGACTGCGGTCGCAGGGCGCTACTTTCCAGCCGTCATCAACTGTCCAGCTCGCTGGACCGATCCGCATCCACTGTGGGCGTGTCAGCATTCCGTTGTTGCGGGTTGGCGGGTCTGCGGGGTCGGTTTTCCATTGACGAACTCATGCTCAATTGACGCTGGTAGCTTACCAGACGCTCCGAACAAGCCGAGCGAAAACCTCCACCGGCTCCTGCTCGAGAGCCTTGGCCACGGCGATGAACTCGACGACATCGATCCGGCGCTCGCCGCCTTCGTACTTTGCGACAAAAGACTGCGGTCGTCCCAGCCGCCGCGCCACTTCTTCCTGGGTCAGACCGGCCGACCTGCGTGCAGAAATAAGGAGTTCGCGTAGCGCCTGATGCTCGGGAGAATGGATCGTCTTGCTCATGCCGCGCCGTGGTTACGGTGAGCGCGGGAAGTTGATCCCCTAATAGGATATCCCAAATAGGGATTTCTTCATCTCTGTCAGGCTCCATGGCAGCGCGCCGTCCGGCGCCGGGACCAAAAGGAGGCGTGGGAGCTATGGTGCAACTGGCTGCAGGGTCGCGCGGTGATGACGCACGGCAGTCGGGCAGATCCGTTCGGCTGTTTCTTGCCGATGGGACACCCGAGGGTGTGGTCATAGCCGGGATCGGCAACTGGAGCGGCAAGGCGCTGTCGGCGCCGCGTTCGCGGCTGCCGCAGCTGCTGGTGCGGCCGGAATGCTCGAAAACCGGCGTTTATGTGCTGCTGGGGCCGGATCCCGAACGATCAGCCGGCACGCTCGCCTATGTCGGGGAAGCCGACGACATTGCCGCGCGCCTGCGCATCCACCTGCGGTCCGAGAAAAAGGACTTCTTCGATCGCCTCGTCGTTGTCGTGAGTTCCGACGACAGCCTGACCAAGGCCCATGTTCGGTACCTCGAGAGCCAGATAATCAGACTGGCGCGAGCGGCGGAAGCAGTTGTCCTCACCAATGATGCGCAGCCGGATTTCCAGCGTCTGCCGGAAGCCGACCGCGTGGACATGGACTACTTCGTCGCCCAGTTGCGCCTGGTGCTACCGATTCTCAGGTGTGATCTGTTCCGACGAGCAGGAGCGGAAGCCGCCGCGATGCCTGCATCACCTGCAACCGATGTTTTCGCCTTCTCGACGGCCGGCGCTTCGGCCACGGCACGGGAGACTGACGACGGCTTTGTCGTCCTTGCCGGCTCGACCGCGAGGAGGCAGGCGACCGATACCTTCCCCGCGGGCTACGAAGCCCTGCGCGACCAGCTAGTGCGCGACGGCCGCCTGACGGATGGGCCAACGCCGGAACTCTTCCGCTTCGCGTCCGATGTCGCTTTCGCAAGTCCGAGCGCCGCAGCATCCATCGTTGCGGCGCGCAGCGTGAGCGGTCCACTGGAATGGAAGCTTACGGGCGGGGCTCAGAGCT
>JBBDTC010000016.1:0-12864 GCA_040904625.1 Gammaproteobacteria bacterium
TGTCTCCGTCGGCGGCCTCGGCGGCGCCGCCGGCGCGACGCTGGCGCTGGGTGCCGGAGGAGATATCGCCGCGACGACGGATATCGATCTGTCCGGGATCACCGTCACCTCTGGTGGTGGCGGCGACAATGTGATCGATGCCAGCGGCGGAACGCTGACGACCACTGCCGCGCTGACCAAGACCGATGCGGGCAATTTGAGTCTGGGCGGTGGCGCGGCAGTCAATCTCGGCGGTACCGTGAGCGTCAGCGGCGGCGATCTCACGCTGCTCGACGACTTTACGCTGAGCGCCGGCGACCTCAGTGCAAGCGGCAGCGTCGACTTCGCCGGCGCCGGCTCGAGCAATTTCACCGCGGCGACCGACCAGACCGTGACCGCGACTGCCGGCACCATCACCGACAGCGGCGGTGCGGTGCTGAGCAAGACCACCGGGCAGGATCTCCTTCTCGTTGCCGGCACCACCATCGGCGTCGACGCCGCCAATCGGCTGGGCGTGGCGGTCACGGGCGGTGGCGGCCTGTCGCTCAGTGCCACCGGCAGCGACGTCTTCATCGAATCCGCCGATGCGCTCATCGTCGAGGCACTGGCGAGCGGTGCTGGTGCCGATACCGTCGATATCGCGACGCTCGGTACCGCCGATCTGACCCTGGCGGGGCCCTACACCGATCTCGCTGGCGATGCTGTCACCCTGGCCGCCAGCGGCGATCTGAACTTCATCACCACAGGCCTCACCGTCGATACGCTGGCGGTCAGTTTCGGCACGGGTGGCAACCCGGCCGCGCTCGATATCGACGTCGCCGTTTCCGCTGCGAACGGTTTCACCATCGCCGGCGGTGCCGGCGCCAGCAGTGTCGATTTGAGCGCTCTCGCTGGCGATCTGACCGTCACGGCCAATGGCAACGGTACGGGCTCGATCGGCGGTGCGCTCGTCGTCGACAGCTACAGTGCCATCGACAACATCACCGCAGGCAGCGGCAATGACACCCTGGCAGGCGACATCGCCGGCGGCGTGACTTACGTCGTCGACGGTGCCAATACCGGCACGGCAAGTTTCCTCAGCGGCGGCGCCGGCCGCTGGACGGGCTTCGAGAATCTGACCGGCGGCGCCGGCAACGACAACTTCAATTTTGCCAATGGTGGTTCTCTCGCCGGCACCATCGATGGTCTCGGTCAGATCAGCAGCGATACCCTGAGCTATGCCGCAAAGACCGATGCCACGGTCACCGTCACGCTCGATACCGGCGCCGCGACGGCAGCGGCGACGGCGATCAATGGTGGCGCAGCGGCTGGCGTGCAGAACGTCGAGCGCTTCGTCGGCAGCGCTGCGGCCGGCAACGACACCCTGGCCGGACGTAACGAAGCGACTACCTGGTCGATCGACGGCGCGGGCGACGAATCGCTCACCGACGACACTGCCACGGCCCAGTTCACCGGTTTCGAGATCCTCCAGGGCGGCAGTGCGGCCGATGCTTTCCTCGTCACCGGGGATGCGAGCTTCGCCGAACTGCGCGGCGGCGCCGGCGTGGACCGCTTTTCCGTCACCGGTCCGGGCGGCGGGACGGTGCTCACCGCGAGCCTGTTCGGCGAGGGTGATGGTGACACCTTCGAGTTCGGCACGCCCGCCGGATCGCCGCCCGGAACGGATGAATTCTCGCGCCTGGTCGGGTCCATCGATGGTGGGGGCGGCAGCGATACCATCGATTTCAGTGGCTCGGATTTGTCGCAGGTGGTCAGCAATACCAGCGGTAACGGCAGCATCACGGGTGCGTCCGGCGATCCGGATCTGATCAGCGGCACCTTCAGCAGCATCGAGACGTTGATCGGTAACGGCCTGGCGGGTTTTGCCGGTCCGGATGCCGATACTTTCTGGCATATCACCGGGTCGAACAGCGGCACGTACGGCGATTCGTTGCTGAACATCGCCGACAACGGCTTCAGCGGGATCAGCGTGCAGGGCGGCAGCGCCGCGGACACCTTCGTCTTCGACGCTACCGGCGTCGTCAGCGACGGTATCGACGGCGGCGGCGGCGTCAACACCCTCATGGGCAGCATCGGTGCCGATGTCTTCTCGGTCCTGTCCGGCACTTCGGTGACCCTCACGATCGGCGCCAACACCACGACCCTGACCAACATCACCAACCTCGATTCCAGTGCGGGGGGCGCGAGCTTCGTCGACGCCGGCAACGATGTTTTCAACCTGAACGGGGTGATCTGGGACGGTGCGATCGATGGCGGTGGCGGCACCAATACACTCACCGGGGCCAGTGCCTACACCATCAGCGGGACGGATACGGGGACCTCGCCCGGCGTCCTCGGCGGCTGGTCGAATATCGCCAATCTCAGCGGTACGGCGGGAGACGACAGCTTCACCTTTGCCGCGGGCAGCGCGCTGACGGGTGACGCGAGTGGCCTGGGCGGGGCGGACACGTTCACGCTGCTCGGTGCGGCGAGCGTCAGCAACGTGTTGGGTGGCGCGGGAGACGACACCGTGGCGCTGGGCGGTTTCGTGCTGACCGGTGCAGTCGACGGCGGCGGCGGCAGCGATACGTTGAGCGGCAACACGAGCTTCGTCGTGACGGGGCCGAACGCGGGTACGACCCCCGGGGTGACGGGCGGCTGGACGGCAGTGGAGAGCCTGACCGGGACGGCGGGCGCGGACAGCTTCACCTTCAATGCCGCTGGCGCCCTGAGTGGCCTGATCAGTGGCGCAGGGGGCAGCGATGCAATTCTAGGCACCGCCACGGTGATCAACTTCACGCTCACCGGTGCCGACAGCGGCACCGTGCTGATCAATGGCACCACGGCGAGCTACCAAGGGATTGCCAATCTCACCGGCTCATCCGCCGCGGATAGCTTCACCATCGATGGCGGCAGCCTCTCCGGCACAGCGGACGGCGCCGGCGGCAGTGACACCCTGGCTGGTGACACCGTCTATACCGTGAACGCCGCTGGCAGCGGCACCTCCAGCGCCGTCAACGTGTGGCAGAACTTCGAGAACCTGAGCGGGACGAGTGGTGACGACAGCTTCACCATCGCCGGCGGCACCTTGGCCGGGACCGCCGACGGACTCGGTGGTGACGATACCCTGGCCGGCAATGCCGCCTACACCGTAACCGGTGCCAATGCCGGCACGGCCGCCGCTGTCGGCGCCTGGCAGAACATCGAGAACCTGACCGGTACGGCAGCAGCCGATTTGTTTACTTTCAATGCCGGGGGCTCGCTCAGCGGGGCGATCGATGGTGGTGCCGGCGCCGACACCGTGGCTGGTTCGTCGAGCGCCATGGTCTTTACGCTGACCGGCGCCGATAGCGGGACGCTCCGCGTCAACGGCGTCACGGCGGCCTACCAGGACATCGTCAATCTGACGGGCTCATCGGCCAACGACAGCTTCGTCGTGGCGGGCGGAACGCTGTCCGGCACGCTGACCGGCAGCGGCGGGACGGACACCTTGAGCGGCGACACCAGCTACACCGTTTCCGGCGCGAATTCGGGCGTGTCGGCTGCCGTCAACGCATGGCAGAGCATCGAGAATCTGGTCGGGTCCGCTGCTGCCGACACGTTCACCTTCAACGGCGGCTCCTTGAGCGGCAGCGCCGACGGCGCGGCTGGTAACGACACCTTCGACATCACCGCCACGGGCAGTGCCAGTGAACTCATCGGCGGAGCCGACGACGATGTCTTCAATCTCACCGGAAACGCTGTTTTTACCGCAGATATCAGCGGCGGCCTGGGTAGTGATACGGTCAATTTCGGCACGCCCACCGCGGCGCCGCCCGGCGCCGACCGCTCGCGTGTGGTCGGCGACATCGAGCTCGGCATCGCAGCGGGCGAAAATGACCGGCTCGACTTCAGTGGATCCGATCTCGCTCAGCTGGTCGACGCCAAGGACGCCGGCGGCAACGAACAGTTCGGCACCGTCCGCGGCGTCGGCCCCGATCTCGGCATCGACCTGATCAGCGGCCAGTTCAGCGGCATCGAAGGTTTCGTCGGCAACAACAAGGGCACGCTCATCGGCCCCGACGGCGATACGTTCTGGTTGATTTCAGGGACCAATACCGGCTCGTTCGGTGACTCGCTGGCGAATATCGTCGCCAACAGTTTCGTCAATTTCAACATCCTCGCCGGGCCCGGCAACGACACCGTGATTTTCTCTACCGGCGCCGGCGTCGAACTCGACGGCGGCCTGCCGGCCTCACCGTTCGCCGCGGTCGGCTTCAATGCCGGCGCCGGCACCAACATGCTGCTGGGCTCAGTCGGCAACGATCTGTTCCAGGTCATCGGCGCGCGCGAAATCAACTACACCAATCCGGGTGGCGGCCAGACCCGCCTCGAAGGTATCCGGCACATCGACTCGACCGTGGGCGGCGCCGCATTCAGCGATACCGGCAACGATGTGTTCGAGTTCGGCACCGCGACTTTCGGCGGCTCTATCAATGGCGGGGCCGGGGTCGACGTGATTACCGTCAGCAAGGCGACGACGGCGACCATCAACGCCATCGACGCGACCGGGATGAGCAGTGTGACGAACAATTTCGTCAGAGGCGGCTTCACACAAATCGAGACACTGAATACCGGCCCCGACAACGATGCGATTACCCTGTCGGTGGCACCGACAGATACCGGCAATAGCATCAATCTCGGTGCCGGTACCGACACCCTGCGTTCCAACGTGGCCGCGACCTGGATCATCAATGGGCCCGGCGACGGCGCCGGATTCGTGCGTGACCTGCCGGGCAGCGCTGCCAATCAGCTCGCCTTCAGCGGCGTCGACAATCTGACGTCGACGCAGGATTCGGCCCTGCTGTTGCCGGGTACCGCGGCGACGGCCGGGTCGATTGCGGGCACCTTCACGGCCCCCAACCTGGCACTCCTCGGCAACAACAATTTTACCGGCAGCGCCGGCCTGCGCATTCGCGGCGACGTTACCCACAACGGCCCGCTGGCGATCCGCGCCAGCGGCGCCGGCGACATCCTGTTTCTGGATGATCTCAGCGTGACCGGCGGCGGATTCGCCTCGAACGTCGCCAATGGCACGGCGTCCTATAACGATGTCGTGACGTCGGGCAATCAGAGCTACGGCGGCCGCACGTCGCTCGCGGGTGAGCTTGCCGGCGCCAATTTCGTCTTCGGCGATTTGCTGGTTCGCAATGACCTCACCGTGACGTCGAGCACCGGTCGCTTCGATTTCAACGGCAATGTCTCCTCAACGACCGAGCCGGTGCTGAGCATCGTGCCGCCGGCCGGCACCGACATCTTCATCGACAGCACGCGCGATGTCGGCCATCTGCGCCACGATGCTTTTGCGGGGTTCGACGGGACGCTGGCCGTCGGCGGCAAGTTTGCTGATAGCGGCGGCGACGTGCTCGATGGCGAAGTGCTGTCGGTCACGGCCGACGGCATCCGGGTCGCTGAGGATTTTATCGTCGGCGGCAACCTGTTGCTGCTCGGCAGCACCATCGAGTTCGCCAGCGCTACCGGCGGTGCGCTCGAAGTCGTCGCCGGTGGCGTCGGTCAGGGTGAGCTCGTGTTTCTCGCGCTCGGCGACAACGTCCAGGGCACCAGCAATGACGGCATCGCGGGCGGCACGGAAGTCGGCAACATCAGCGCGCCGGACAGCGGCACGGTGACATTCACCGGCGGGCAGGCGACGCTCGCGGCGACCAATCAGGTGCTGAACTCCGGCAACATGATCATGAATCTCGGCCGTGGCCCGGTCGCGGTCGCGCAGAGCGACGCGGCCGTCAATCAGCAGGTTTCGTTCAACGTTCGATCGAACGCTACTGAGTCGAGCCTGGATGTCACTGAAACCGCACTCGTCGGCTCGCTGGTCGCCAATAACATAGTGACCTTCAGAACTCCGGGTGCACTTTTCCAGAACGCCCGGGTGTCTTTCCCCAATCCGGCTGCGGTGCTCACCATCCTGCAGGCGGTGGCTTTCGTCGATGCCTCGCTGTTCGAGGAAGATTTGTCGCTGTTCGGTGTAATCGGCAACGGTATCGCGCTCTCGCTCGATCAGTGCGAGGATGCCGAGGGCTGCGCACCGGCCGTGACCGAAGCGGAACTCGCCGCACTCATTACGGCGCTCGAGGAGCGTATTGCGCGCATCGAAGGCCTGCTGGCCAGTGGCGAGATGGAGGCCGGTGAAGCCCAGCGCCTGCTCGACGGCTACCGTGCACAGCTCGCCAATTTCCTCGACTATCAGCAGGAACTGCGCGCCTACGTGGAGCGTCAGGAAGCTGACGAGTTCGGTGACGATTTCGAAGACGAATTCAGCGACATCTTCGAAGCCGAGGAGACGCTCGAACCCCTGCTCGAAGAGTCTGCCCCGGCGGCTGAAGACAGTGCCCCCGAGGCATTGCCGGCATTCGATCTCGACGAGGAGTTTGAGGCCATCGAGGTCGAGGAGGAACCAGCTTCGGCTGACGACTTCGAAGATCTCGACGAAGCCGACGAGACGTTCGATGTCGCTCCCCTGCCAGAGCCAGAGCCGGCTATCGAATCCGCGCCGGACACGCCGGAATTCGAGGATCTGGACGGTGAATTCGAAGAACTCGAGGAGGAGATCGACGACATGTTCCTCGACCGTGGATTCGGTCGCGAACAGGTCAAGCAGATCGCGGGGATAGTCCGGATCGGCGCCGACGGCAGTGTGGACTGGTCCGGCGAAATCCTGCTGCCAACGCTACACAGACGGTTCTGAAAGGCGAACAACTCATCGACGACGCGGGCGAGCAGGGTGAACACTTGTCAAACTCTGTCAAATTCCTGCAGACGTTCCACAAACACACCATAATCACGCGCGATTTCTGTAAAGCGCTCGATGCGGCGGATATACTCGAACCCATGCAGACCAATGTCGCTTTGAACTCGGGCGCGAAGTTTTCTTTGCCGGGCTTGCTCTGTGCCACCCGGGAGAAGCTCAAAGCGCTGTCCGCAGGGACACTAGAAACCCTGTTCGCGGCGGACTATCTGGAACTCATTTATCTGCACATGCATTCGCTGAACAACCTGGACGAGCTCTTGCAATCAGCGCAAGCGCGACAGGCTGTCAGACAATGAAGCAGCGTGCCGGAATCATGCGCGCGGCGGGAGCGCCTCTATGGTGAATTCATCGATCGACACACAGCGTCTCGCCGGACTCCGCCCGGGCGGGCCATGGCCGCACCGGCATGCCGACAGCGGCGCCGCCGGCGCTGCCTGGCACGGTGTGCGATCCGGCGCTGCGGCAGCCTGGGAGCGTCGCGAGCTCAGCCGCGCCGGACACAGCGGCTCCGCGGCGCTGCTTGCGCGCCTGATCGAACAGATGGGCGGTGCCGAGGGTTCGTTCGCGGCGGGCGGATTCGTCAATCTGCGGGCCTGAAAGGCCTCACGCCGCGGCCTTGGCGCGCCTATTGCTGGCGGGCCGTGCCGGCTGCAAGCTTGCCGTATTTCTGGATGAATTCGCGCGCGAGTTTCTCGGCCTCGACGAGCTCCTCGGCCGATAGTCGTTCGCGCGTACGCGCGTAGGCCTCGTCGCCGTTGGCATTGCCGAGATGCGCGGCGACGCCGTACCAGCCGAAGGCATATTCCAGATCCGTGGGCACGCCATCGCCGTTCTCGTAGAGTTGCCCGAGACGGAATTGCGCGTCCGCGACGCCCTGTTCGGCGGCCTTGCGATACCACTCGGCGGCGCGTTCGGGATCCTTGGCCACGCCCTGGCCGTCGGCGTACATGCGACCGAGGAAATACTGGGCATAGGCGTGATCGCGTGTCTCCGCCAACGGTACGAGGGTCTGCAGGGCATCGTCGTATTTACCCATCATGAGAGCGACCACACCGTCGTTGAAGTCGGCCTGGGCCGAACCCGTGACGAGCAGCAGGATGAGGACGAGCAGGGGAGCTTTTCGCATAGCGGTGGATTTCCTCGGCATGGCTGCAACGACCAGCCGCAGATGATGAGACGGGACGAGTTTACCCGAGTTCCACGGGCCGCCAAAGCGAGGTGAGCTGGCGCGCGAAAATGCTAGAATCCGACCCCTTTAGCAACCATCCCGACCGTACCATGGCAGGCAAGACCCTCTACGACAAAATCTGGGATCAGCACGTCGTTCGCGCGTTCGACGACGGTTCGGCGCTGATTTATATCGATCGGCACATCGCCCACGAGGTGACTTCTCCGCAAGCCTTCGAGGGCCTCGAGCTCGCTCACCGGCCGCTCTGGCGTATGAACGCGACCAAGGCGGTATCCGATCACAACGTGCCGACCATCGACATTACCAACATCACCGATCCGGTCGCCCGCGTGCAGCTCGAGACGCTGACCCGCAACTGCACACGCTACGGCATCACCCACCACGACATCGGTGATTTGCGCCAGGGCATCGTTCATGTCACCGGCCCCGAGCAGGGCTGGAGCCTGCCTGGCATGACCATCGTCTGCGGCGATTCGCACACTGCCACCAATGGCGCCCTGGCCGCGCTGGCATTCGGCATCGGCACGTCAGAAATCGAACATGTATTCGCCACCCAGTGCCTGGTGCTGCGCAAGGCAAAAAACATGCGCATCACCATCGGCGGCGCCCTCGGCCCCGGTGTCACCGCCAAGGACGCCATCCTTCACGTCATCGGCAAGATCGGGACCGCCGGGGCGACCGGTCATACCATCGAGTACGACGGCGCGGTCATACGTGCGCTGAGCATGGAAGGCCGTATGACAGTATGCAACATGTCCATCGAAGCAGGCGGCCGCGCCGGACTCATCGCCTTCGACAAGGCGACCCAAGATTACGTCAAGGGCCGCCCCTATGCGCCCACCGGCGAGCTCTGGGACCGCGCGCTGGCCAGCTGGCAGGATCTGCACTCCGATGCCGATGCGCGATTCGACCGCGAGCACAGTTTCGATGGCGCCGACATCGAACCGCAGGTTTCCTGGGGCACCTCCCCGGAGATGGTCGTTCCGGTCAACGCCGCCGTGCCCGACCCGCGTGGCATCGAAGACGAGACGCGTCGCGTCGGCATGCAGAACGCGCTGGCCTACATGGCGCTCGAACCGGGCACGCGGATAACCGATATCGCCATCGACAAGGTCTTCATCGGTTCCTGCACCAATTCGCGCATCGAGGATTTGCGCGCCGCTGCTGCCGTGGTCAAGGGCCGCCAGCGGGCCGCCAGTGTCAAGGCGGCGCTGGTCGTGCCGGGTTCGGGGCTGGTCAAGCAGCAGGCTGAAGCAGAGGGTCTGGACCAGATTTTCACCGCAGCAGGATTCGAATGGCGCGAACCGGGTTGCTCGATGTGTCTGGGCATGAATCCCGATCAGCTCGAGCCCGGGGAACGCTGCGCGAGCACCTCCAACCGTAATTTCGAAGGCCGTCAGGGTCGTGGTGGCCGGACTCATCTGGTCAGTCCGGCGATGGCCGCGGCGGCTGGTATCGCCGGCCGATTCGTCGACGTCAGGGAGCTCTGAACGATGGAAGCCTTTACCCATCTCGAGGGCCTGGTCGTGCCCATAGACCGGCCCAATGTCGATACCGACGCGATCATCCCAAAACAGTTTCTGAAGTCGGTCAAGCGCAGCGGTTTCGGCCCCAATCTGTTCGATGAGTGGCGCTATCTCGACAAGGGCGAGCCGGACCAGGATTCGAGTCAGCGCCCGCTGAATCCCGACTTCGTGCTCAATCAGCCGCGCTACCAGGGCGCCAGCGTGCTTCTGGCCCGCGATAACTTCGGCTGTGGATCGTCACGTGAACATGCCCCCTGGGCGCTGTACGACTTCGGCATTCGCGCCATGCTGGCACCGAGTTTCGCCGATATCTTCTTCAGCAATTCGTGCAAGAACGGCTTGCTGCCGATCACCCTCCCGGCAGCGATCATCGATCGCCTGTTCGACGCGGTCGCCGCAACCCCGGGCTATGCGCTGGTCATCGATCTGCCCGCGCAGACCGTGACGACACCGAGCGGCGAAGTATTCGAATTCGCGTTCGACGTCGGCCTGAAAGACCGGCTGCTGCATGGTCTCGACGACATCGGCGTGACGCTGCAGCACCATGCGGAGGATATCAAGGCCTACGAGGCCCGGCGCCAGCAGGAGGCGCCCTGGCTATTCGTCTGAGGCGTTGCAGTCAGTTACATGGAGCCCAGCCCGCCAGCCTCCTTGCGCAGCTTGAATTTCTGGATCTTGCCGGTCGCGGTCTTCGGCAGCTCGGTGAAGATGATGGTCTTGGGTGCCTTGAAGTGCGCCATCTTTTCGCGGCAGTAGGCGATGATGTCTTCCTCGCTGAGCGGGCCGGCGCCGGATTTCAGCGTGACGAAGGCACACGGCGTCTCGCCCCATTTCTGATCCGGTCGCGCGACCACCGCGGCCTCGAGGATGTCCGGGTGTTTGTAGAGCGTCTCCTCGATTTCTATCGACGAGATGTTCTCCCCTCCGGAGATGATGATGTCCTTGGAGCGATCCTTGATCTGGAGATAGCCGTCGGGATGCATCACGGCGAGATCGCCGGAATGGAAATAGCCTTGCGCGAGTGATTCGTCGGTCGCCTTCTTGTTCTTCAGGTAACCGCGCATCACCACGTTGCCCTTGAACATGATCTCGCCCAGCGTCTCGCCGTCGCGCGGCACCGGCTGCATGGTCTCCGGATCCATCACCTCGAGGTCCGCCAGCACGTGATAACGCACGCCCTGGCGGATGAGGGTGTCGGCATAG
This sequence comes from Gammaproteobacteria bacterium, assembly GCA_040904625.1. GTDB lineage: Bacteria > Pseudomonadota > Gammaproteobacteria > JACKNG01. The sequence continues at coordinate 10,682 of JBBDTC010000016.1, forward strand.
GCATCGTCGTCGAGATCGGCCCAGTAGTCCTGCGGCGCATTGAATACCGCCGGACCGTAGGTCTCGGTCAGGCCGTAGGTGTGGGTGATATGGAAGCCGGCGCGCTCGGTCGCTTTGAGCACGGCAGCCGGCGGCGCCGCGCCCGCCGTCATCACCTCGACCTGATGCGGTAGCGGTTTCTTGTCCTCGGCGCTGGCGTTGGCGATGAAATTGAGCACGATCGGGGCGCCGCAGAAATGCGTCACCTTGTGCTGGTCGATGGCCGCGTAGATGTTCTTCGCCGCGACACGGCGCAGGCAGACGTTGGTGCCGGCGAGGGCGGCGATGGTCCAGGGGAAAGTCCAGCCGCAGCAATGGAACATGGGCAGTGTCCACAGGTAGACCGGGTGGTGGGTCATGTTCCAGGCCATGGCGCAGCCGATGGCGTTCAGGTAGGCCCCGCGATGATGGTAGACGACGCCTTTGGGATTGCCGGTGGTGCCCGAGGTATAGCACAGCGCCAGTGCCTGCCATTCGTCGTCGGGCAGCGTCCAGGGATGATCAGCATCGCCTTCGGCGAGAAAATCTTCGTACTCGATCGAACCGATGCGCTCGTGGCAGGGCGCCTCTTCGTCGGCGATGTCGACGACCAGCGGCTCGACCTTGCAGCGCGCCAGGGCCTCGCGTACCACGGGGGCGAACTCGGTATCGCAGAAGACCATTTTCGCTTCGCCGTGATCGAGGATGAACGCGATGGCCTCGGCATCGAGACGGATGTTGATGGGGTTGATCACCGCGCCCGCGGCCGGGATGCCGAACAGGCCTTCGTAGAAAGCCGGGATATTGGTGGCGAGAACGGCGACCGTATCACCGCGGCCGATACCGCGTTTGCTGAGCGCGGACGCCAGACGCCGGCACCGTGCAAAGGTTTCCGCCCAGCTGAAGCGGCGCTGGCCGTGGATCACGGCCAGCCGATCGGGATAGACGGCCGCAGCGCGTTCCAGCCAGCTCAGGGGTGAGAGCGGCACGTAATTCGCCGGTACCTGATCGAGATCCTGTTCATACGGCTGTGCGGCGTGGTCGTTCATGGTCGATGGTCTCCCCGGGGTTACGAATCTTGTTCGGTAGCGCGTGTCAGGCGTCGGTCCACACTGGTGCACGCTTTTCGATGAATGCCGTGATGCCCTCCTGGCCGTCGGCACTGAGGAGGTTGCAGACCAGATCCTCGGACGTTCCGCGGTAGGCGCTGTCGAGGCCCTGGTCGGCCTGGCGATAGTAGGACGCCTTGCCGAGGCGCACGGCGAACTGGGATTTATCGGCGATGCAGCGAGCCAGGTTGAGTGTGGCGCGTTCGAGATCGGCGTCCTCGACGACGTGGTTGACGAGACCGATGGCAGCTGCCCGTTCGGCATCGACGAAGTCGCCCGTCAGGAGCATTTCCAGGGCGTGCTTGCGCGCGACCACGCGGCTCACCGCTACTGCCGGCGTCGCGCAGTAGAGCCCGTTCTGGATGCCGTTGGTGGCGAAACGCGCACTCTGTGCAGCAACGGCCAGATCACAGGTGGCGACGAGCTGGCACCCTGCCGCGGTCGCAATCCCCTGGACCTGGGCTATGACCGGCTGCGGCAAGGCCACGATGGCCTGCATCATCTTCGAGCAGTCGGCGAGCAGCTTGCGGTAGAAGTGTTCGTCGCGATTGGCGTTCATCTCCTTCAGATCGTGCCCGGTAGAGAACGCCTTGCCGGTTGCGGCGATGATCACCACACGGGCCGCGGGGCTGGTGGCGAGATCGGCAAGATGGCCGGACAGCTCGGCTATGACCCCGCTGGTCAGCGTATTGAAGCGCTGCGGGCGGTTCAGGGTGAGCGTCGCGATGCCATCGGCGACGTTCAGCGTGACGCCGGGAGCGGTGTCGGCGGCCGGTTGGGGCGTGCTCATGGTGTGTCTCCCTCAGCTGGTTCGGCCGGCTATTGTCGAGGGCGCCCGCGGGTGGCGCAAGCCGTGCGCTCGCCTTCTGCTGTGATCGGTCACGCCGCGGCCGGTGGTCAGCCAATGCTGCGCCGAACAATGAAAGACCAACAGGCCCTAGCAGCCTGTCGGACACAGGTTAAGACTAAAAGTCGTGAGACGTTCACCGCCAGTAAGTGAGCGCGCCCAGCGCGGTCCCGCCCTTGTCCAGGCGCCTGCCCTGGTATGGTCCCGCC
>JBBDTC010000017.1:0-2098 GCA_040904625.1 Gammaproteobacteria bacterium
GTCACCTCCGGCTCCTGGGCAAAGGCGCGGCGCACGATGGCCGGGGCGGCGAGCACGCTGGCGCTGCCGGCCATGAAGTCCCGTCGTCTGATCATCTCCGTCTCCTCCGTTGCTGTGCGGGTTACAGTCAATCCATTCCCGAGCGCCGTGGCAAGTGCCGGTTGCGGTGTTACGGCGACCGCTTCGGCATCGCGCCCATGCTCGCGAGCGTCTGTGCCACGGCCTCGTCGAGCGGCGTATGCGGCTCTGCGCCGAGGCGCGACACGAGCTTGCGATTGTCGAGCCGCAATGGCCGGCGCCACAAGTACCGCATCTCCAGAAGCTCCCTCATGAAGGGTGAAAACGGGCTCGCAAGATAGACTGCGATCCAGGGAAAGGAGCGGATCGGCAGGTCGGGCTTGCCTGCCGCGCGGCGCACTGCGTGACAGATCTCCACGCCGGGGTCGACCCAGTGGCCGTCGAAATGGAACACCTCGAAGGCGTCGAGATCCTGCTCGATGTCCGCGAGCCGCGCGACGGTCTCGGCAAGATCGGGTAGATAGGCCCAGGCATGGCCGATGTTGCGCACGCCGGGATAGGTGACGGCGCGCAGCGGCCTGTCCGGCTTGACCATCACCGCCCGGAACCAGGAGCCGGACGCATCTCCCAGGAAATCGCCGGCCCGCACGACGATCGAACGCACGCCATCTGCGACCGCTCCGGCCAGCATCTGCTCCATCTCCACGCGCACGGCACCCTTGCGCGTCGTCGGGTTCTGGGGCGCGGACTCATCGACGATAACGCCCGCGTCCGGTCCGAAATTATAGACGTTGCCCGGAAAGATCAGCCGGGCGCCACTCGCCCGCGCCGCGGCGATCGCATTCGCCAGCATCGGGATCGCAAGCTCGCGCCAGCGCCGATAGCCAGGTGGATTGGCGCCATGAAAGACGATGTCTGCGCCGTCCGCGGCAGCGGTGACGTCGGCCGCGCTCATGGCATCGCCCCTTACCCAGGAGACCGGCAGGTCGGGCGAGGCACCCCTGGCCCGCTCCGGCTCGCGGTGAAGGGCCTTCACTGTCCAGCCATGCGCCAACAAGGCCTCGGCGACGGCGTGGCCGATGCCGCCTGTCGCGCCGATGACGAGCGCCGTACGCGCCGGCGAACGGGTCTGAGCGTCTGTCATGGCTGTCTCCTTCGATCTGCGCGAGCATAAACGCCCCCACTCGAATAGGCCCAATGGAGCAGGAAATCAGCCTCGCCCCGGCGGAACACCAGCACGAACTGACGAGTTGAGGCGGTATGTCCCTACAGGAAAGTAGCCCGTCGTCGTGAAGACCTGAAGCGCTCCCGGCAATGGCAGCCCCGGCCAGGCAGAGCCCGGAGGAGAGTAAACCCGATGTCCTACGTGCGTTTCGGCGCGATGATCGCCACCTCGACGATCGTGATGTTCGTCCTGATGTACCTCAACACCTATGCCTGGGAGCATGTCTTCTTCAGCGAGACGCGCACCTACATGGCGTTCGTCATGGGGGCCTCGATGGCGATCATCATGCTGTCCTACATGCTCGGCATGTACCGGAGCACGACCGCCAATATCGCCATCTTCGTCGGCAGCGCGATCGTTTTTGCGGCGGCCCTCTGGCTGGTGCGCAGCCAGGCGACGGTCGGGCAAGTCAGTTACATGCGGGCGATGATCCCCCACCACTCCATCGCGATCCTGACCAGCGAGCGGGCCCAGATCACAGACGCGCGCGTCCGCAAGCTCGCCGACGAGATCGTAGAGGCCCAGAACCGCGAGATCGCGGAGATGCGCTATCTGATCGCCGAACTGGAGGATGACGAGGACGCCGCGCAGCCCGAGATCATCGAGGATGAAGAGCCGTCCGAAATCGTTTCGTTCCAGGAGGCGCTGAATACGACCGTCGTTGCCGCGCTCGACCCCGGGCCGATGAACCAGGCGGAAGCCGACACGGCGCTCGAACCCGGCCCGGCTTGCGAATTCTCGCGGGTCGCTGAGGGTGATCCGATCCTCGTTGCACGCGCGCCCGACGAAGACACCGGATACGCCAACGGCGTCATGAAGCTGAACGGCAAGCTCGTGCGGCTCCGCTCGCAGTCG
>JBBDTC010000018.1:0-2079 GCA_040904625.1 Gammaproteobacteria bacterium
ATCCCGTGTGGCTGTGCGACGTCTGGGGAGTCGTGCATGACGGGATCAAGGCCAACCGGGTAGCCTGTGATGCGTTGGCCAACCACCGGGCGCGCGGCGGCACCGTCGTGCTGATCACCAATGCGCCGCGCCCCTCGCGCGTGATCTATTCGTATCTCGACTCCCTCGGGGTCCGCCGGGACGCCTATGACACCATGGTGTCTTCGGGCGACGTGACCGTGGAACTGCTCGCCAACACGCGCGGAAACGTGTTCTACCTGGGCCCGCAACGCGATCTCGACATCCTGGAGGACACCGGCACCAGCTTTACCGGCATCGAGGAGGCCGGAACCGTGCTGGTCACCGGACTGATCGACGATTCGACCGAGTCGCCGCAGGATTATCTGCCCTTGCTGAAGGACATGCAGGCGCGCGGCATGTCGATGATCTGCGCCAATCCCGACAAGGTGGTGGGCCGCGGCAAGACGCTCGTGCCTTGCGCGGGTGCTCTGGCCGAACTCTATGAGACCTTGGGCGGCGAGACGGTGATGGCCGGCAAGCCCTTTGCCCCGATCTACGAACTTGCCATCGAGCGGGCGACCGAGATCGCCGGCCGCCAGATCGGCCGCAACGAGGTCCTGGCGATCGGCGACGGCTTGTCGACGGACGCCGAGGGCGCGCGGCGCAACGGTCTCGACCTGCTGTTCATCGTCGACGGCATCCACGAAGCCGAACTGGCCGGCATGGGGCACGAGGGCTACGGCGAGAACATCCGCAAGGCAGTGCCCGGCGTGCGTCTCAAGGGCATCATGAGGACCTTGCGCTGGTGAGCCACGGCGCAGCGCTCGTGACCGGGGAGGATCCGCTGCCCCAGGATTGCCGGGGCGGCGTCATCGCCATTGGCAATTTCGACGGGGTTCACCGGGGCCACCAGGCTTTGCTGGCCCAGGCGCGCGACACGGCCGCCGAGCATCAGGCGCCCTTCGGCCTGGTCACCTTCGAGCCCCATCCGCGCACGTTCTTTCGTCCTGAAGACCCGGTGTTCCGCCTCAGTCCCCTGCCGCTCAAGGCCCGCCTCGCCGCGGCGCTCGGTGCGCGCTACGTCGCGGCACTGACCTTCGACCGAGCCTTTGCCGCACTGGAGCCGGAGGCATTCGTGCGCGACATCCTGGTCGGGCGATACGCCGTGGCCCATGTGGTGACCGGTTACGACTTCCATTTCGGCCGCGGCCGCAAGGGCAACGCCGCGACACTGAGGTCGCTTGGCAAGTCCCTCGGCTTCGAGGTCTCCAGTGTCGAGCAGGTGACGGACGAAGACGGCGTGGCCCCGGTCGCATCGAGCGCCATCCGGGCTGCTCTGCGGCACGGCAACGTGGAGGCCGCCGCCCATCAGCTCGGCTACTGGTGGACGGTCCTGGGCGACGTCGTCGCCGGAGACGGCCGCGGCCGTGACCTCGGATATCCCACCGCCAACCTGGTGCTCGAACCGGGCTGCGAACCCAAGGAAGGCATCTACGCCGTCCGGGTGCGCATCGACGACGAGCCGGGCCGTCCGGCACGCGCGGGCGCGGCCTACATCGGCAGCCGGCCTACATTCGCGACGTCCCGGCGCTTCCTCGAAGTGCATCTGCTCGACTACGCCGGGGATCTGTATGGCCGCCGCCTGGCGGTCGAATTCATCGCCTTTGTCCGCCCGGACCAGGCCTACGAAGGCGTCGAACCTCTGAAACGCCAGATGGATGCCGACTGCCGGGGCATTGCGGCAATCCTCGACGATCTCGGTCGCAAGGACCCCATGCGCCGTTTTCCCCTGGGCGCCCTGCAAGCCGAAGGCGCATTGTAGCCGTCACTTCGATAGCGTGCGTCCGACCGCATCGCTCCAGCCGGTGAGCTTGCGTGTTCTGATGCTTGCCTCCATGTCCGGTTCGAACCGGCGCTCGGCGGCCCAGCGTTTGGCGAAGTCCTGCGGCGGCGGGTAGACGCCGGCCTGGAGCCCCGCAAGGTAGGCAGCCCCGAGCGCGGTCGTTTCGATCACTTTCGGACGGTCGACGGGCAAGCCGACGATGTCGGCGAGCCGCTGCATCGCCCAGTCCGACGCCG
>JBBDTC010000019.1:0-12710 GCA_040904625.1 Gammaproteobacteria bacterium
TTGTCAGACTTCGCCCCGGTACTCACCAACGAAGAACACGAGTACTTGCAACTATCAGTCGATCATCGACACCGACTACTCTGGAGGAAGGACCTTATGACATCGTTCAAGAAACGCACGCTCGCGGTTGCCGTAGCACTGGCCGCCGCACCGGCTGCATTCGCCGGCACCGCGCCCTATTTCATTCCCTTGACGCAGGACGCACACACCGTCGCTCCCAACGCCGCACCGGAACAGGAATCACCCTGGTTCGTACCCGCCGGCATGACACAGGAACTCGTAACCAGCATGAGAGAGATCGAGGCCGACGCGTCGCAATCGGTGCAGCGTGTTCCCGCCGGCCAGAACTCCAGCATGTGGGATATGACCGCCCTGGATCCCTCGGGCAACTACATGTTCATTCCGCATGAGACGCCGATCGGCGCCGGTGTCACCCGCTACGATATCGCCAACGACAAGGCCACGTTGATCTTCGCCGGTGACCAGCAGGGCGCGGGCCCCGACGGTGCGCGCGCGACCGCGGACGACATGTGGGACCACGATTTCGGCGCCTTCGACCCGTCCCGCTACACGCCGAATGGCACCGTCATTGCCGCTGAGGAGTGGTCGGGGCTCGGCCGCGTGGTCGAGATCATGGACCCCTTCGCCAGCCCGGCCGACCCGGTTGCCGGCAGCCCGAGCATGGTGGAAGGAACCGACTGGCGGGTCCTGCCGATCGCCAACGTCTCGCACGAGGGCATCAACTTCAGCCTCAAGCACCCCGACCAGATCATCTATTTCATTGATGAACACCGCTCTGGTTCAATCTACAAAATGGTGCTGAAGACCCCGGGTGACTACGCCGCCGGTGGCCAGACCTTCGCGCTGAAGGCCGCGAACTACCTCGGCGACGTGACGATCAACTGGAACTCGGGCAACAACGGCACGCCGGCCGTGCTCGCCTCGCGTTTCGGCCTGGGGTCCTGGGAGCCGCTGACCGATGCCGACGGCAACCCGCTGCCGGGCATCAACCCGATTATCGGTGCTACCACGCTGAACTGCGCTGCCGGCGATGCTGCCGATCAGTGCCGTGACGGTGACATCCGCCCCGGCCGTGTTGCCGCGGACGATGCCGGCGGTACCCCGTTTGGCCGTCCGGAAGACACGGGCGTGCAGATCCTGCCGAACGGCAATGAGATTCTGTATATCGCCACCACGTCTGAGGATTCGGTCATCTCCATCGAGGAAACGGCCGCCGGCCCGATGGTCCGCCTGTTCGCAAGCGAGAACGGACCGGACGGCAGTGGCGTCGGTACGCCCAAGAACGTGGGCTTCCTGCCGACGTCCGGCCGCCTCAACGCGCCTGACAACATCGCCATCGACTCGTTGGGCAATGTCTACATCGTCGAGGACGGCCCCAACAACGGTAATGCTCAGGGTATCGGCAGCAACGGCGATGTCTGGTTCGCGCGCGACATGGACAACGATGGCGTGGCCGAATCGCTGGACCACTTCATGTCCCTGCAGGTTTCAGGCGCCGAAAACACCGGCATGCTGTTCAACCCGAACAACCCGACGGAGTTCTGGCTCACATCAATGCATCCACGCAGTGTCGACCTTGCCAACTTTCCCGATGGCATCGGCGACGCACTGTGGAAGTTCGACATCGCCAATATCGCACCACCGGCCTGTGAGGGCCCGCGCAGCAACTGGATGACTTTCGACAAGGCATCGCGTCGCTGGGTACGTGCGTGCAGCAACACGCGCGATTTCAACCTGCCGGAACGCATGGATGCGAATACCGGATCGGTCGAGTTCCCGGTCCAGTAAGCAAGCCGCTCTGGCGTCGCGCCGTCATCGGGGCGGCGCTGGAATGGTCTCTCGAGAGCCTCGCTTGCGCGGGGCTCTCGTTTCATTCGATTCCGAACACATCGCCGACACTATGCCGGACGCGAAATCACCAAACGCGCGCACCGCGCTCACACTGGCAGTGCTCGCCAACCTGGGCGTGTGCCTCGGCGAGTTGGCGCTCGGCTGGCGGGCCAACAGCCTCGCCGTAATCGTCGATGCCGTGCATAACGGTGCTGACGAGATCGCGCTCGTCTGCCTGCTCCTGGCTTGCCGCCATGAGCGTTGTGCCCCTGCCCTGCGGCGCCTGGCCAACCTGCTGAACACGGCCGGCATCGCCGTCATCGCCGCCTCGATCGCCGTACTGGCCGCTCAGCGCATGCTCGACGCGCCTGCCGTTGCGGGTGAACTGACCCTTGCCGCCGGCCTCGCCGCTGCGCTCGGCAACACCGCAGTCGCACTGGCCTTGCGTAAGGCCGCACGCGGTGACGCCGCGGTCCGGCTTGCCTATCTGCACAACGTGGGCGACGTGGCGCTCTGCCTGACCACCGCCTGCGCAGGCGCGGCGATCGTGTTGACCGGGCGATTCTGGATCGATGCCGGACTCGCTTTCGTGGTCGCTGCCGGACTCCTCGTCGCGACCTGGCGCGCGCTGTCACGGCCGGTGCGCGTTGCGACTCCGGCAAGCTCGAACGCTTTGTTGATGTCGGACAATTAGCCTGGGCAAACGGTGCTCGAGCATGCTGAAGCATGCGCCCAATCAATCGTCGCCGAACCACGGCGGCGGCCACAGGCGCTCGCGCTCGATGGAATAGATGAGGTCGGCACCCTGCCGCGCGCCGGATTCCGCTTCGATACTCCAGTTCTCGGTCAGCTTGTAATTGAGGAAGAACGACCACAGCCGGTCGAAGGGATTGAACTCCGAGCGTACCGAGAGCTTGGGCGTGAGACGTTTGCCCGCGGACAGCGAGGTCTGCTCGGCCGTAGCGCCGGTATTGACCGAAAACTCGTCGAGCCCGAAAGCATCCTGTATGCGGCTCGTCACCATCGACGAACGTTCCGCGCCCAGGCTGAGCGCGGCCTGCGCGATGATATTGGCATCGCCCGAAGACGCGCTGTCCAGCGGACGCCCTGTGATGATGTAGGAGAGGACATCGCTGTCGGGCATCGCCGGTTCCGAGAACAAATCGAATTTCGGATCACGCACACTGCCGCTGACCAGCACACCGGCGACGATGTCGATGTTTCGCCGCACCGCGCGCACGTCGAGTTGCGGATTGTCGATGGCGCCGGCGAAAGTCAAGTGGCCGCGCTCGATGCCGAGATCCTGGCCATAGGCCGTGTAGCCGCCTTCAGCGATGCTGACCCGTCCTTCGCCGCGGCCGAGGCTGGCGCCGCGTAGCTTGGTCCAGCGCATGCCACCGGCGAGCCGCGCACGCAATCCGGCAGCCGTGATCCAGACGTCGTCGCCGACCTCGATGTCGACCTTGGCACTCACGGCGTCGACGAAGAAATCGGGCATCGCTTCCCCCTCCCCGTCCGCCTGGTCGACGCCCACCAGGACTTCGTCGCCGGAAACCGCCACGGCGGAATCCGGCAGCTGCTTGATGTCGACATGTACCCTGGGCAAGGCGATGCTGCCGGTGATGTCGAGCTGGTCGGGACTGAACGTGAGCACCAGATCCGGCGCCAGATCGGCCTCGACGTCGGGCAGGCGCACGGCGGCCAGGCGCGCGCCGGTGAGGGTCAGCCGACCCGACCGGACCGCCGCGCCATCGAGTTCGACGACGCCATCGAGCGCAATCGTGCCGTCGGCATTACCCAGCTCACCACTGACCGTGAGTTGCTGCTTACTGCCTGTCCGGGCGGCAATATCGAGTGTCGAGATGCGCATTCCAGTCGGCTGGATGATCAGCGCGCCATCGCTCAGGCGGGCATCGACCTCGACCTCGGGCTGCGCCTGCGTGCCGGCGAGGCGCGCATCGAACGCGAACGCGCCGCGTGAACCGGCCAGGTCGGGGACGAACTGCTCGAGCCAGGACAGCTCCGCGGCAGCGACGCGGACGTGGCCGTCGAGGGTCCCGCTTTCTTTCAGGCCGTGACGCAGCTCGGCGTTGACCGTGATCCAGCGCTCGACTTCGATCGCCAGATCCGCGACCAGGGCCTCGGGCGAGAGCTCGAATGCGGAACGCATCAGCGGTATCGCGATGTTCTCGGTAGCGCCGTCATCGAGGTCGATGGCCAGGCTGCCGTCGGCGACGGTCAGCTCGCCGCGGCCAGTCAGGCGCCCGTCCGCGTTGTTGATGACGACGTCGGCCATGACCGTACCTTGGAGACGCATCGTGGTCGGCAGGAATTCGGCGGCAAGGTCGAGCGGGAGCGCGGTGAGTTCGACGGCAGCGTGGCCCGTCAGCGCCGACCAGCGCGGCACCGTCGCGCACAAGCGCGCCTGCTGGTTGCGCAGGCAGGCCCGCTCGCTGGTGAAGCTCGCATCCGCATAGCTCAAGGCCACCGGCGCCTCGAGCTCCCAGGTGCCGAAGGCACCGAGCGCGAGTTCGACCGTGCGCACTGCGCCGCGCCACTGCTCGTCGACCCATCCACCGCTTGCGGCAATTTCGGCCTGCTGTTCGGGCGCATCGTAGCTGACGTTCAAACGATGATCGGCGAGCGGTCCCTCGAGTTTCACATCGAGGCGCCCGCGGGCCTTGTCGCCCTGACGGATACCGTCCACCGCCAGCCTCACGCGCTGGGCGGCGGCGCTGGCCAAATCGATATCCAGTTCGCCCTCGACTGTCGCCACCGACCACTCTGCGTAGCGCAATCCCTCCCCTCCGACAGTCGCCTCCGCGGCGGGCTGCGCCGGCGTGCCGCTCAACGTACCACGCGCCGTGAGCCGGCCACCGAGCGCAGGCGCAAACTCGGCCAGATCGACCGCCCGCAAGTCGAAGCGACCAGCCAGCGTCTCGCCGAGACGGGCCGCGGCGCTGAGCGTATTGGCGCCCACAGCGAGTTCGAGTTCCTGCACATCGATCACGGCGCCGTCATAGTTGGCTGTGGCGCGGCCGGTTATGAGATGCTCGCGCCAGTCGCCCTCGATACGCGCGACGACAAGCTCCCCGCTGGGTTTGCCATCGACGTTCGCGAAAATGGCCCGGCCGGCCACACCGAGGCGGGTATCGACGCCGTCGATGAGGCGGCTCAAATCGATCTCGCGAGCCGCAAAGTCCAGCTCGGCCGCCACCGCATCGGCAAAGTCGATTGCACCGGAAGCGGCCACACTTCCGTCGAGCACAGCAGCGTCGAAGCTCTCGACGACGAAGCGTTCGCGCTGTTCCAAGCGCCCGACCAGGGCCAGCGCCAGCGGGCCGACACGATCGTGACGGGCGTCTACGCCGGCCGTGACGTCAAGGGCATCCAGCTGACCATCGAGCTCGAGCGTGACGCGCTCGAGTTCCGCCGTCGCAGCGTCGGCCAATGGCAGGGCGATTGCCGTAGCATCCAGGCGCGCCGCGATCACGGGCGTCGCCGCGAGATCACTGATCTCCGCATGCAAGGTACTCGCCAGAGGTGCCGCGCTGGTATGTTCCAGCGTGACCCGGTCATCGACGTAGTCGAAGACACCCTGTCCGGACAACACCGGCCATGGCGCCGCAGCATCCGCCTCGAGTCGCCAATCGAAGCGTCCGTCCAGCGCGCCGGCAGCGCCCGAGCGGCGCTCGAGTTCGATCGCAAGCCGCCCATCGCGCGGGGCGAGGCCGTGCAAGGCGAGCGTGGCCGACGCCGTGACCCGCGCCGCTTCGGTGGTGCCGCTGATCTGCACCCGCGTCGGTCCGAGGCGATGAACCTCGTCGCCCTCACCCAGCGTGACGGCGTCGACATCGACACTGACATCGACCGCCGGCGGGCTTTGCAACAGATTAGCCGTGCCGCCGAAGCGCAGATCGACCCCGGCGGCGATGCTGCCTTCGAGACGTACCGCATCGAGCCGTCCGGCCAGGCGCAGACCGGCTTCGATATCCTGCGGCTCACGCTCGAGCCGGGCACTCAGCGCGGCCGACACGGCGAGAACCCGGCCGTCGGCGACACCGAGTTCACCGGCCACAAAAAACCCATCGGCGACGACCTCCAACGCCCGCACATCGAGCCGTGAACGCGTGACCTCGACGGCTGCGGAAATGCGCTCGATACGTTGGGTGTCCTCGCCCCGGCGCAGGGTAGCGCCGTCGACGACCAGCGCGTCGAGACGTATCCCGATCGGTAGCTCGGGATAGGCGAGCCGAACCGGATCGGTTTCCTCCGCACTCGGCAGGAGTTCGACGTCGAGGCCGGTCACGGTCAGGCGCGTGACATGAACCCGCTCCCTCAGCAATGCGCGCGGGCGCCACTGGAAAGCGACGCGTTCTATGGCGACAGTCCAGCCGTCGTCGGCCAGCGCGATCTCATCGATGACGAGACCGCGGGCGAGCGTACCGCTGACTGCGCCGAAGCGATAGCTCGGCGGTGCCAGTGCGCGTGCTGCTGACGTGATGACCCGGGTACCGGATTCAGTCGTGGCGAGGGCAATCAGCGCGCCGCCCACGAGCACCAGGATCACCGCCGCGACAACGACGACGAAGCCGATTGCGCGACCTACCCCCATCGTCACAAGTCCGGTCCGATGCGCAAATGCAACCGCACCAGCGTGTCATCGTCGAGCGGGTGGGCGAGATCGATGCGCGCGGGACCGATGGGAGAACGCCAGCGCACGCCGGCACCGATACCGACCTTGATCCCGGTCGCGCTGCCCTCGCCACCGAAGGCGTTGCCGGCATCGACGAAACCAGCCACGCCCCAGGAGTCGGTCAGTGATTTTTCGAGTTCCACGCTGCCGACGGCGAGATAGGTGCCGCCGACGACCCGGCCCTGCGCATTGACCGGCCCGAGATCCTGGAAATCGTAACCACGCAGGTTGTTGTCGCCGCCGGCGAAGAAGCGCTCCGACGGTGGTAATCGCTCGAAGTCGCTGACCCAGCTCGCACCCAGGTGGGCGCGGGTGAGCAAGCGCAGGTCCGCCGGCAGACTGTAGACGTAGCGTGCGTTGAGCAGCGCGCGGGCAAAACTGACATCGGACAACAGCGCCTCGGCGGCGCCCCTTATCTCGAAATCGAGTGCATAGCCACGAGAAGGGTAGAGCGGGTCGTCACTGGTGACCTTGTTCCAGCGCAGGCCGGGCACGATCAGTTTCGAGGTGCGGGTTTCGCCGCCGATGTCGAACGACTGCCAGTTGAAATTGATGAAGTGGCTCTCCATCCAGCCCCAGGGTCTGCGCTTGGTTTCCGAGATACCCAGTTGCGTGCCGATGGAATCGAAAGACGACACGTTGTCCCGCCGAACACCGGCCTGCACGCTCAACCATTCGTCGGCGGGATGCTCACGCGGGATCTCCCATGCCCCCTGCAGGCTCTGTTCGATGAGCGAAGCGCGCATCTCCCCGCGCAGACGATGACCGCGCTCGTTGAGCCGCCGATTGACGTAGTTGAGCCGTCCGCGCACGCCGGCGTCGGTGGATGCGCCGAGACCGGCGGCATATTTATGTTGCTTGCGCGGCGTGAGTTTGATGTCGACCGGAATGGTATGGTCTTCGGGAGAAGACAGCAGCGGCCGCACTTCGACCGACTGAAAGTATTCGCTGGTCGCCAAGGCGCGGTAGAAACGGGTGACCAGACCCGAGTCATAGGCCATGTCCGGCTCGAAATCGAGAAAGCGCCGAATCAGCGCCTCGTCGACGACCTGCGGCTCCTGGGTAATGCGAATTTCGCCCACCGTGTAGCGCGGCCCGCTGTCCCACTCGATGATGACGTCCGCCGCATGTGCCGGCACATCGACCCGCAGGCGGCTGGTGACGAAGCGGCCATCGAGGTAGCCGCGGCCGAGCGCGAGTGATTCGATCTTCGATTTGGTGTCTTCGTAGCGTTTGTGATTGAGGCCTTGACCGACGCGGATGGGCGGTTCGCCGAAAGCACTCATGAATTCGTCATCGTCGGCAGCCGCACCGGTGATGCGTAGATCGACCCGCCGCACCCGCACCCGCTCTCCCGGCGTGACCACGATCACGGCCCGCGGACAATCGCCCTCCCGCTTCACCTCGACCGATGCGCTGGCCTCGTAGTAGCCGAAAGCGCGCAAGGCCTCGGCCGCCTCGCCTTCCGCACGCCGGGCCAGCGCGCGGACGTAGCCGGGTGCGGTTGTACACACCTTGGAGCCGAGCGTCACGTGAGCGCGGACGTTGGCCGCCATGGCACCGCTGACGCCCTCGACCTCGAGCCCGATACGGGGTTGTTCGCGCGCGGCATCCTGGCCACCATCGGCATCCTTGCCGAACGGCCAATAAGCGCAGCCGGGAAGCGATGACAGGGTAAGGAGCAGGCCGGCGCACAGCGCGGCCTGCCTCAGCACTCGGCGTGCTCGCCAAGCAGCGCTGTCGGCCGCAGCTGTGGGTGAATCAAGCGGGTTCCGTGGGTACTCATGATCGTTTTCTTGTTTGAATGGGCATGATTCCAGAGCACGGGCGAAATATCAAAGCAGGGCTGCTGGGTAACTGTTCCGAATTCCAGGACATTGCGTGGGCCGAATTCGGAACGCCTATTTAGAGTCTGACCGCCAGCGGCGCTTCGCCGGCCAGCGTGGCGCGATACATGACCCGACGATGCCCTTCATAGCCGCCTTCCGCGTAGTGCACGACACGACGGTTGTCCCACATGACGAGGGTGCGCGGCTGCCAGCGATGCCGATGGACGAAATCTCGCTGGGTCATGTGCTTGAACAGGAATTCGAGCAGGGCACGGCTCTCCGCGCCGCGCATACCTACGATGCCGACGGTGTAGACGTGATTGACGAACAGGGACACGCGCCCCGATGCCGGGTGTCGTCGAACGACGGGATGGCTGCGCGTATCGGTTGCGTCGGCAGACACGATGATGCGCATCGATCGCGTGGCATCGTCGCGTGCGAACAGCCCCTGCGGGCCATAGGAAGGCGCTGCTGAATGCACGCCGCTGAGGCCGGCCAAGACCTTCTGCATGACCGGCGACAGCGCCTCGTAGGCACGACAACCGTCCGCAAACAGGGTGTCTCCACCGACCGGCGGCACCTCCGCGCCATAGAGCAGGGTCGCACTCGGCGGCGTCGCCTGGAAACTCCAGTCGGAATGCCACAGGCTGCCGAATATGGGCGCGGTCTCGCCCGCCTCGCGACGGACCTCGATCACGTGTGGATGGTCCTCGAGCGGCTCGACATAGGGATCGTGACCGAAGCGGCCCAGCGCAGCAGCGCAGCGTTCGAGTGCCGCCGCATCGAGTCCTTGATGCGGAAACACCAGCACCGGATAGCGCGCGAACGCGGCCTGGATCCCGGCAACCGCCGGCGCATCCAACGGGGCGGCGAGATCGACACCCTCGACCCGAGCGGCGAAATCCTCCGCCTGTGGCGTAATCGAGATGGTTTCGTTCATGCTCCTGCCTGCGACGTCGACATCGCTGGCTGGCGATTGTATAGCGTCGGAACGCGCGGCGGGGCTATCATCGGCGCGGTCACGAGCTGCCAGAGAGGCGAGGATGAACGAGCAATTCGAACACCGCGCGCTGATAGAAATCAGCACGCTGCGCCAACTCCAGGCCCGCCGCGACCTGCCCTCCGTCGTGCGGCTGACCGTTCATCTGGCGTCTTTCGTACTGCTCTGCATCGCAGTGCCCTTGGTGCACGAACAGGCGCTCCTGGCGGCGGCCTGCGCCATTGCGCTGGCCTGGGTCTGGTCGGGGTTGTTCGCGCCCTTTCACGAGTGTACGCACCGCACGGCGTTCCGCACCTCGGCGGCAAACCGCATCGGCGCCTGGCTGACTGGCGTCCCGTTCATGATGGCGCCGGCGGTCTATCGCACCTTCCATTTCGAGCATCATCGGCATACCCAGGATCCGGACAAGGATCCGGAACTGATGAACGACCCACGTTATGCAGCCTGGCCTGGCGATCGACGCGGCTGGCTGATCATGGCATCGGGCTGGGGCCTGCTCCAGCTGAAGCTGCGCCCGCTGTTCGGCTTCGCCTTCAAACCGCGCAGCGAATGGGAAACCTTCGCGCGCTGGGCGCCGCGTATCGAGGATCCGGCGGGCCTGGTCCGCGAATGCCGTATCGTGCTGGCCTTGTGGTTGGTGTTCGTGGTGGCGGCTTTGTTCATCATTCCGGGCGGTTGGTGGCTGTTGTTCGCGGCATGGTTCGCCCACGTTTTCCAGGTTCTGTGGATTGCCAGCGAACACACCGGTTTGCCACTGGAGGGCGGCATCCTGGTACGGACGCGCACGGTCGCCAGCAACCCATTCGTGCGCTTCTGGTTGTGGAACATGAACTACCACGCCGAACACCACGCGTGGCCTGGCATCCCCTGGCATCAGCTGCCCGCGACCCATGCCCTCGTCGCCACCGAACTGGGCTCGTTCGTACCCGGATACGGCGCCTTGCATCGCAATGTGCTGAGTGGGCGCAATCGGCCCACGGCCGACCCCGCGGACAACTTTGCCGAAGCCTGAGGCCGGCCGTGGCGGGCGGCCGGTGTGTAACGCAGGTACGCTGCCGGCCGGTACCGCCGAGACCCACCAGCTGCCATGTTCAACAACACCCCGATAAGCAAAGATCTCGTCCTGGTCGGCGGGGGGCATGCGCACATCGAAGTCCTGCGGCGCTTCGGCATGCGCCCGGAGCGCGGCGTCCGCATCACGCTGATCAGCCGCGAGATCCATAGCCCCTACTCCGGCATGCTCCCCGGCCTCGTCGCCGGCCATTACACCTTCGACGAGACCCACATCGATCTCCAGCCCCTGTGTCACTTCGCGGGCGCGCGCCTCTACCACGACGAAGTGGTCGGCATCGATCTCGTCAGCCGTCACGTGCAGTGCGCCAGGCGTCCGCCGGTCCCGTACGACATCCTGAGCCTCGACACGGGCGCTGCGCCCGCCATGGACATACCGGGCGCGGCCGAGCTTGCGATTGCGGTCAAACCGGTGAGTACCTTCTACCCGCGGTGGCAAGCCTTGTGTGAGCGGGCCCGACAGGCAAGCGGCCCCCTCGTTATCGGCGTCATCGGAGGCGGCGCCGGCGGCGCCGAACTGTTGATGGCCGCGCGGGCCCATCTGCTCAGCACGCACGGCGCCGCGGCCGAACGTTTCTCCTTCCATCTCGTCACGGCGGGCGCCGATATCCTGCCGACGCACGCCAACGGCGCGCGGGAGCGTTATCGCCGCGCGCTGGCGCTGGCCGGCGTGACCGTGACGAGCGGATTCGAAGTGGCCGCGGTCGAGGCGGGTGCCGTGATCGCCGCCGATGGCCGCCGCATCGCTCTCGACGAAATCCTCTGGACCACCCATGCGGCGGCACCGCCCTGGCCGCGTACGGCCGGGCTCGCGACCGACGAAGCCGGCTTCATCCGCGTCGCACCGACCCTGCAGACGACGGCCTTCCCGGACGTCTTCGCCGCCGGCGACATCGCCACGGTCGAAGGTCATCCGCGACCCAAGTCCGGGGTTTTCGCCGTGCGCCAGGGTCCGCCGCTCGCCGCCAATCTGCGCCGCGCCTGCCGCGGCCAAGCGCTCGAGCCGTATGTCCCGCAGCGCGCCTTTCTGAGCCTGATCAGCACCGGCGACAAACACGCCATCGCATCGCGTGGGCGCTTCTCGGCGAGCGGCCGCTGGGTATGGCACTGGAAGGATTTCATCGACCGGCGTTTCATGCGCCGCTACAGCGATCTGCCGCGCATGGCCGAGACGGCGCCTGCAGGCGAAGACCCGAGCGAAGCCGACATGCGCTGCGGTGGCTGCGGCGCCAAGCTCGGCGCCGAAGTATTACGCGAAGCACTCGCGGCACTCAGTCCGACTGCACCGGCCGATATCCTCATCGGGCTCGGCGCGCCCGACGATGCGGCCGTCGTGCGCCCGCCGCCGGGGCTGCTCGCGGTGCACAGCGTGGACGGCTTCCGGGCCTTCATCGACGACCCGTGGATGCTCGGCCGCGTTGCCGCCAATCACGCCCTGAACGACATCTACGCCATGGGTGCGATCCCGCACAATGCGCTGGCTCTCGTCACGCTGCCTTACGCCGAATCGAGCCGCATGCAGGACGACCTGGTGCAGATCCTGCGCGGCGCCTTGGCCGTCCTCGAGACGTCCGCCACTGCCCTCATCGGCGGCCATACCGGCGAAGGCGCCGAACTCGGCATTGCCTTCGCCATCAACGGTTATGTCGACGAACGGGCATTGGTGCGCAAGCGCGGTGTGCAGGCCGGTGATGCGCTGATCCTCACCCAGGCGCTGGGCACCGGCGTGCTCTTCGCCGCGGCCATGCGTGGACGTGCCCGGGCGCGCTGGCTCGACGCCGCCCTCACCGCGATGGTGTCGTCCAAGGCGGCCGCCGCGCAATGCTGCATGCGCCACGGCGTCCACGCCATGACCGATGTCACCGGCTTCGGCCTGGTCGGTCACTTGGTCGAGATGCTCGATGGCTACGGTGCCACGCTCAGCCTGGCCGCACTGCCGCTGATGGCAGGCGCCGAGACGCTTGCCGCGGAGACCGTGCTGAGCAGCCTGCAGGGCGAGAACCGCCGTGCCGAACGCTACGTCGCCGCACGGCACAGCGCGGCCAGTCAGGCGCGCTACGAACTCGCCTTCGATCCGCAGACGGCGGGCGGTCTGCTCGTCGCCGTGCCGGGTAGCGCAGCCCCGGCCTGCCTCGCCGAACTGCACGCACTCGGCTATAGCGACAGTGCCGTCATCGGCCGGGTCGGCGCCACCGGCGAACGGCTCACCATCACTGACTGAGATTAGTCGCCAGCTGCCCCGCCCGCAGGCCGCGTTGCGCAG
>JBBDTC010000020.1:0-12622 GCA_040904625.1 Gammaproteobacteria bacterium
TCGCTCATTGCGCCTTGATTGGCCTCCTTACAGGGGCAACAGCACCGAACCATGACAGATCAACAGGCCCTAGCACGGCCCGAGTTTGCGCGCAGATCGGCGGCCGCAGCAGGATGGGGGTGAGAAATGCGGGCTAGATCACACCTGCACGTGGCCTGACACCTTGTCGCGGCGGGCTGGTGATTCGACCAGGGCCGGCCCGATGGAGTTCCACCCTCGACGCGCGCCCACGGCGCCGCCCTTCGACGGGCCTGTCCTGAGCCTGTCGACGGGCTCAGTGCGAACAGTGGTTCCCGCTCACGATTCGCTCAATCCTTCGGCGGCGGCGGCACCAGGACCTCGCGCGAACCGTTCGACTGCAGCTCACCGACCACGCCCGCGCGCTCCATTTCCTCGACCATGCGCGCGGCGCGGTTATAGCCGATTTTGAGGCGGCGCTGGATCCCCGACACCGAAGCCCGGCGCGTCTCGGTGACGATGCGCACGGCCATGTCGTAGAGCTCGTCCTGCTCGCCGTCACCACCGAAATCGCCGCCCGCGCCGGCGCCGCCGTCGTCGTCCACCGGGCCGGACAGGATGGCATCGATGTATTCCGGTTCGCCGCTCGCTTTCAGCCTTTCGACGACCTTGTGCACCTCCTCGTCGGAGACGAAAGCGCCGTGTACGCGGGTCGGTATGCCGGTGCCGGGCGGCAGGTAGAGCATGTCGCCGTGGCCGAGCAGTGTCTCGGCGCCCATCTGGTCGAGAATGGTCCGCGAATCGATGCGTGAGGAGACCTGGAAGGCGATGCGGCTGGGGATATTGGCCTTGATCAGCCCCGTGATGACATCGACCGACGGCCGTTGTGTCGCCAGGATCAGGTGCACCCCCGCCGCCCGCGCTTTCTGTGCCAGGCGCGCGATGAGTTCCTCGACCTTCTTGCCGACGACCATCATCATGTCGGCCAGCTCGTCGATGACCACCACGATATACGGCAAGGTGTCGAGTTCGGGCGCGGGTTCTTCCGACACCGCGCTGCGATAGAGGGGATCGAGCAGCGGCTCGCCCTTGGCCCGTGCCTCCTCGACCTTGCGGTTGTAGCCGCCGATGTTGCGCACGCCCAGGGCGGCCATCAGTTTGTAGCGCCGCTCCATTTCGGCCACGCACCAACGCAAGGCATTGGCCGCTTCCTTCATGTCCGTGACGACCGGCGCCAGGAGCGCCGGTATGCCCTCGTATACCGACAGTTCGAGCATCTTCGGATCGATCATGATCAGGCGCACGTCGTCCGGCGTCGACTTGTACAACAGGCTCAGGATCATGGCGTTCAGCGCCACCGACTTGCCCGCCCCCGTGGTACCGGCGACCAGCAGATGCGGCATCTTGGCGAGGTCGACCACCGTCGGCTGGCCGGCGATATCCTTGCCCAGGGCCATGGTCAGATGCGATGCACTGCGCTCGTAGACCTCGGCCTTGAGAATATCCGAGAGCGAAACGATCTCGCGCTGTTCGTTGGGTATTTCGAGACCGATGCAGGTCTTGCCCGGAATGACTTCGACTACGCGCACGCTGACCGTCGACAGTGAGCGCGCCAGATCCTTGGCCAGATTGGTGATGCGGCTGGCCTTGATGCCGGGCGCCGGCTCGAGTTCGAAACGCGTGATCACGGGGCCGGGATGGACCGCGACGACCTCGACATCGATGTTGAAATCCTTGAGCTTGAGCTCGACCTGGCGCGACATCGCCTCGAGGGCCTCGGCGGAGTATCCGCCGCTCTCGAGCCGCGGTGTGTCGAGCAGTGAGAGTTCCGGTAAACCGTTGTGCAGGGCGCGTTCGAACAGCGGCTCCTGGCGCTCGCGCTCGACGCGCGTGCTGGGTGCCGCTTCGGCGATACGCGGTTCGATACGCGGCGGCGGCCGGCTCTCCTTGCGTTCGACCTCTTCCTTGACTGAAGCGAAGCGCTCGCGCCTCGCGCGCCAGCCGCGCCACCAGTCGGCCAGCTCGCCACCGCGCTGGCGGCCGAATTCGAACGCGCGCAAGGCGTAGGCACCTGTCACATCCATCAGCCACACCCAAGACAGTCCGGTGAACAGGGTCAGACCGGTCAGAAACAATGCGATCAGCAGCAGCACACCGCCGGCCGAACCACAGGCGATCAGCGCAGCATGGCCGATGACATCCCCGAGAATACCGCCGGCCTGATGCGGCGCATCAGCCAGCTCCGTGCCGCCGCGGATCCAGAACAGGGCACAGCCCGTGAGCAGGGTGAACACCGCCCCGACGCCGCGAACACTGAGCCGCAGATAATCGGCGAAGAAGGTCTTCGCGCCCTCGCGAAAGACGAGCCAGGCGCTATAGACGGCCATGAACGGGATGAGATAGGCAAAGCGGCCGAACAGGTAGAGTGCGACGTCGGCAATCCACGCTCCGACCACACCGCCTTCGTTGTGAATGACCTCGACGCTGCCGGCGTGCGACCATCCGGGATCGGCCGGATGGTAGGTGAACAGGGCAACGAGCAGGAACAGGGCGACCCCGCCGCTGACGATCAACAAGCCCTCCCGGAGCCGCTGCAGGAGGTGGATGGAAAATGGGAAGCTGACCTCCCCCCGGGTTTTACGAACAGCGTGTGACATGGATTAAATCGATTTGTTCAATTGATCTAATAAACGTATGTTAATAATTAGAAATATCATGCTAGCTCTTATTCGACATGAACTCCAGCTGCGGTCTCCGCCGCGATCGCGCCGAACGGCCTGGCCACCCGGGATGAACAGGTACACTGCGGCGTCCCGAGCAGGAATCTGAGCGTCGCCGAGCCCATGCAAATCCAGTATTTTTCCGATGTCCATCTGGAATTCGGCGCCGCCGCGCTCGACGCCACCGACGCTGATGTCATCGTCGCCGCCGGCGATATCGGCGTCGGTACCGCGGCGGTCGACTGGCTGCGCGCGAGCGGCAAGCCAACCGTCTATATCGCCGGCAACCACGAGTTCTATGGCGGCGAGGTGAGTGCGGTACAGGACGCCCTGCACGCGGCCTGCGCCGGGACCAATGTGCAATTCCTCGAACGCGGCGTGAGCCTGGTCGAGGACGTCCGCTTCCTCGGTGCCACGCTGTGGACGGACTTCCTCGGCGAAAATGCCGCGGTCATGGAATCGCTCGGCACGCAGATGAACGACTACGTACACATCCGCCAGGGTTCGCGTCCGCTGACGCCGGCCGACACCCTGCAATTCAACCGCGACACACGGGTCTGGCTGGAGGACACACTGGCAACCCCGCATGATGGCCGCACGGTGGTCGTCACGCACCACGCACCCCTGTTCGCGAGCTGGCAGCAGGCACCGGACTCCATTTTCAAAGGCGCCTACTGCAACAACCTGTGGCGCCTGGTGGGCGATTACCGCATCGATTTATGGATCCACGGCCACATTCACACCCGTACGGCTTATCGCGCGAACACGCTGCAGGTCGTCAGCAATCCTCGCGGCTATGTCGGCCATCAACTCGTCGACGGTTTCACCACCAAACGCACGGTGACGTTGTAGCAAAGGGCCCTAAGGACCCCAGGGACAATGTCACCGACTTTAGGCGACTACGGGTTTCGCGGCCAATCCGGCCTCTCCGGCGGGGTGTCCTTTGGCGGAATGGCTCCCTTCGGTCCGCTTTATTTCCGCCAAAGGACACCCCGCCGGAGAGGCCTATCCACGCTCGAGTAAGAGCCCTGAGGATTGTTCACCAGCCGGGCAGACTGTTAGCATGAAACCCTGCTATCTGGCAGATCAGTCTGCATACCCATGGCCGCGAAAAAGAGCACTTATCGAATCAGCTTCCACAATCAGGGCAAAGTCTACGAAATCTACGCCCGCGAAGTTCACCAGAGCAGCCTGTTCGGATTCATCGAAGTCGAAAAAATCGTCTTCGGAGAGAAATCGACGCTGCTGGTAGATCCGTCCGAAGAGCACCTCAAATCAGAGTTTGCCGGCGTCAATCGGACCTACATCCCCATGCACGCGGTGATCCGCATCGATGAGGTGGAGAAATCCGGGCACAGCAAGATTACCGATGCTGATACCTCGGGCGACAAGATTGCGCCGTTCCCGGTCTTCACGCCGGGCCATGAAACGACGCGCCGTTGAACCTGCGATGGGGCATGGGTGGCGTACGCGCGGCGAGAGCGGCCCGCGCTTGATGCGCTGCCCCGACGCCGTGCGCGCCCTGACCATGGCCGTATGCCTCGCAGGCGCCGCATCCGCCGCGGCCGCACCCTGGCGTGTGCTCGAGGACAACGGCGTCGACGCCCGCGCCCGCATCGACAATGCCGAGGGTGATCACCTCGATGTCTACCGTAGCGAGGATGGCCGGGTCATCGCCGAGTTGGTCATTGCCGGGCCGAGCAACTTCACGCATACGACCTGTCCGACGCTGCAGATCGACGATCAGCAGCCCCTGTTCAGCTTCACTGATCCGCAGGCCTGCAGCATCGAGGCTATGACGGCCCGCTTCAAGCTCGCCCGCATCACCGCACAGCGCATGGAATCCGCGCTGCTCTACCAGTTGATGAACGGCAACCAGGTCGCGCTGCGCTACCCGACCGAGGACCGCACCTATCGAGAAACGGTTTTCCCACTAGAGCGTTCGAAGAAAGCGCTGCTGCGCGTGCTCGGCCGCGACCTCGACGTCCAGCCCGGCAACGGCGAGTGACCGCGCCGACCAGTCCGACCCTGCGTCTGACCGTAGTCGATTCGCTTGCCGGCATCGCAGCGGACGACTGGGATGCCCTGGCCGGCGACGATCCGTTCCTCCGTCACGGTTTTCTCCACGGACTCGAAGCGACCGACTGTCTCGCCCCGCAGGGCTGGTACCCGCAGCATCTCGTCGTCCACGACGGCAGCCGACTGGTCGGCGCCATGCCGCTGTACGTGCGTGACAACTCCTACGGTGAGTTCGTTTTCGACTGGAGCTGGGCCGAAGCCTACCAACGGGCCGGCGGCCGTTACTATCCCAAGCTCGTCACCGCGGTACCGTTCTCGCCGGTCAGCGGCCGGCGCCTGCTGCTCGGCGACAGCCCGGCCGACGGCGCGATCGCGCACTTGCTGGTCGATGCCGCCGTGCGTGCGTGCACGGACAACGAACTGTCTTCCTGGCACTGCCTGTTCCTGTCCGATGACGAGCACACGGTATGTGAAAACGCCGGCCTGCTCGCCCGACTCGGCTGCCAGTATCATTGGTTCAACGATGGCTACCGTGATTTCGACGCTTTCCTGACCCATCTGGCCTCCAAGAAACGCAAACAGATCAAGCGCGAGCGGCGCCTCGTCGCCGAGCAGGATCTGACCATAGAAACGCTCGTCGGCGCCGACATCACACCGGCGCAATGGTCTGTTTTCCATCGCTTCTATTGCTCGACCTTCGAGCGCAAATGGGGCGAACCACGTCTCACCGAGGAGTTCTTCCAGACCCTCGAGGATCGCCTGCCCGGCGCCGCCGTGCTGATCCTGGCCCGCGACAAGGCCGATTACGTCGCCGGTGCCTTTGCCCTGCGCGGGAGCGACACCCTCTACGGCCGCCACTGGGGCGCGAGTGGGCGCTTCGAGAGCCTGCATTTCGAGCTGTGCTACTATCGAACCATCGATTTCTGCATCGAAAATGGCCTGCGCCGACTCGATGCCGGCGCCCAGGGCGAGCACAAACTCGCGCGCGGTTTTCGCCCCGTGAAGACCTGGTCGATGCACTACATTCGCGACCCGGGCTTCCGCCGCGCAGTCGGTGATTTCCTGGGCCACGAGCGGCGCGCGCTCGAGGATTACATCGCCGGCCTCGACGAGCACCTCGCTTTTCGCCGGCCGGACAGCTGAGGGCATGCGCGATGCCGCCACGACGATGGACGCCCCGGACCTGAGTCCCGCCTTGTACTGGGCCGCCGATCGTCGCATGGCCAGCGACTTCCCGCCGACCGCGCGGGCGCTGGACGACCCCCAGGGACTGCTGGCCATCGGCGGTGACCTGAGCCCCGCGCGGCTGCTCGATGCCTATGCGCGCGGCATCTTCCCCTGGTACTCCGAAGGGCAACCGATCTTGTGGTGGTCGCCCGAACCGCGCGCAGTGCTCGCGCCGGCCGCCGTGCGGGTATCGCGCAGCCTGCGCAAACGCCTGCGCAACGGCGGCTTCGAACTCAGCTTCGACCGTGCCTTCGCGGCCGTCGTCGCGGCCTGCGCGGCGCCGCGCGAGGACGGATCGGGTACCTGGATCACCGCCGAGATGCAGACGGCCTATTGCACGCTGCATCGCGGTGGCTACGCCCATTCCGTCGAATGCTGGCTCGACGGCCAACTGGTCGGCGGCCTCTACGGCATCGCCCTCGGGCGGGTGTTCTTCGGTGAATCGATGTTCAGCCGCGCTCGCGACGCCTCCAAGGTCGCCTTCGTTCACCTCTGCCACCTGCTCCGCGACTGGTCTTATGCGCTCATCGATTGTCAATTGCCGACCGCCCATCTGGCCAGCCTCGGCGCACGGCTGATGCTGCGCGAAGCCTTCGAATCCATTCTGGCCCGCGAGGTGCCGGCGGCACCGACAGCCGGTGCCTGGAGCCACCCACCGTGACCGAGCCGCCCGCGCCGCCGCGTATCGGCTTCTTCACCTCACCGCCCCACGCCTGCGGCTATCTGCCGGAGCGCACGGCCGTGACCCTGTTCGCCGACCCGCGCATCCGCCTCAGCACCGATGCCTACACCTGGCTCTCGGCCCATGGTTTCCGGCGCAGCGGCACTCATGTCTACAGACCGAATTGCGGCCCGTGCACGGCCTGCGTGGCGGTGCGCGTGCCGGTCGCGGAATTCGTCCCCCATCGCCGCCATCGTCGGACGCTCGCGGCCAATGCCGATCTCGAGATCCGCGAACGGCGGGCACGCTTCGATCCCGAACACTACGCGCTGTATGTCGAATACCTCCACGCGCGGCATCCCGATTCGCAGATGGACGCGACCAATCCCGGTGCCTACATGAGCTTTCTCACCGCTGTGTGGTGCGAAACCACGTTCTACGAATTCCGCCGCGGCGACGAACTGCTCGCCGTCGCCGTCGTCGACCGCCTCGGCGACGGTCTGTCTTCCGTCTATACGTTCTTTTCGCCGCGTTTTCCCGAGCGCAGCCTCGGCCGCCTGGCGGTGCTGAAACAAATCGAGTGGGCGCGCGCCGCCCACCTGCCCTGGGTTTACCTCGGTTACTGGATCCGGGAATGCCGTAAAATGAGTTACAAGACCGAATTCAGCCCCTTGGAATACTTTCGTGGCGGCGCCTGGCGGCGCGATCCGGACGCGACTGCCGGCGCTGCTTGACCAGCTTCACTGACGTACGGGCTAGCCCGCCCTCGCGGATTGAGGCAGAATTGCGCGCTTGCATGCGCCAGCAGCCTCATTCGGGAGACAACCAACCAATCCATGGCTAAGGAAGATCACATCGAAATGCAGGGCAAGGTCGTCGAGACCCTGCCGAATACCATGTTCCGGGTCGAACTCGAGAACGGACATATCGTCACGGCGCACATCTCGGGCAAGATGCGCAAAAACTACATCCGTATCCTCACCGGTGACAACGTTACCGTCGAACTCACCCCCTACGACCTCAGCAAGGGCCGTATCACCTACCGCGCCCGCTGAGGGTCGGCCGCAAAATAACCGAACGATTTGGAACGCCGATCCATCCCGTCTGACGGCGTTGCTCGTCGGTTGAATAGAACCACTATTCGCCCTCCTCGCGCCTGGCCTGCCGGGCGTCTCGACGCCCCAAGATCGCCCAGTTATTCTGCGGCCGACCCTCAGTCCGCCGCAAAATAACCGCTTTTACGTTCGGCTGCCACTGCCCTCTTTCTCGAGATCCTCCAGCAGCACAGCGATCCCTGTCACCAGCAGTTGCGCTGCATGGCGAAAGGCGCGCAGCGGACGCCCGTAGGGATCCGGCACTTCGATGGGCTGGCCGCGCTCGTCTTCGAGCAGTGCGATACGCCCGCGATAAGCGGGCGGGCAGGTCGCCGACAGAAAATCGAGATGGCCGCGATCCATGGCAACGATGTGGTCGAAGCGGGCAAAATCCTCGTGCACGAAACAGCGTGAGCGCTTCGCGGAGATATCGACACCGTGCTCCTCGGCGACGGCTATCGCCGGGGCCGCGGGGGCTAGACCCTCGCGGGCGTGGAGGCCGGCCGAATCGACCGTCCACGCCGTGGACAGCCGCGTCCCGCAGCGTGCGGCGAACAACCCCGCCGCCAGCGGCGAGCGGCAGAGATTGCCGGTGCACACGAACAGGACGCGAGGCACGGTCACGCCCCGCGCAGGCGCTCGAGATCGGCCGGCGTATCCACCCCGACACCACAGGCCTCGACCGCGTCCGGCACCATCACTGTCGCGCCCGCGACGAGCGCGCGCAGCTGTTCGAGCGCCTCGATGCGTTCGAGCGCGGCTGGCGCAAGGGTGACGAAACGTGTCAGATAGTCGGCGCTATAGGCGTAGATCCCGACATGCCGGCGGTAGGCATCGAGCGCCGCCACCTGCTGCCCGCCGGCGAACGCGGCGCGATCCCAGGGGATGCTGGCGCGGCTGAAGTACAAGGCGCGCTCATTGCTGGCACGCACGACCTTGACCACGTTCGGATCGAACACCTGCGCCGCACTCAGCGGTTCACAGACAGTGGCGATATCGCAGTCCCGTTCGTGCACGTACGACGCGACCTGACGGATCACCGCCGGCGGCATGTGCGGCTCGTCGCCTTGCAGGTTGACGATGATCGTCGTCGCCGCCTCTCCGCGCGCAGCGGCCGCGGCGGCAATGCGGTCCGTGCCCGAAGGCAGCTCGGGCGCCGTCATGCAGACCGTGGCACCGAACGCGGTGACGGCGTCGGCGATACGCGCGTCATCGGTGGCGATGACGACCTCCTCCGCGCCGCTGTCACGAGCGCGTTCCCAGACGTGTCGAATCAACGGCTTGCCCGCGAATTCGAGCAGCGGCTTGCCGGGCAGGCGGGTCGCCCCGTAACGCGCCGGGATATAGACCTTGAATCTCAACTGCGCAGCTTCTCCGCTTCGTCCTCGGACACCTCGCGCGCTTCCTCTTCGAGCATGACGGGAATACCGTCGCGGATCGGATAGGCCAGGCGCGCCGACACCGAGATCAGTTCGCCGCGCTCCTTGTCGTAAATCAAAGGCCCTTTCGTCACCGGGCAGACCAGCAGATCAAGCAGCTTCTTGTCCATCGAGTACCTTCTTCAACAGTATCTTGAGCCGGCGATCGAAGACTTCCGGCAGTTCCACATCGATCGGTACGAACCAAAACCGATCGTCGGCGAAATGTTCGCATTTAACGGCATCCTTTTCCGTCATCAGAATCGGCGCATCGTCGCCGAAGGCGAAGTCCTCGGCGCGAAAGCGGTGATGGTCCGCAAACGGATGCGCGGTCACGCGCAGACCCTTGCGTCTCAGCGAGGCGAAGAACTGCTCGGGATGGCCAATGCCGGCAACCGCGTGCACCGGCCGATTGGCCAGGCTGTCGATCGCGCCACGCAAACTGCGATCGCGCACCGCGCACAGGTATTCGGCATGGTAGCGCATGGCGAACTCGCCGCGCCCGGCCAGGCCATTGGCGACCACGAAATCCACCTCGCCCAGGCGCGCCGGCGGCTCGCGCAGCGGCCCGGCCGGCAGACAGGCGCCATTACCGATGCGGCGAACGCCATCGAGCACGGCGATTTCGATATCGCGCCCCAGGGCATGGTGCTGCAGACCATCGTCGCTGATGATGATATTGACGTCGCTATGGCGCAGTAGCTGCACGATGTCGTGCTTGCGATTCGGACCGACCGCGATCGGCATGCCGGTGCGGCGCGCGAGGACGATGGCCTCGTCCCCCACCGCCGTCGGATCGCTGTCCGGGCGCACCTGCTGCGGCCAGTTGCGCGCCTGCCCGCGATAACCGCGTGCGATGATCCCGGGCCGGAAGCCGTATTCGCGCAGGCGCTGCGCGAGCCAGATCACCAGCGGTGTCTTGCCGGTACCGCCGACGCTGATATTACCGACCACGATCACCGGCACCGGCGCCCGATACGGGGCCAGGAGTCCGCTCGCATAGGCGGCACGGCGCAACCTGGCGGCCATCGCGAACAGCCAGCCGAGCGGCGCGAGGACGATA
The DNA here is from genome assembly GCA_040904625.1 of Gammaproteobacteria bacterium. GTDB lineage: Bacteria > Pseudomonadota > Gammaproteobacteria > JACKNG01. The sequence goes on from JBBDTC010000020.1 coordinate 10,161, forward strand.
CGCAGCGGGTGTTTGCCGTACCACAGTTCCTCGACGAATCTGGACCAGGAGATGTTCAACAGCCGCAGTTCAACTGGCCGCACCCGGCCGTGGCCACGCGCTCACTGCGCCTCCGGCCGCGTCCGGGTGGGGAAGGTAATGCGGAACAGGCCGGCCTGGCGCGCCGCATCCATGGCATCGACCACGCTCTGATGACTCGCCGCCGCATCCGCACTGATGACCACCACCGGCGCCGCATCCTCGCCGCGTGCGGCCGTCAGCGCCTGGCGGAGGGTATCGACGCCCGCATTGACCAGGGCCTTGTCATCGACGAAGACGTCGCCGTTGCGATCGATGGCGATGACGATTTGCTCATCCTCGGCCTCGCGCCGCTCGGCACTGGCCTGCGGCAGGGTCAGGTCTATTTTCGATTCCTTGACGAAGGTGGTCGAGACCATGAAAAAAATCAGCAGCAGGAAAACGACGTCGATCAGCGGCGTCAGGTTGATGTCGAGGTCACGCTCGCGCGGCGGCCGGAAATTCATGCCGCTGCCCCACTTGCGGCCGCCCGCTCGCCGCTGTCGCGCTCACCCTGCATGACTTCGACGAGCTTGAGTGCTTCCTGTTCCATCGTCACCACGTAATCTTCGACCCGGCCGGCGAAATAGCGGTAGAACATGAGCGTCGGAATGGCCACCGAGAGGCCGGCCGCCGTCGTGATCAGCGCCTCGGAGATGCCGCCGGCGAGTACCGACGCGTCACCGCCGACGCCTTGCACCGTGATCACCGTAAAAACCTTGATCATGCCGATGACCGTGCCCAACAGGCCGAGCAAGGGCGTAATCGCGGCAATGGTGCCGAGGGTATTGAGGTAGCGGCCGAGTTCGTGGGCGACGTGGCGCCCGACCTCTTCGATGCCTTCCTTCATGACCACGCGCTCGTGGTGCCGGTTGACCAGGCCGGCGGCGAGAACGCGGCCGAGCGGCGAACCGCTGCGCAGATTCTGCACACGTTTGTCGTCGAGCACGCCGGCATGAGCCCACTGCCACACTTGCGCGACGAGCTTGTCGGGCGTGATACGCCGCCGTTGCAGCGACCAGAAGCGCTCGACCACGATCGCCGTCGCGATCACCGAGCACAGCACAATGGGAAGCATCATCCAGCCGCCGGCTTTGACGAATTCCAACACAGGTATTTGTTTCCTCCGGCTTGGCAGCCTGTCGGACCCAGGAAGAATCTGCTGCGGCAATGGGATAGCGGCCCAAACGCGCGCGCATTGTCGTTAAATAGCCCCACTATTCGCCTCCAATGCGCGCCCGTTTTGCCTCGCTCTCCCATCGCCTCGCGACGATTCCTTGAGTCCGACAGGCTGCTAGCGGCCGTCATGGGTGGCGCAGACATTACCAAACCCGCTCCACACTCGAAAGTGGTGCAAGTCGATGGCAGGCACCTCTGCCGTGAGACCGGCCCTCAGTCGCTGTCACGCGCCGTCCAGAAACCCCTGCGCCGGCTGCGCTCGGTACGCACGACGGCGGCGCGCCCCCGCCAGGCAATCGACACCGCACCATCCTCGGCGGTGTCGAACAAAGCCACCCCGGCGGCACGATAGCGCGCCACCACCGCGGCGTGTGGCATGCGATAGCGATTGGCATAGCCGGCCGGCACGATGGCGTAACGCGGCGCGACCGCGGCGAGAAATGCCGCGCTCGAGGACGTCGCGCTGCCATGATGCGGCACCACCATGACATCGGCGCGCAGCGCGGCGCCGTAAGCCGCGACCAGACCCTGTTCTGCCGTCCGTTCGATGTCGCCGGTCAGCAGCAGGCGGCCGGCCGCGCTCTCGATCATGACCACACAGGAGCGATCGTTGCGCGATGCACCCGCGCGCGGTACGGCTGCGAGGAGACGAAAGACGACGCCGTCCCAGGTCCAACTGGCGGCCGTATCGCACACCCGCGGCGCGGCTTCGAGATCGGGCACGGCATCGGCCGGAGCGTGCCATGTCTCGATCGCGAAAGCCGCCGACACCGCTGCCAGGCCCCCCACGTGGTCACTGTCACCGTGGCTTACCACCAGCGCATCGAGGTGGTCGACGCCCATGCGCCGCAGCGCCGGCACGACGACCAGGGCACCGGCGTCGGCACCGCTCCACCAGCGCGGGCCGGTGTCGTAGAGGAGCGTATGCCGGGCGGTGCGCACCACCACCGCAAGGCCTTGCCCGACATCGAGCACCGTGGCCGCAAAACTGCCCGGCGGTGGTGGCGGCGGGCGGGTCAGGCACACACTGATGAGCAGCAGCAAGGCCAGCCGCCGCAGGCGCAGGCCGGCCGGCAGCGCCAACAAGACCAATCCGCAGGCGAGCGGCGCCAGACCCGCCTCCCCGCCCAGGCCCACTGTCGGCAACTCCCAGCCCCACCCCGCAAGGCCCTCGAGCAGGCGCGCCAGAATTCGCCACAGCCGCCCCGCCATGTCCCACAGGATGG
>JBBDTC010000021.1:0-12552 GCA_040904625.1 Gammaproteobacteria bacterium
AACGGTAATGGTTGGGATAAATCGAGCGACATCAACATCCAGGTCCATGGCAGCGTGGTGCGCGATCCGAATTACGTGCCTGAACCGGTGAGCCTCCTGCTCTTCGGTACAGGGCTGGTCGGAGCTGGCTTGATGCGCCGCCGTCGCAAAGTGGTCTGAAGACGTGAGCGGCGGCGCCTTGGGGCGCCGCCGCTCATGCTTATGGTAACCGCTCAGATCATCTCGATCTCACACACTCGAATTTCCGCCGCAAGGCAAATTCCCTTCTCCGCAAGCCGCTCTTCGGCTCAAACTGTCAGGCGTCGCCGCAGCCATCTGAAGATTATGCCGGCGATGGGCAGCAATTCGTACAAGCCACCCGCTGCATCCCAGTAATCGAGGTGCGCGGCGAGCCGGTCGTCATCGGTGAAATGCAGCTCCGAGCAGCCGCTGACTTGCCACGGACGGCCGCCCAGCTGTTTCAGGCGGGCCGCGAGCTGCCAGTGGATGAGCGCGACGCGCAGGCCGTCGCGTGGCGCGCACCAGGCCTGGGCATCGACGCGGAAGTGGATATCGTCGAGTTTTTCCTGCATGTCGGCGAAGATGCGTCGAAACGCAGCCGGCCCGGTGACGTCGTTGAAGGGATCGCGGAAGTGGACGTCATCCGTCAGTCGTTCGCTCAGCGCGTCGAGCGCGGCGGTGTCCAGCGTTTCGAGCAGGCTGATGTAATCATCGAGCGGATCGCTCATGGGCGCAGTAGCATGCGCCGGCGCAGGGGCATCGAGGCCCATTCGGGCAGCGCGGCCAGGAAGCCCATGGTGAGGCTCATCCTGAGCGGGAAGCGGATGCGGAAGCGGCGCTTGGCGAGGGCGCGACAGATGATTCTGGCGGCGCGTTCGGCGCTGATCAGGAAGGGCATGGGGAAATCGTTTTTGGCCGTCAGCGGGGTCGCGACGAAGCCGGGCTCGATCAGGGACAGGGTAATGCCCGCTTGTTCGAGTTCGGGCCGCAGCGACTGACACAAACGGACCAGGGCCGCTTTGCTCGCGCTGTAGGGGCCGGCATAGGGCAGGCCGATATCACCGGCCACCGAGCCGGTGATGGCAATATGGCCGGTGCCGCGCCGGCGCAGGCCGGGCAGCAGGGCGGCGAGGGCGGTGGTGACGCTGAAGACATTGACTGCAAACAGGTCCGCCACGGCCGTCGCGTCGAAGCTGTCCAGCGACATCGGCCGGTAGGTGCCCGCATTCAGGATGACCAGGTCCGGCAGGCCGCCATCGCTTTCGATCGCGGCGATGGTCGCAGTGACGGCCGCCGCGTCAGTGACGTCGACGGCATAGCTGCACGCGCTGGCGCCGAGCTCGGCGGTCATCGCCTCGAGGCGGGGACCAGGCCTTGCGGACAGCAGCACCTGCCAGCCGCCGGCAGCATATTCACGCGCGAGCGCCGCGCCCAGGCCGCTGCTGGCGCCGGTGATCCACACCCGCCGCGGCGTCGCGTTCACGTCACGCGCCGCGGCCGCGGCAATGGCGACAGACGTAGACGATTTCCGAATCGTCGTCGCCATAGAAGGCCAATCCGACCCAGCGTCCGAAGTCGTCGTACCAGGCCCGCACCCTGAGATCGCCTGAGTAGGCATGACATTGCGCGTCCGGCGCGGCGGCGCTGACCAGCGGCGATGCCTTCGAGCAGGGGCCGATGTCGACTTTATTGACGAGCCCGGTGAGCGTGTTCAGCACGCGATCGTGTCCGAGCACGCTCGGATTCCAGTGGTTGGTCGGCAGCAGATCCGCAGCCACCCGTTCTTCGACGCCATCGCGCTCGATGACGAGTTCGTCGCCGTCACGCAAAGCGCGCACCCGCTTGACCGTGCCGTTGTCATCGACCGCCGCTTCGAGCGCGGTCAGGCGGTCGCCGCACCACACGTCGCGCGCGTGGTAGCTGAAACGGTAGACCGGTATGACGAGCACGCGCACCGTCAGATTCATGGTCGACTCCACCACCAGGCCGTCGTCGCTGCGGGTGAATGTGGTGACATGCTCGCCGACGTGCTTACCGTTCCGCAGCACGTCGAACTCGATACGCCCGCCGTAGCCCGCGTCGACGAGGTCGGCGAACGAATCGCCGGCGCAGGGTTCGGCGCGGCCGAGCGCGACGCTGCAGTAGAGGAGCGTCGACAGGACAACGAAGAGATGCAGGCCGCCGCCTGCCACCGTCGGCCGAGGGGAGGGGGGAAGTGCCGACGATGCGCCGCGGCGGCCTGCGGCGCGGAACAGAAATGACTGTTTCACGGTTGTTGTTACGCCGTATAAGGGCGGCAGGATCACTGTCGCTATTGGCGTACGACCCCGGTCAGCGAGAATCGTTCGGAAAGTTCGATCCAGTTGCCGTCCGGGTCGAGCACGAAGCCGTAGCGTGCGACATCGGCGAGGGTGACCGGCGCGCGGCCGATGTGTCCGCCGCGGGCCGCGACCTGTTCGCACACCGCATCGCAATCGAAAATCTGGATGGTCAGGTAGCGGAAGTTCGGGCCGATGAAATCCGGGGTGATGGTGCCGCCCGGCCCCTCGACGACGAACAGCAGGCTGTCGCCGCAGCGCGCTACCGTCGGCGCCACCCGTTCGAGTTCCAGCGCCTCGGTATAAAAAGCCATCAGGCGCGCCGGGTCCGGCGTCGAGACGGTCACGCCGATGCCGACGACGCCCTCGGTGCCGGGCGGCACCAGGCGCACGCGGTCGCCGCCCGGGTGCAGGCCTTCCCAGGCCGGCTGGCCGGCGCGCGCGATGGTCAGGCCGACGTAGCCCGAGCGCGGCAGGTCCGGCAGCGGATTGGGACAGTCGTTGACCTTGATGACCGAATCGTGGGCGTCGTAGCGGGATTGCACGATACCGTCGATGCCGAGCGCGAGTTCGTGGTCGAGGCGCAGCCCGGCGGTGTCACTCCAGAACGTGCGCTGCGCAGCGATATCGTTGGTGAACAGCCCGATATCGATATGATTCTTGGCCAGGCGCATGGGAGCCCCTCCTTTCAGTTCGGCAACAGATCCGCTGCATCGTTGTCGAGTGCCTGGTAGGCGCCATCGGTCACCATCTTCATGAACAGGCGGTCGCCGCGTTCGGTCGGTTTGACGATGACCGTCGCTGCGATGGCGACGACCAGGACCGCGAAACTGTAGTGGCGATAGTCGTCCATGAGGTGATCGAAGTCGTAATCGGTGACGCCGCGGGCGAGCAGGTCGGCGTGGTACTCGGTCAGCAGGTCGCGCTCGACGGCGCGCCGCGTGTCGCGATCGAAGGCGCCGCCGAGGAAATAGGCGACATCCATGCCGGTACCGAGATAGTTGCTCGTCTGCCAGTCGACGACGGCGATGCGCGGCCCGCCGAAAAGCATGTTGTCGACACGAAAATCGTTGTGCGAAAAGCATTTGGGCGCCGGCCGCGGCGCATTCCATGCGGCATGATGACGTACGAACTTGTCGCACAGCTTAATCACCTGCGGATCCATGCGGTGACCATAGGTCTGCTCGAAATGGGCCCACGAGCTTTCGACCAGCGCGGTGGTATAGAAGCCCTGTGCGCCCTCCGGAACGTAGAGCCAGGGTTGGCGCTCGAGTTGCGTATCGTTCCAGAACGCGGCGTGCAGCAGCGCCGCCTCGCGCAGGGCCAGGCGCGCTTCCTCGACCGTACAACCAAGCATGTGATCGCCCTGCACGGCGGGCGCGAGATCCTCGAACAGGAGCACGAAATCGTTGTTGTCGTCGAGTTCGGCGACATAGACCTCGGGCGTATTGATTTCCGTGCGATGGGCGAGTTCCCGGTAGAACATCAATTCTGAGCGATAGAAGCCCATGTCCTTGCCGGTGGCTGCCGCTACCTCATTGTCAGACGGAAACTTGCCGACCAGTGTGCGCGGCGCATCGGCCGGTACCTGGCCGCTGTAGCGCAGGTGGAAGCGCCGCGTTTCGCCGAGCTGTCCCGTGCCGACGGTCTCGATACCGACATCGCACACGTTCGCATTGATGCCTTTGCGTGCCAGGGCCAGGTTGATCCAGGCGGGCGTGACCGCGCTCGGCGCCACGATCGGTAATGGCTCGGTCATCGACTGTCTACTCCCCGTACGCGCCGGCACGCGCGTGAAGAATTGCCGGGCCCGCGGCTTGCGGGACGGCGCATAGTACCCAAGCGCCGGCACGCGGGGGAAGCGCTGCAGGCGCGGCGCCGACAGCGCAGGTGCAGGTGTTGCCCGCGGCCTTCCTGGACAGACCGCGCGGTTCAGCCTCAGGTCGCACTGACCTCGACGGGCAGGGCATTCAGGATGGCATTGCCGGACGGCGCGTCGATCGCTCCGGTGACGAGATCGTTCGCACTCACCCCGGCATGGGCGCGCGCGCGGCCGAGACGCATACCCGGGAAATGGTGGCCGTAGCCGTGAGGCAGGCTGACCACGCCGGGGCGCATCTCCGCATGGATCTCCAGCGGTGCGACGACCTCCCCCACGCTCGAGCGCACCCGCACCGCGCAGCCGTCGTCGAGCCCGCGCTGCAGGGCGTCCGCGGCATGCATGCGCAAGGTACAGCGTTCGGGACGTTCGATGAGCGAAGCGAGATTGTGCATCCACGAATTGTTGGAGTGGAACTCGCGTCGACCGATGAGGAGCAATTCATCGGCCGCGCGGACGGCGTCGATGGTCGCGGCGGCTTTCGCGATCTCGGCATCGATGAGCATGCTGTCCAGTTCGAGTTTCCCACTCGGCGTTTCGATGAGATCCGGCAGTTGGGGCTGCATGGGACCGAAGTCGATGCCATGAGGGTGTTCGCGCATCACGGCCAGCGACAGACCCGGGCTGTCGGCGGCGAAGCCGTCGCCGAAGGGGCCGGTGCGCACGAGGAAATCGACGACCCGCTCACAGGGTGTGTTGCCGTCGACCCGTGCGCGGATCTCGTCGACTTCGCAGCCCGCGATGGGCGATGCCGGATTGGCCGCCTCGCGTGCAATGAGACTACGCAGATTTTCTTCTTCGATGACGGTCGGATCGGCGGCCGCAGATTCACCGCGGGCGATCAAGGCGAGACGCATCAGGATGTCGGCTTCGTCCGGTGCTTCGCTCGGAAACACCGCTTGTGACCAATTGGCGACCGAGCGGACTGCGAAGCGCAGGAAGAAGTAGTCGTAATGGCTACGCTCGAGCGGCGAGGGCGGCGGCAGGATGACGTCGGCATGGCGGGTGGTCTCGTTCAGATAGACGTCGACGCTGACCATGAAATCGAGGCCGGCCAGGGCGCGGTCGAGACGGGCGCCATTGGGGGTCGACAGCACCGGGTTGCCGGCGACGGTGACGAGGGCGCGGATCTGTCCCGCGCCCGGCGTTTCGATTTCTTCCGCCAGACAGGCGGCCGGGAGTTCGCCCATCACTTCGGGGTGCCCGCTGACACGGGAACGCCAGCGCCCGGTGGCGAAACCGGTGCCGCCGGCCGTAGCCGCTTTCAGGCGATCGTGCGGCGCGCGCGGGAACATCACGCCGCCTTCGCGATCGAGATTGCCGGTGATGAGATTCAATACTTCGGTGGCCCACGCGGCGAGCGTGCCGAAGCGGTTGGCATGCGTGCCGATGCGGCCATAGACCGCGGCACGCGGCGCGGCGGCAAGATCATGGGCGACGCGGCGGGTGGTCTCGGCATCGATGTCGCACGGGCCCGCGACGGCTTCCGGCGTGAAGGCCGCCACGCGTGCGGCGAGCGCGTCGAGGCCCGTCGTGAAGCCAGCGAGGCGTCCGGGGCGGGCGAGACCGTCGGCGCTGATCACCTGGATCAGGGCCAGCAGCCACAGGGCGTCGGTTCCGGGGCGGATGGCGAGATGCCGATCGGCATGCGCGGCGGTGCGCGTGCGCCGCGGATCGACCACCACCAGACGTCCGCCACGCCGGCGCAGGTCGCGCAGCCGGCGCGGCAAGTCTGGGGCGGTCCACAGGCTGCCGTTCGACTCCCAGGGATTCGCGCCGAGCATGAGCAGGTAGTCGCAGCGATCGACGTCGGGCACGGGCAAGGCGACGGCTGACCCGAACAAAAGACCACTGGCGACGTGCTTGGGGATTTGATCGACCGTTGCGGCGGTGAACAGCTGGCGGGTGCGCAAGGCTTTCAGGAAGGGGCGCAGGAACAGCGCACCGCCCAGGTTGTGCACGGTGGGATTGCCGATGTAGGCGCCTATGGCGCTACGTTCCGGTGTGGCGAGGTAGGGCGCGAGGCCGTCGGCAACGCGCGCGAACGCTTCCTCCCAACTCGCTTCACGGAAGCCCGTACCCTCGCGGAGCAGCGGCGCGCGCAGGCGATCCGGGTCGTCGTGCAGCTCGCCCAGCGCGACGCCCTTGGGGCACAGGTAGCCGCTCGAGAGGACGTCGTCGGAATCGCCGCGTATGCGGGTGACGCGTTCACCCACGACGCTCAATTCCAGCCCGCAAGTCGCCTCGCACAGCGGGCAGGTACGATAGACGGTACGCGCGGCGGCGTTGGATGGTTGGTCGGGCATCGCTATCCTCCCCAGGAGCAGCACACGGGTGATGTGCCAGTGTAACGCGATGCCCTGTAAACTGCCGGCATACGCAACCCGGGTGGTGGAGAAGGCCGAAGATGACAAATGACGAACATGGGCAGCGCGCAGGCCAGTTGTTCGATCAGCATCGCCGCGGCATGCGCTTCACACCCTTCACCGGCAGCGCCACGCTGCCCGATCTCGATGCGGCCTACGCCGTTCAGGAGGCGTTCGTGCGACTGTTGTGCGCGGCCGAGGGTACCCGCGTGGCAGGTTGGAAAATCGGCCTTACTTCACCACGCATGCAAGCCTTGCTGGGTATCGACAGCCCCATCGCCGGGGCGGTGCTCGCGACCCGCATTCAGGCCAGCGGGTCGACTTTCTCGCGCGCGGCTTTCGGCCGCTTCGGGCTCGAGTGCGAGATCGCCGTGCGCCTCGGCGGCGATCTGCCGGCCGCCGGCGCACCCTATGATGTCGCTGCCGTCGCTGCCGCAGTCGAGGCGGTTTGTGCGGCGATCGAAATCGTCGACGATCGCGCGGCGGACTACACCGTCACCGATATCGGGTCACTGGTCGCCGACAACAGTTGGAACGCGGGCCTGGTCCTCGGCGAGTTTCAAACCCACTGGCCCGATCTGGCCGAGGTCTGCGGTGTCGTATGGCGCGATGGTGTCGAGATCGATCGGGGCCGGGGCGCCGATGTGTTGGGACATCCCTTCGTGCCGCTGGCCTGGTTGGCCAATCACCTGGCCGCGCGCGGCCAGGGCCTGGCCGCGGGCGACATCGTTTCCACCGGCAGCCTTGCTCCGACCCGCTTTCCGGAGGCTCCCGAACGGTGCCGTTTCACCGTAGCCGGGATCGGCGCGGTGGAATTGACGGTGACATGACGGGCAAGACCGTCGCAAAGACGGACCACGAAGAAGCCGGCGAGGCCAGCGCTCTCGGCAATCGCCTGACCAAGAATGCGCGTCACCTCGAACGCTGGGCACGGCGCGAAGGCCTGGAGGCCTGGCGCGTCTACGATCGTGACATTCCTGAATTCCCCTATGCCATCGACCGCTATGGCGACAGTCTGCACGTACAGCTGTTCGAGGGCCGGCGGCACCTCGACGACACAGTCATAGCGGCACATCTCGCCGTCATCGGAACAGCGCTCGATGTGCCGCCGGCGCGTCTGGCGTTCAAGCTGCGCCGTCGTCAGCGCGGCGCCTCCCAGTACGAGAAGCTCGACCTCCCGGGCTGGCCCTTCGTCGTCGCCGAACGCGGACTGCGCTTCGAGGTCAACCTGACGGCCTACCTCGACACCGGCCTGTTTCTCGATCATCGCGATACCCGGCGGCGGGTCGGCGCGGAAGCGGACGATCGGCGCGTGCTCAATCTGTTCGCCTACACCGGCAGCTTTACCTGTTATGCCGCGGCTGGTGCGGCTGCGCATACCGTGACAGTCGATATGTCACAGACCTATCAGGACTGGGCACGGCGTAATCTCACTTTGAACGGCATTGCCGATCCGGTGCGCCATCGACTGATCCGGGCGGACGTCACGGATTGGCTGGTGCGGGCGGCGCGGACGCGGGAGCGCTTCGACCTGATCGTGCTCGACCCGCCGAGCTTCTCCAATTCGAAACGTATGCAGGCGAGTTTTGACGTGCAGCGCGACCAGTTGGCGCTGATCTCCCGCAGCATGGCCTTGCTGGCACCAGCTGGGGTTCTCTACTTTTCGACCAATCGGCAGGGCTTCCGCCTCGATCCTGTGGTGGCCGATCGTTTCGATTGCCGGGAAATCACGGCCACCACCGTGCCGCTCGATTTCAAACGCCGTGTGCCGCATCGCTGCTGGCGGATTACGGCCGGATGAAACGGTCCTCGCGCAAACGCTCGGGGATCGTCGTGTGCCTGCTCTTGCTCGGTATCGTGTCCCCGCATGCGCAGGCCGAAGTCACCAGCATCGCCGATTGGCCATGCTCGACATGGACCGCTCGGCGTGTCGAAGGTGTTCGCGCCGATCCGCCGCAGATGTGGCTGGCCGGCTTCATGACCGGGCTCGCGACGGCGCTGCGCGTCGATGTGCTCGCTATCACCGATGCGCCGGCGATGTTCGCCTGGATGGACGAGTTCTGCGCCGAGCATCCGGACGAAGTGCTGTCGACAGGGGCCGGGATACTGTTCAACGAACTGTTGGCGCGCCTGCCCACGTCGCGACCCTATCTATCCGCGCACTGAGCACGGCGCGAGCTCGGCGCGAGTTCGGGAGACTTGCGGGACGACGGTTCCTCGCCTATCGTCGCCGGTTCTCGCGATTATCGCGGGATCACATCCACGCGAGAGGGAGCGCGACACCATGAACATCGAACAGATGAACGATCTCGAGGGCATCCGCCAGGTCAAGGCACGCTATTTCAGACTCATGGACACCCAACAATGGGGGGCATGGACGAGCTGCTTCACCGCTGACGTATCGGCGTTCTACGAAGGCGTGCCGCGCGCGCAGTCCGATCTGCCGGTCGACATCGGTTGCGAAGGGCGCGACGCACTGATCCGCGGGGTGAGCACCTTGATGACCGGCGCGCAGTCCATCCATCAGGGCTTCATGCCGGAACTCGAGTTGACCGGCAAGACGAGCGCGCGCGGGATCTGGGCCATGTTCGACTACGTCATGTTGCCGACCTGCCACTTCAAGGGCTGGGGACATTATCACGAGGATTACGTCAAAGAGGGCGAGGAGTGGAAGATCAAGAAGATCCACCTCACTCGTCTGCATACGGAAGAGAACTTTCTCTGAGCGGTTGCGCCTTTTCCCGCCGGACCGCGCCGCAGCGCAGCCAGCTTCAGGCGCCTTGCCCGTCCCATGCGGCACGTAGCCATTCGAGGGCACCGTCTTCGAGCCATTGCGCGCGGCTGTCCTGCCGGTACTGCCAGGCTGCCGCCAGGGCTTCGTCGTAACGGCCGCTTTCCGGATCGGGCCGCGGCTTGCGTGGCGCTCGGTCGGCCAGCAGCAATTCGAGAGCCCGGGGATGGCGGCAGGCCAGCTCGCGCAGCAAGACCGTCGCTTCGGCCTGTTGCCCCAGACGGAACAGCGCGAGGAGGCGATTGCAGCCCATGGCGCAGCCGTCATCCGGAAAGCGCGCGGTAAGCTCGAGAACCTCGTCGAAGCGGCCCTGTTCAAGCCACAAGCGGCTCAACGGCTCGCGAACGCCGAACGTGTCGGCCGGATCCAGGCTCAGCAATTGTGTCGCACGGACGCCCATGAGTTCGACGAGATCTGTCCGGGGTGCAGCGGGCGGGTTCAGCGCACCCTGGGTCAGCAAACGCAGCAGCGGACGATTCTTCATCCAGGTCCATGGCAGGCTGCGGCCGGCGGCCAGCACGGCAGCGCAATTTTCATCGACCAGGGCCAGCGCGCGCTCCAGCAGCGCGTCGAACAAGCCGTCATTGTTCTCCGACGACGGCAGAATCGCCGCTGCGAGCACGAGGTCATCCAATACATCGAAGCTTTGCCAGGCCAGGGGATTGCGCGTGAGGAAGCGCATCCACGCTTCGGCTTCGTCCCAGATCTCGTCCGACTCGGCTGCGAGCCTGCCATTCAGCGGTTTGGGCTGCAAATAGACATTCCGCCAACGTTTTTCGACCGCCTGCAATTCGACCGCCGCGACGAGTTCGTTGCCGGCGACGCCATGGGAACGCACGCGGTAAGCGCACTCCGGTGGCGGCGCCCCTTCGAGAATGGCAGTGAGCTGGCGCGCTTCGGGGACTTCGTCTAGCGGCAGTGTGCTTTCTTCCAGGCTTGCCAGCGCAGCCCGTGGGTCGCGTTCAGCCGCGCCGAGGAAATCGATCAGATCCGCGAGCAAGGGATCGCCGGCACGCTCGAAGCGGGAGATCCAGAAGCGCGCCCGGGCGCGTGCCTGCGCAATTTCGTCGCGCTGCACGAGCAGCATCATTTCCAGTGTGGCCAGCCCCGGGTTGTCCGGGTCGGCGCGCTGGGCGGCCTGGAAGGCCTGCCAGGCCGCGGCGCTGTCGCCGCGCTCGGCCTCGGCCGCGCTTTGTCGCTGCAAGGCGGCTGAACGCAGCAATGGAGTGCCGCGCCTGCTGGCGTCGGCGATGAGTTCGTCGCGCGCCGCATCGTCGCCCAGCGTCAGATAGCATTCGATCAACTCCTCGAACAGGGGCTCGAGCGTGTCCGGCCGCCCTGCGTCGCTGTCGAACCAGGCTTCTAGCAATGTCGCGGCGCGTTCGACTCGATCTTCATCGTGCCATTGCATGGCCGTATCGGCGACGGCGAGGACATCGATGTGCGTGGCCGGCAGGCTCGGGAATTCACTTTCGGGCAGCTCATCGAGCACGAAGCGCAGCAGGTTGAACTCGCCGAGTTCGAGTGCTCCGGCGAGTGCCAGGCAGCATTGCTTGTATTTGCGCCCCGAGCCGCAGATGCAGGGTGCATTGCGGCCCGGCAAGGGCAGTTTGGACGGACGATAGCCCGCTCCCGCTTGCGGCATGGCATTGTAGATTTCGATACCCAGCGGCCGGAAAATCTGCTCCGTGCGCGCCGTGCCGGGCGCGATCTGGCCGGCGACGATGGGGGCGAGGTCAGGGCCGGCAGTGGCAATCCAATCGAGGAAGGGGCCTGGCTCGGGATTGGCGCGCAGCACACGTGCCGAAGCACGGAGCAAAGTCTGCAGCGCATCGTCGTCGGCATGGAGATCGCGGTACATGGTGGTCCTGCGGGCAAGTCGATGGGAGCGGAAGATTATCGCGCGCGCCGGATACGAACGGGCGAACGCAGGGTAGTCGATCGTGCAGGGCCGCGATGGCGCGCCGCTGTAATAGTCGGGTCAGTCTTCCGTGAGGGTGACGAGCATGTCGGCATACCAAGCACAATTCAGACCCAAAGCCTCATCCTCGTCTTCGCGGGAACGCATATCGAGACGCATCGAATGCACACCCAGCAGGAGCCAGGGCAGATCGCCCAGCCCCGCGCGTCCGGTCGGTGCGCGCAGCACGACCGGAGAGCCGCTGGTGCCGCGGTGGGTGCGTGCGTCGGTCAGGAAATACCCTTGGCCTTGAAAGCGCAGGCCGAAGGCGGATGCGACGACCGCATGACGCACCACCGGCATGCGGTGAAGCGTATCGTGGAAACCGAGCGGAAAACCGACGACGAGCAGTGATGTGCCGATCTCGACCTCGTCATCTGCGTCGATCAGGTGCGCCGGAGTGAAGGCGCGATAGATGAATTCGCTGGGCAGCGCAGCGCGTTTCATTTCGATCACGGCAAGATCGATGTCGCCCGCGGAATCATGGCCTTGACGCCACAGGCTCTTGCCGTCGCGGTACAAGGGAATCGAATAGCCGGTGGAGCGCGCGATGTTACCGGCATCGATATGCAATTCGGTTTCGATGCGGTCGGGGAAGTGGGCGCTCGGTGTGTCGACCAATACGTGACGACTGGTGACGAGAAAGAGACGTTCATCGCGTTCGAAGAAAAAACCGCTCGCGTTGGTCAGCGGGCGGCTTCCATCGAATGTGCTGATCCTGACCGAAGTCAGGAACAGCGATTCGACTGACGGCTTGCCCGGCTTGCGCCCGGTCATGACCGGGGCACGGGCAAGCCGCTGCAGGAGGGCTCAGGCGACCTGCAGATTGCTCGCCGCCTGTTTGCCGCGCTCGGTGACGACATCGTAGCTGACTCGCTGACCTTCGTTCAGTGTGTCGAGCCCAGCACGCTGAACGGCGCTGATGTGGACGAAGACGTCCGTTGAACCGGATTCGGGCTCGATGAATCCGAAACCCTTAGACGAATTGAACCATTTGACAGTTCCAGTAGCCATGATTGGCCTCCCTAGATAATAAGGCCGCACACAAATCGGGTGCGGTATCGAACAACCTGATCGTCGTGGGTGGCTGGTAACGGACGCCCGGAAGGGCAGGCAGATGGCAGGCACGCAAAAACGTAGATCGCTAGCGTAGCATACGCCGCATTTCATCTGCGTGCAACATGTAGTCTATTCCAGCATGGTATGAGTCTGGAGCTGGGGTCGTATTTCCAACGAGG
>JBBDTC010000022.1:0-12489 GCA_040904625.1 Gammaproteobacteria bacterium
GCTGGCAAGGCGCGAGGAAGGCGAATAGTGGTTCTATTCAACTGACGAGCAACGCTGCCAGACGGGATGGATCGGCGTTCCAAATCGTTCGGTTATTTTGCGGCGGACCCTAAAGTAAGCGACATTGGTGCCATGGGGAGGAAACGACGATGACGCTGCGAGCCCTGTTCTGCGCTGTGCTGATGCTTGGCCAGCTTTTGCCGTCTGCCGCGGCCGCCGACGAGGCCCGCCTGATGGCGGCCGCCGGCAACGACGACGACTGGTTGACCTACGGCCACGGTTGGTCCAATCAGCGTTACAGCGGCCTCGATGAGATCACGACGGCGAACGTCGCGCGGCTGGTGCCGCGCTGGATCTTCCAGACCGGCATCCTCGGCACGTTTCCCGCCAATCCGCTCATCGTCGATGGGGTGATGTATTTGAGCACCCCGCGCAACCACGTCGTGGCCCTGGATGCGGCAACCGGCGCCTTGCGCTGGCGCTACCGTCACGTCATGAGTACGGCGGAGCTCTGCTGCGGCACGCATAACCGCGGTCTGGCCTGGGGCTATGGGCGGCTCTACATGGTCACCGCCGATGCCCGCTTCGTTGCGCTCGAGGCGGCCAGCGGGGCCATCGCCTGGGACATCCCCATGGTCGACCCGATGAGCGGTGACGCGGCCGATCTGGAGTCCATTCGCGACTACGATCCCGCGCAGCCCCAAGCTTTCGACGAGCTGACCCGCTTCGCCGGCAACATGGCGCCCGTCGTGCACGATGGCAAAGTGTTCGTCGGCGTCAGTGGTACGGGCTACAGCGCCGTGCTGGGCGATGCCGAAGCCGCGTCGGCTACGGTGCTCGGCCGCCCCGGCGTGCGCGATGGCCTGCGCGCATTTCTGTCGGCCTATGACGCCCGCGACGGGCGCCTGCTGTGGCGCTGGTACGCGACCGCCGCAGACGGCTGGGAAGGGGACTTCGTCGCCGAGACCGCCTTCGGCGATGCCCTGCCGCGCGATCTCGAGCAGGAACGTCAGCAAGCCGCCGCGCATCGTGACGCCTGGCGCACCGGCGGCGGCTCGATCTACTCCTCGCCGTCGATCGATCCCGACCTCGGCCTCATTTATTTCGGTACCGGCAACGCTGCACCGACCTACGATGACAGTGTGCGCCCCGGTGACAATCTCTACACCTCGTCGGTGGTCGCGCTCGACATCGAGACCGGCGCACTGCGCTGGTATCACCAGCTCGTGCCGCATGATTTATGGGGTTATGACGTCGCCGCACCGCCCGTCCTGCTCGACGCACCAGACGCAAAAGGTGAACCCGTGCCGGCGCTCGCCGCGGCATCGAAATCCGGTTGGCTGTACCTGCTCGACCGGCGTGACGGCCGTGTGCTGCGCCGCTCGGATCCTTTCGTGCCGCAGAATGCGCAGATGTTCAAACGCCCGACGACGGACGGCATCGTGGTCGCACCCGGCGCGGCGGGCGGAGCGAACTGGCCGCCTGCGGCCTACAGCCCGCAGACCGGCCTGGTTTACGTGCCGGCTGCCCATCAGCCGACCCGCTATCACGTCGAAAGCGCGGCGAGCGGGCGCCCGGTCACCGTGCTGAGTTTCCTCGAGGACGTCGAACGTTGGGGGACGCTGTCGGCCATCGACCCCGCCGACGGCCGCATCGCCTGGCAGGCGAGGAGCACGCTGCCGCTCGTCTCGGGCGTGCTGGCGACGGCCGGCGGGTTGGTTTTTGCGGGTGAGTCGAATGGTGATTTTTCGGCATTCGACGCGGCCAACGGTGACCGTCTGTGGCGTTTCGCGACCGGCGCCGGGGTCAATGCGCCGCCCGTGAGCTATCGCATCGACGGCCGCCAGTATGTGGCGGTCGCGGCGGGCGGCCACGCCTTGTTCGACTTCCCGCAGGGCGATGCCGTGATTGCGTTCGCGCTGCCTGATCCTCGTCACTGAGCGTCCTCTTGCCGCTGCCCATCCCGTATCACGGAGTATTTCCATGCACGAGTTGATCCTGCACCACTACGAGCTCTCGCCATTCTCGGAGAAGATTCGGCGCATCCTGGCTTTCAAGGATGTACCGTGGCGGGCGGTAGAGCAGCCGGTCATCGCGCCCAAGCCCGAACTGACGCCGCTGACCGGCGGCTATCGCCGCATTCCGGTACTCCAGATCGGGGCCGACGTGTATTGCGATACGGCCCTCATCGCGCGGCGTATCGAGGCCCTCCATCCACAGCCGGCGACGCTGCCAGCGGCGCAGGCCGGGGCCATCGCCCTCATCGAGGATTGGGCCGATCACCGCTTGTTCATGCATTGCGTACCGCCGGTGGTGGTCGATCTCATCGATGCCTTGCCGCAGGGCTTTCTGGAGGATCGTGCGCAAATGTCGCCGGGCTTCACCCGTGAGGCGCTCACGGCCGGCGCGCCGCACGCCCTCGGCCAGGCCTTGCAGGCACTCGATCGGCTCAACAGCCAGCTGCAGTGCTCGTCCTACCTCCTCGGTGAGGCATTCACGCTGGCCGATGCGGCCTGCTATCACCCGGTGCGGTTCATGCAAAACAGCCCGACGCTGGCACTGCACGTCGAGGCTCGCCCCGGCCTTGCCGCATGGTGCGCGCGTATCGCCGGCTTCGGTGCTGGCCGGGTGACGCCTTTGACCGCGGCGGCAGCGCTGGAGATTGCACGTACGGCCGCGCCCGAAGACATCGCCGGCGCTGCGCTGCCCGACGCCCCGCACGCCCGCGGGCAGATGGTGGAGATCGTGGCCGATGACTATGGGCGCGAGAAGACCACCGGGCGGGTCGAACGGATACGGCAGGACGAGGTCGTCGTAGTGCGAACCGACCCGGCGCTCGGCGAGATTGCCGTGCATTACCCGCGCGCCGGCTATCGCATCAGCGCCGCTTGAACCGGGTGCCGGATGATCGATGGCATGCTCGAGCCGCGAGATGACGAGCAGCCGGTTGTGCAGGCCGGTGAGGGCATCGTAATGGGCGAGATGGGTGAGCTGCTGTTCGGCCTGTTTGATGCGGCTGATGTCGGTCGCAATCGACACGTAATGGTTGGCGTTGCCGTCAGATCGCGCGCCGTCTTGCCGATGCGCGTCTCACGATCGATGCCGAATTCGCGCTCCCAGGCGCGATTCATGTAGAGATAGCGTCCGTTGCCGTCCTTGATCCAGGCGATCGCCGGATTGGACTCCATGAACAGCTCGAAGCGGGTCTCGCTCTCGCGCAGCGCGGCGAGTGTCCGCTCGCGCTCGCTGACGTCGATCAGCGTGCCGACGAAGCCCTTCACGCACCGTGCTCGTCGAGCTCCGGTCGGCCGGCACTGATCACCGGTACGCTCGAACCGTCGGGACGGACGACGCAAAATTCATCGAAGAAGGGCTGGCCGCTGCGGATTGCCTGCCGGGCCTTTTCCGTGATGCGTGGACGATCCGCGCTGTCGACCGCCGTCAGCCAACCCATCCCCATGATCTGTTCCGCCGGCATGCCGACGATCCGCGTCACCTGTTCATTGAGG
The DNA here is from genome assembly GCA_040904625.1 of Gammaproteobacteria bacterium. Taxonomy (GTDB): domain Bacteria; phylum Pseudomonadota; class Gammaproteobacteria; genus JACKNG01. Next base: position 3,510 of record JBBDTC010000022.1, read on the forward strand.
TAGACGATCGCGCCGTCGGCATCAGTCAGATACACACCGACGGTGAGATGGGTGACGATACGGCGGTAAGGGTCATCGATCGGCGTGTCCATGGGAGGAAAATAACACGCCACAGCGTTCCAGCGACGTCGCCGCGGACCCTTACCAGCCGTGATAGTCGCCGTCGCGTTTGTCGCGAAACGCACGCAGGGCTTCGGCATGATCATGGCCGGCCTTGGCGATGCCGATGTGCGACGAGACCAGGTCGAGGCAGGTGTCGAGATCGGCATGCGCGGCATGACCGACCGCCCGCTTGATGAGACGTATCGATAAGGGCGGCAGCCTGGCGATGCGTGCGGCGAGCGCTCGCGTGTTGTCGAGCAGGACGTCGTCCGGCCAGACATGATTGACCAGGCCGATCGCCAACGCCTGCTCGGCGTCGATGAAATCCGCGCTGAGCAGGAGTTCGAGTGCCCAGGCGCGGCCGACCAGGCGCGGCAGGAACCAGGCCCCGCCGCCGCCCGGCAGCAATCCGAGGCGCGCGTAAGTCTCGGCGAAACGAGCGCTGCTGGCGGCGACGCGCATGTCGCAGGCGAGCGCGAGATCCATGCCGCCGCCGGTGGCGACGCCGTTGACGGCGGCGATAACGGGCTTGTCGAAGCGTGCCAGGCGTTTGGGAAAAGCCTGGATCACCTGCCACACGTAGTCTTTGGCGACGTGCGGACGGTTGTCCGCTTCCGCGCCCATTTCACTGACATCGCCGCCCGAGCAGAAGCCGCGTCCCGCACCGGTGAGGATGACGACGCGGATGTCGTCGCGGCTCTCACATTCATCGATGCGGGCAGTCAGCGCCGCGAGCATTGCATCGGTGAAGGCATTCAGCTTGGCGGGCTGGTTGAGGGTGATGGTCGCGATGTGATCGGCGACGTCGAACAGTACGGTCGAACTCATGAGGAGGCATCCATTGAACGGGAAAGCGGTTTCAAGCCTCCCTTGTAATCGCTCGCCGGCGGGGCGTAAAGCTCGAGCCGGCCTGGACCGCACTGCTGTTGCCACAGTAAATTGCCCGCTCCTTCGAGCCTATTCCTGGAATCCACTGCATGTCATTAGCCGCATTCAATTCGCGCCTGTTGGCGTTTCTCGATGCTTCCCCGTCACCTTTTCATGCTGTCGCCGCCATGCGCGAACGCCTGCTCGAAGCGGGTTTCGTTGCCCTCGACGAGGCCGAAGCCTGGCAGCTGGCGCCGCGCGGATGCTACGTCGTGACGCGCAACGATTCGTCCCTGATAGCCTTTCGCCTGGGCACGCGGCCGGTGGTCGAGGATGGCCTGCGCATGGTCGGGGCGCATACCGACAGCCCCTGTCTCAAGCTCAAACCGAACGCCGTCATCGAGAGCCTCGGCTATGTACGATTCGGTGTCGAGGTCTACGGTGGCGTCCTGCTCAATCCCTGGTTCGATCGCGACTTGTCGATGGCGGGGCGGGTCACCACAGTCGGCCGCGGGGGGCGTCTGTCGAGTACGCTGATCGATTTCGAACGCCCGGTCGCCGTCATTCCGAGCCTGGCCATCCATCTCGATCGCGAGGCCAACGACAAGCGCAGCATCAACCGGCAGACCATGCTGCCGCCCGTGCTCGGTCTGGCCGGCGGCGGTGGTTTCGATCTGGCCGTGCTGATCAAAGCGCATCTGAAGGCCATGGGCAGCCCGCTGGCGCGTGAAAAGCTGCTCGACTTCGAGCTATCGCTGTACGACACCCAGCGCGCCGCCGTCGTCGGCATCGATGAAGACTTCATCGCCGGTGCCCGGCTCGACAATCTCTTGAGCTGTCATGTGGGTCTCGAAGCGCTGCTCGATGCCGGCGCTGGCCACGCCCAGCTGCTCGTCGCCAATGATCACGAAGAAGTCGGCAGTGGTTCGGCCAGCGGCGCGCGCGGGAATTTCCTCAGGAGCGTGCTGGCACGAATTGCCGGCAGCGACGAAGACCAGGCACGCATGCTGGCGCGCTCGCTGCTGATCTCGACCGACAACGCCCATGCCGTCCACCCCAATTTCGCCGACCGCCACGATGACGAGCACGGTCCTTTGATCAACGGCGGCCCGGTCATCAAGATCAATGCCAATCAGTCGTACGCAACCAACAGTGAAAGTGCCGCGTTGTTGCGTCACGCGGCGGTCCAGGCCGAGGTCGACTTGCAGGCTTTCGTTACCCGCAGCGATCTCGGCTGCGGTAGTACTATCGGTCCGTTGACGGCGACCGCACTGGGGGTGCGTACCGTCGATGTCGGCGTGCCGACCTTCGCCATGCACTCCATCCGCGAACTCGCCGGCAGCCGCGACGCCGAGGCGCTCCATCGTGTGCTGGGCGCCTTCTACGGGCTCGCCAGCCTGGCCGTGGGGAGCGTTGATGGACGCCGCTAGACGCCCGAGCCAGGCAGCGCCGATCGCGGTACGCTGCGAGCCGATAGTGCCTTGAAGTCCACGGCGCTGGCGCCGTAGCCGGGCTCAACCGACCGAGGCCCTGTCCGGGCGCCGTCCGGCGCGCCGCGTCTTATCAGCAACTCGAGGGGAGAACATGCCAATCACGTTCGAGGAAATCAAACGCCGTTTCGAAGCTGAGCAGGCCCAACCGATCACACCGATGACGGCCGCCGACATGCCGCCGACCTACGAATCGATTACGCCCGCGTGGCTGACCGACGTCCTGGGCAGCGCTGTCGCAGGTGCTGAGGTTCTGTCGCACAAGCTCGGGCCGCGGGACGACGGCACGTCCAACCGTCGCTTCATCGCGATCGAATGGAACGAGGCCGGCCAGCAGGCCGGTCTGCCGCGGAGCGTGTTCTGCAAGCGTACGCAGAGCCTCGAGATCCGCTACAGGGACGTATTGACGGCGTGTCGCGGCACAGGGTACCCGCTTGCGATTCGCCTCCATCGCATGGACGACAAATACGAGCACGGGTTCAGAACACGATCGGCAGTTCGAGATGGCGTTCGTAGATGAAATCACGGTGCGCACAGAGCGCCGGCGTCAGGGCCTGTTCGATGGCCGGATCGTCGTTGGAGTAGGCGCCGCGATAGGCCGTCGCCATCGGACACAGGTCCGGTGGCAAGGGCTTGAACAGGGCGAGGAAGCAGGCCCAGTAGATGTCGAGTGCCGACAGCGTCGCCCCCATCATGTAGCGATGACCGCGCGCCTGCTGACTGGCGAGCTGCGCATCGAGCGCATTGATGATGGTCACGATGTGCGCGCTGGCCGCCACTGCTGCTTCCGCCGAGTAGCCGTACTTGGCACCGAGGGTTTCCCAGAACGGGCGGCCGGGATCGTCGGCCGGCAGCGACTGCAGCGGCCCGTGGCACATCAGCAGGCGCTTTGACCAGGCGATGCCGTTCTCGCCGGCGATTTCGTTGATCAGGCCGAACATGCGCACGCGATCCTCGATCGCGGCCGGGATCAGGGCCGGTTCCGGCGCCAGCCGCTCGGCCAGATAGAGCTGATCGTTCCACAGCGAGCGCGGCCGTTCGTCGTTCCAGACGGCGACCGGGGCGCTGTTCTGCGCCGTCCAGGCGATGAGTTCGCTTTGCGTGCCGTCCATGCCAACGTCCAGATCCGAGGCCCCGGCATCGGCCGTGCGCACCGGCGTATAGCTGAGCCCCTTGACGTAGAAGAGCCCCTTGCACGATTCCCGCCAGGGCCCGGGGACGGCATAGGCACCCAGGACCAGACGCAGTCCCGACATCGCCCGCCCTGCGGCGACGGAGACATAGTCGAGTTGCAAATCGTCGAAACCGATTTCCTCACTCATCGCTGAGCCTCCTCTTGCTTGTCGCGCAGTCCGAATGCGAGCAGCGCGTTGCCCGGCATCCATTTGTTCCACATGCCGTAGCCCGAATTGACATAGACCATGCCGCCGGCGACGGCCGGGCCCGGGCCGTTGATCGAGCCGCCCTGCGCCTTGACGCCGTTGACGGTGTCGTAGCTGCGATGGGTATCGAACGCCCAGATGACTTCACCGGTTGCACTGTCGTAGGCGCGCAGATAGCCATCGAGGCTGCCCGAGAAGACCACGCCGGGCAGCGCCGTGACCGCGGCGAGTTGGCCGGTATTGCAGCGTTCACGGCCGGTGCAGCTGTCCTGCGGCGGCGGGACTTCCCAGGCGAAGGAGCCATCCGTCAGATTGACCGCGCTGATACCGCCGGCCTCGCCGGGGCCTTTCTCCCACGCCCCGGCAATGGCGACGTAGGCCTTGGTGTCGTCGACCGCGAAGCCCCATTCGATGCCGCCGACGATGCCGCCTTCGCCGACCTCGGTTTGCCACACGATCTTGCCGCTGGCCGGATCGAGTGCATAGAGCCAGCCCGATTTCTGACCGGCGAGCAGAAGCCTGCGGCCATCGGCGAGCTCGACCAGGGCGGGCGCACTGCCGAAATCGAGATCCGGACCCTTCGATTCCGGGCAGGCCACCTGGGCTGCGGGCGAAGGGTCCATGCAGGCGATGGTGTAGGCGTCGCCGGCGAGCGTCTGCGTGGTCCACAAGACCTGGCCGCTGTCCATGGCGAGAGCCATGACCGCATCGGACTCCGGTGCGGCCGGATCGGAGTAGCTGTCGCCGGTGACGATGTACAAGCGGTTATGCGCCGGATCCAGGGTCGGTGCGGTCCACACCGCGGCGCCGGACGGCGCCCAGCGCTGGGTGCCGACCGCGTTCTTGTCGCGCTTGCTCGGCTCCTCGGCGATGGTATGCGTTTTCCACAGTGCTCTGCCGCTCGCTGCATCGAGCGCCAGTACGCCGCCGCGGAAAGTACAACATTCGTAGTCCGGCATGGCGCCGGCGACTTCCTCCAGTGAGGACAGCGGCACATAGAGGCGGTCGTCGTGATAGACCGGTGTGCCGGTGATGCGGATATGCGGATGTGTATCAGCCACCATCGACCAGCGCGCCGTGCCGGTCTCCGGATCGACGGCGTAGACCTTGCCGGCCAGATCGCCGAAGAACAGGCTCACCGTGCCGTCGCCGAGGCGGCCCAGGGTCAGCGCGGTACGCACGCCGCCGTCGGCTTCGAACACCCACAGCGCGCAGCCGCTCGCCGCATCGAGTGCGATCACGAGGCCGGAGAAGGTACCGAAGAACAAGCGCCCGTCAGCGACAGTGGGATGACCGGACATGGTCGACACCGCGGGCACGCCGAATGCCCATTGGAGTTCGAGTTCGGCCACGTCCGCAGCGTCGAGGCCGGCGCGGGCGGCATCCTGGAAGCGCGTATTGGCGAGGTCGTTGCCCCAGCCGTTCCAGCCCGAGTCGATGTCGGTGAGCGGCTGGGCGGGTTTGTTCTTGCAATAGGCCGCCGGCGGGATGGCCGCGGCACCTGAGGCGAAATCACCCAGCGAGCGGCCGGCGGCGTATTCGGCGACAGCGCGGCGTTCGCCATGCGACAGGGCACGTGCGTAAGGGGCCATCACACCGGCCGAGATCGCGGTATAGATGTCCCGCGGATCTTTCTCTTTGAGGCCCGCGCGCGACGGCATGCGCGGCAACTCACGGTCGTGACAGTAGGCACAGGCGGCGTCGAACAAGGCCTTGCCGTCCGGCTCTGCGGCCGTTGCCGGGCCGGTGACGAGCAGGCCCAGGGTCAATAGGGTCACCGATATTCGCACCTTGCATCTCCCCCACTAGCGAATCGAGCGCCGGATTATTGCAGAATCGACTGTGCGGCCGATAGCGCGGTGATGTTCGCGCTTGTCGCTGCACCTGTAGAGGCGGCGCGATCGTTGCCGCCTGTCATCAAGCATAAGGACCCTGGCCAAAATTATCTGTACATTCGGCCGCCCCTGAGCGGCCGCTGCGGCGTTGCGTTTTTTGGCAATAGTCCCGCTATTGCCTGCAAAACGCGCGTGCTAGCCCCCGCTCAGGAGCACCCTCGGTGTTGACCAGATAATATCGGCCAGGGTCCTAAGGGGAGGAGACCATGGGAAGTATCGACAAACAGCTCGCGGAGCTCGTCGCGCGCGAGGCCATCCGCGAGTTGCCGCAGCGTTATTGTGATTGCGTATGGCGTAACGATATCGACGGCCTGGTCGATTTGTTCACGGCCGATGGGCGTTTCGTCGCCGAGATGTCCGGAATCACCATGACGGTCGTCGGTCAGGACGACATTCGCGCCATGTTCGACCAGGCGCTCGGCATGCAGCCGCGGCCCTATATTCACAACCACGTCATCGAGCTTGCCGGGGACGGCTTCGCCAGTGGCCGTTGTTATCTCGATCTGCGCAGCGCACGCCGCGATTTCGCTTTTCTCGGCGCTGGCTACTACGAAGATGACTACCTGGCCACGCCGGCGGGTTGGAAATTCCACAGCCGGCGGTTCTTCGGACTCTACATGGCGGAACTGCCCGAGGGTCTGGTGCAGGATGCTTCCTGAGGGCCCGTGATCAGTCGTCGATCATGACCACGATCTTGCCGAGCGCGCGTCGTTCCGCGAGATCGCGGATGGCCTGGCCGGCATCGGCCAGGGCATAGCGGGCCGATACGTGCGGCCGGATTTTGCCGGCCGCATACATCTCGACCAGCTCGGCCACGTTGCGGGCATTCGCCTGTGGTTCGCGTTCGGTGTACGAACCCCAGAACACGCCGACTATCTGACAGCCCTTGAGCAGGGCGAGGTTGAGAGGAATGCTTGGGATCCCGGCCGGGAAGCCGACCACCAGGAAACGGCCTTCCCAGGCAATCGCGCGCAGTGCCGCCTCGGCATAGGCACCGCCGACGCCATCGTAGATCACATCGGCGCCGTCCTTGCCGACGGCATCCTTGAACTGGCCGGCCAGCGCTTTGGCGGCGTCCTTGTCGAAGGGGCCGGGCGGGTAGACCAGCCCGCTCCCGGCGCCGTGCGCGCAGGCCAGGTCGACCTTCTCCTGGCTCGAAGCGGCCGCGATGACGGTTGCGCCCATGGCGCGCCCGAGTTCGACTGCCGCCAGACCGACGCCGCCGGCCGCACCGAGTACGAGCAGGGTTTCTCCCGCTTGCAGCTGCGCGCGCTGCTTGAGCGCGTGATACGAGGTGCCGTAGGTGAAAATGAACGCGGCCGCCTCGTCCCAGGGCATGCCGGGCGGCAGGGGGACGCATTTGATCGCACGTGTGACGACCTGTTCGGCCATGCCGCCCCAGCCGATCATGCCGATGACGCGGTCGCCGACGGCGAGGCCTTCGACTTGCGGCCCGACCGCGTCTATCTCCCCCGCGACCTCGCCGCCCGGCGCAAACGGGCGCGGCGGACGGAACTGGTATTTGTCTTCGATGATGAGCGTATCGGGATAATTGACGCCACAGGCTCGGACCCGGATGCGCACTTCCCCGGGGCCCGGCTCCGGCACCGGGGCATCTTGCAGTTCGAGGGTATCGGGACCGCCCGGGGCGGTGCTCAGGATGGCTTTCATGCAGTCTCTCCGAGTAAGGGCCCTGGCCAATATTATCTGGTCAACACCGAGGGTGCTCCTGAGTGGCCGGGGCAAGGCGCGTTTTGCAGGTAATAGCGGGACTATGTGGCGCCGGCCTGCGGGCCGGGTTATGGTGCCAGCCCAGTGTATCAACACCAGGGGGAGGTAGTGGCATGGCCGAGGCCAGGCAGGTCGTTCAGCAATGGTTCGATTACATCGCCGCCGGCGACGCCGAGGCCGCGTTCGCGCTGTTCGCCGACGACATCGTCTACGACTTGAAGGGCACGACGCCGGTGTCAGGCGTCTACCGTGGGCTCGACCAGATAGTCAACGAGTTTTTCGTTCCTTGGCGCAAGCAAATCGACGGCGATCTCGTCGTCCATGTCGACGAGTTGATTGCGCAAGGGGAAAGGGTGGTGGCACTCGGCCACGGTTCAGCCAGGACCATCCATGGTCACCGTTACGACAACGACTACGCTTTCGTTTTCACTGTGCGCGACGGGCGCATCACGCACGTCGCCGAATATCTCGATACGGCGCTGGTCGAGACCGCCGCCTACGGCAAGCAGCTCAGTTGAGGCAATCGAACACGACCGTGCCGCCCGGATCGTCATCCGGCCACGAGCCGAAGCCCAGCCGCCCGCTGCCGCTGAGCAGGTCTTCCTCGCGTCGCAGGTGTTTGCGGGTGCCGTCATCGAGCACGATGTAGGTGCCGTTGGTGCTTTCGTCCCGGATGCTGAAGCGGCCGTGACGCAGATTCACTTCGGCATGCTGGCGCGAGGTGAGGCGGCCGTTGACCTGTAGACTGACATGGCGTCCGCGGCCGATGACGCAGGCGTTATTGCTCGGATCCACACGCACTTTGTGGCCCGCGTAGTCGAGTATGAGGGCGACCTCGACCGGCAAGCCCTGCATGCGCGGCTTGGAGCTGATCTGGGTTTCGTCGCCGCTCTGCTCCCAGGGCATCTTGAAGACATGTAGTTCGCCGTCCCAGGCTTCGGCCGGCAGGTGGTCGATGAGATAAAGCTCCGGAAACAGCGGATTCGGCAGCGTCTCGACAGCCTGTCTCGAAGTCAGGATCTCATCGGCTTTGGCGAGGCGGATGATTTGCTGCGCGGTGACCGGCGCTTCGCCGATGAGATCGTCGCCGCGCCAGATCACGGGGCCGTAGTGCCAGCCAATCTTGATATGCAATAGGCCCATCTTGAATGCGCCGCTTTCGCCGGCCCGGCGCAGCGTCGCCTGCATCTCGGTCGCCGCCAGTGCGGCCTTGATGGGCTCGGCGAAGGCGCACATGATTTCGTCGCCGATAGTCTTGAGGGTCTCACCGGCGAGGCCGGCGGCCGTGTTCTGCAGAATGCTGATGCAATGCGCGAGATCGGTGCGCGCGATGGCGTCGCCATGCTGTTCGTACAGGCGGGTGCTGCCGGAGACATCGGCGTACAGAACAGCGAGTTTGGGCAGAGTCTTGTCCATGCAATAGCCGGGAAGTCTAATCCATCACCGCGGCCAAGGGCAGACCGGCCTCGATAACGGGTGCCCGGATTACGGATCCATACCGCGTTCGGGGCCA
>JBBDTC010000023.1:0-2036 GCA_040904625.1 Gammaproteobacteria bacterium
CTATTCGCCCTCCTCGCGCCTTGCCAGCCGGGCGCCTCGACGCCCCAAATCGCCCAGTTATCTCGCGGCGGACCCTGAGGGGCCCGTGCCAGAATAACCCAACTATCTGAAACGCCGATCGATCCCGTCTGGCGGCATTGCTCACCAGTTGAAGAGAGCCCCTATAGCACTTGCTCGAGCGCGCAGGAGAGGCCGGACAGGTCCCGAAACATACGGTACCCGCTTGCGACCTGCCTCCGCCACATGGCGTCCATTTACGAGCAGGTATCGAGCGGAAATCGGGCTTCGATCCGCACACCGGCGCCAGGCTCCGCTTTCAGCCTGAGTTCGCCCTGCGCCGCCTGGATGCGCTCGCGGATACCGCGCAAGCCGAGGCCGAGGCGCGCATCTTCGGCGGCGAAGCCGCGGCCGTTGTCGGAGATTACCATCGACAGGGTCGACGGCCCGGGGGCGGTCTCGAGCAGCCGCAACTCGATTCGGGCCGTGCTGGCGCCGGCATGGCGGGCGATGTTGGTCAACGCTTCCTGCGCTGTGCGATAGGCAGCGATACGCACGTCGCCGTCGATCTCAGGCAGGTTGCGCACGGAGTCGAACTCGCAGAAACAATCCTCATGGTGGACATTCCAATCGTCGACCATCAGTTCCAAAGCCGCGACCAGGCCGAGTTCGTCGAGCACGACAGGATGCAGTCGTGTCATCATGCGCCGCACTCGCGTGTAAATGTCGCTCGACACCTCCACGATGGTTCCGGCACGCTCCGCCAGGACACCGCTGGTCCGTTGCTGTATCGATACCGCAAGCGCCTTGATGGCCGTAATCGACTGGCCCATCTCATCATGCAGTTCATGGGCCAGATGACGTCGTTCGTTTTCCTGAATCGCGAGCGAGCGTCGTGCCAGGACCGCATTGTCGTGTTCACTGCGCTCTAGCGTCGCCACCATGTCGTTGAAGCGCCCCACGATTCGGTCGATGTCGGGGATTCCGCTGGGCGACAAGCGCGTCGCGAAGTATCCCTGGCCGACACCCTCCAGGCCACGCGACAGCTGGCGCAGCGGGCGCAGCGCGCGCCCGAGAAAAACGAACGTGCCGATACTGGCGCCGCAGAACGCGATCAGCAGCACCGTCAACGAAGCGCGCACGTCGCGCCAGGCTTCACCGATTTCAGCGTCCGGATCGGCGACGATGATCAGTGTTGCTCCGGCAATGTCGAAACGCTGCTCCAGCATGCGTGCATCCGGGCGCACCAGCTCATGGAACCAGTTCGGAGCTGACCAAAGGCTGCGGTCAGCGGTCCGTGGACGCAGTTCACGGCCGTCCGGGGAGATCACCGAGATACGCAAATGGCGCAGGGGCGCCGAGGTGCCCAGGCGCTCCACCATGGCCACCAGCGCATCGTAATCGCCGGCACTGGCAAGCTTGTCATGCAGTCCGGTGATGAACAACGAGGCGAATTCACTGGAGGCTTGCAGCTCGTCGGTCACCGCCTGACGTGTATTGGCCAATAAGTGGATGACGGCGACGAACAAGGCCAGAAAAAATATCAGCGAGAGCAGCAGATTCAGCCGTGTGCGCAAACTCACACCGCGTCTGAACGACGCGGCCGACCGCTCGCCCGCGAGCGCTGCCGTCTCAGGAATGACCGTGTTCCTGCTGGCGCTTCTGGAAATCGGCCTGCTGTTCCGCCGAGGCCTCACCCTGGTGACGCGCTTTCCATTCGCTGTAGGGCATGCCGTAGACGAGCTCGCGTGCCTGCTCGTAGTCGAGCGTAGCACCGCGGTTCTCGGCTTCGGCCCGGTACCATTTCGACAGACAGTTGCGACAGAAACCGGCCAGGTTCATCAAATCGATGTTCTGTACCTCGGTATGCTCGCGCAGATAATCGCGCAGGCGGCGGAACGTTGCTGCCTCTATCTCGATGCGGGTCTGGTCTTCCATCGTTATCTGGCCTCCATAATCGTGGAACTAGCAGCCTGTCGGACTCAGGGCATCGTGACGAGGCGAGTGGGAGAGCGAGGCAAAATGAGCGCGCGTTCGAG
>JBBDTC010000024.1:0-12411 GCA_040904625.1 Gammaproteobacteria bacterium
GCTCTTCGAACACGAAGTCAGCACGCTCCTCGGACGCAATACGCCGGAACGCGCGACGCGCCAATTCAGCCGCGAGGTCGAGCGCTTCGTCGGCCTCGAGATGCGCGACGACGTGCGGCCCCACAGTTAGGCTCAGGTCATCGGCGACGGAAACGAGTTGGTGCATGGTTGTGTCCTCTGCATTTAGTGAAACACGGCTTCCGTGACAGCTGGTAGCCGATCAGCTGTCACGGTCCGCGGCGCGCCGAAGCGTGATCGCAGCGTCGGGAACACGACCGGTTGCCTGCAAGTAATCATGCACGGCCTGCATAGCCGGATCGCTGTATTGCGCATCGGGTGCAGCCACGCGGCCGCGGCTCGATGCGTAGCGCGCGACCTGCTGATGTGCGTGACGATGATCGCCGCCGAAGACGCCGACCAACTTTCGCGCTGCATCCCGTTCGCGATCGCGCTGCTCGAGTCGCCACCACGGCCAGGCGTCGCGTCCGACGGCAAGACCAAGGGCCTCCTCCAGCCGCATGCCGTCAGCGGCGTGCTCGAGGTAGCGCGCCAAGCCCTCGGCCACCCAGCCAGCCGCGTCCGGATTCATCGGGTCAGCAACGAATCCACGCAGACGGTCGATGGCGGCGAGCGAGTCAGACATGACGGGGTCAGGTGGCTACCGGGCGCACTTTGGTGGCGGATGCCACGGTACGTTCGCTTACGTTCGATAGTTCGGCTGCCCTATCTTGGGTAGATGCGCAAATTTGCGCATCTACCCTGTCCGCGCGTTGCCCGTGCTTCAGGTTCGCTAACGCCGCCGCCACCATGGCCCGCTGGCTTTCGCTGAGGTTGCTGTTCACGTAGCCGATCGCTCGAACAGGTCGTCTGTCGCATTCGCCTCGACAGGCGCAATCACAGGTCGCCACTGGATGAACGCGCCGCAGCCAGCGCAAAAGAGCCGGACGCCGTGCGGCGGTGGTGCTGGGCCGATGACGGTGTCTGTCGAGCCGCATTTCCGGCATGTCGGTGGGTGATTGGCTGCGGGCGGGCGGCCTCGCTTCGCCCATCGAGCGCAGCGCTTTGCGTGGAATTTCTCAGCGCGCTTCGATGCCGGGAGGGCCGGCAATGACCGCCATGCCCAAGGGCAGTTGAAGCCGTAGGCGTCGCGGATCTGTGAGAACGCCCTGCTGGAGGCTGTTCCGGGCGATGCACCGCGCCCTTCATGGACGCCTCGGAGTTCGCGATAGAGACGCTCCAGGGCGTCGACCTCGTGGTCTTCGAGAAGGTGCGCGTCGGTAATTCGGGCATCGGGTTCGGTGATCATGTGAGGCATCATTTACGCGTCAGCCAGCGCCGATTGCGTTCGTGACGAGCGCGAACTTCGGGTGGATAGCGCCCGGCATCGTCGAGCAGCAGACATCCGCGCACCATACGATGACTTGTCCAGGCTGCACGAATCGCTTGCGCCGGCCGTGACTGGTAGTCGTGGAGAATGAGATCAGCCATTGCGGCGGCCTTCCCATATCCGAGTGCAGAACGGATCGGCACCGCCCCATAGTGCGAGCACGTCGCGCAGGGTCCGGCCGTCGCAATGTGAGTGTGAGCAGTGAAAGGTCGGCCAACGGTCACCGGCAGATTCCCAAATAACCGAATCGGTGCCTGACTGACTAGTAGTCGAGTGTTCATGCGACCAGGGGCATGTGACCGCGTGCTTGCCGTCGACCAGCGGGCGGCGGTAGGCGCCATGCGCAGCGAACCACGACACGATGTCGAGCGTGGCGTAGTCGCCCTGGCCGTCGACAGGGGCATGTGGGCGCGCCTGCCGTACTCTAGTGACAACGGGCGTCAATGCCGCCACGGTGCGCTCGATGACCGCCGCTTTGACCGTCTGCCAACCGCCGGCAGGTAATCTGATCGTGGCTTGGCGGTGCGGGCGATCGGCCGTGGCCTCGCCTTTGCGGTTCTCAGTGCCGTACAGGCGCCAGATCCTTGCAGGATTCCGCACCGTGGTATCAAAGTCGACGCCCAAGTCTTCCATCTCTGCCGCAAGGCGTAATCGCAGACCGGCATAGAGTGCAGCGGCGGATTGCCGCCAGACCAGTGAATTGACCAACAACGTGCGGTAAACGACGTGGGCACCGTTTCCGCTGATCGCCGTAGCGGGTGTCGGCCAGCCGTGGGTGCTCAGCAGACAAACCACCAGATCGCGCGCCTTGGTCGCTGCCTGCAATTCGGGCTCTGTTGATGCCGTGCCGGCTGGTCGCTTGGGATCGAGGTCAAACACTATCCTGCAAATCGTCGTCATGTCCTCGTCGCGCAGTGGTCGTGCTGAAAATCCATTGCGTGCCTTGACGTCGGGTCGATTCAGGCTCGTGTACAGATTCCCAACGGCCTGCCGTTCACGGATAGCGCGCTCGAGATCGGCCAGATTGCTGAAGGTGCCACTGGCCCAGCGCTCGCCGTGCTGGTGCCGCAGCTCGACAACGTGCGCGTCCTGTAGCAGCTGACGCAGGTATTCGGTGCTCATGACCCGCCCTCCGAATGCTGCACGGCGCCGGGGGGGTAGAGGAGATCTAGGAGGGGGACAATAACGACTAGCCAGGGTCGTACCGTTTTCGGTACCACTGGTAACACATGCCACTGGTACGACTCGTAACAAATTCGGTACGACTGGTAACACATGGAAGGGGCGCTCATGAGGCTGCGTCCTTCAGGTGCACGTCCTTCGCGGGCGTGGCGTATCGTGACTCGACGTTCCCTTTGTTGCGATTCGACGCCTTCCTAAATTCGTCTATAGCCTTCTGCGCCCGACGGTCATAGAGACGGCCGTCAATGAGCTCTAGGACGCCAAAGTCGATCAGTTCCTCGCGGTAGCGTGTCCAGTCCTTTTGGGTGATCGCAATGAGCTTGACGATATAGGCGGGATCGTCCGCGACATGTTCTTGTGCTGATACAGCGGCCCAGAACAGTCGGATATATACGCCAGCAGCGGTGTGCGATAGCAGGTGCGTGTCTGCGATGAAATCCGAGATCCACATGCGGACGTAGCGGATCTGTCCATTACGCGGATCTCGGCGTGCTTGCGGCTTGCGGGGCGGTGCGGCGGGAGCCGGATTGCGCTCGTCCGCGAAAACGCTTCGATCTTCTCTCTCGCCGTGCCGGCCTTGTGCTGGCGCACTCATTTCAGGCCACCGCGCCGCCGAAATATCGACGCAGTTGCTTTCGCTGTTCGTGCAATTTGTAGACAAGCTCGCGTAGCTCGTCATCGCTAGCACCAGAAATGCGCGCCGCCGCGATGCACTGATGTTCGTGTCGCGGCCACCGAGACGAACGGCCAATCTTGATCGGCCGAGTCATCGTGCCAGCTCTCACGTCTTCGTAAATTCTTTGAGGCGCCGAGCGGCCGGTCGCAATGCAGACATTGATAATACTGTCGAGAGCGAGGTCGCCGGTCTGTGAATCGTTATCCATCCGCTGCCATCCGAAGTGTTGAACGTGGATCACAGCGTAAAATTATGAGCAGCCTCTGTGTTACAGGATAAACTGCGTTTTATTTGTCGGAAGAGCAGATCCTTTCGGCTAGTTCGCCCAACGTGATCGGGGCCAGCGGAACTCTCACAATCTCTGCCACTTCGATCAGAAAGCGGTAAAACTGGCCTGCGTACCCCGTTTCATACGGATGCCGGTAAGCGGTGCTTCTCGGGTTATCCACGCCGGCACAAAACACTGCGTATATGCAGGCTACGAGCCGCCTGTGAGACAGCACTCGAGGCTTTGTCCCTCGGCCACTTCTAATCGGCCGCTCAGCGTCCGGTAACACGACATCGAGGTAACGTAGAGCGTCGACGATCGGCGCGTTTTCTTCAAAGTTTCTGGTTTCGAGCAACCGTGGAATCAAGATCCTTGCACCAGAATTCAGGGCGCTGGCCAATCGCTCGCACGCTGATTGAATATCCAATCTCGCTCGCTGCGGGAAGTTCGTCCAGACATCGCATGCGCAGGCCAAGCTACGAAGAGATTGTGACAGATGCGCCAGGCTCGGCACTTGGGATTCTGGAAATTGCGAAAATCTCTCGAGGATCTGTTGGCCGTCATCCGTATCGAGATGGCGTAATAGGCTTCGCGTCGCAGTTGCGCTCCCGGTGAAGTACCGGAGCTGGTCGGACCGCGCCAGCGGTTCGAGTTCCGGAAGAGTGTCGAGCCACGACAGCGCATTCCCTAGTTCCTCGTAAAGGTCGAAGTCTTGGCAAAAGCAGTGGCGCTGCGCGAGCTCTTTCGCTTGCTCCCTGGTAATTCGTGGGTTGTAAGAATACGACCGGAAACTTCGATCTTTGAGATGCGATCGGCGGCCCATGGTTCATTTACTACGCGTTCGCCGCTCGGGGCCGCTTCTTCGTCTTCACTCGAGCGACTGCCGAAAGGATATCCATGCCTACGCTGCGAGTTCGACTTTGACCTGACAGCCGAGCGCACGCGCCGCCCGCGTCAAGGTGTCGAGAGTAAGCCCGGTGTCGTCTTCATCGAGCAACCGGTCGAGTGAGGAGCGGCTCGCACCCATGCGTTCGGCCATGGCTTTCTTGGTCAGGCCCTGTGATTTCATCGCCTCGCGGATCTGCCAGGCGATCACGCGTTTGATGGCGACAGCGGTGCTGTGCTCGAGCAGTCCCTCCTCGGCGAGGAAGTCGTCGAAGTCGCTGCCGATGTGGGTGTTCTGTTTGGTCATCGATGGACCTCCTTCATGCGTTTCCGGGCCAGGTCGAGTTCCGCCTTCGGTGTCGCCTGCGATTTCTTAACGAAGCCATGCAGGAGCACCATTTGCGCACCCAGGACGGTGAAGAACACCCGGGCGGTGCCGTGCTCCAGGTGGCTACGTACCTCCCAGAGATCGGCACCGAGCTTGCGCACCAGCGGCATGCCGAGCGGCCAGCCGTACTGCACCGTCTTCACGTCTTCGCCAATGGCCTTGCGGCCCGCGGCCCGCGGCCGGCAGCGTCCGCAGCCATGCGCGGACCGGCTCCTCGCCGCGCGCCGTCGCGTAGAATCGCACTGCCAAGGTCGGTGGCATGTATCAATTATCGTACATATTCGGGCTGAGCGCGCCTGAGAGCAAGG
Organism: Gammaproteobacteria bacterium; assembly: GCA_040904625.1. GTDB lineage: Bacteria > Pseudomonadota > Gammaproteobacteria > JACKNG01. The sequence goes on from JBBDTC010000024.1 coordinate 5,095, forward strand.
GGTCCCGTGGAGATTTTGGGGTACGATACGGGGCACGGCTGCAACGCCGTTCTAAGAATGTCTTTCTTTATCCGCTTGTTACGGATAATTTTCGACTCCTGCTCAGGGCACCAGTTCAGCGTACTCGACGCAGGCATCGCGGCGGCGCACGGTGCGTTACGAAGCCGCGACTCAGTGTTGGGCGGTAACGCGCCAGACGGTGTTGCCGACGTCGTCGGCGACGAGCAATGCGCCCTGGCTGTCGAGGGCGACCCCGACAGGCCGGCCGAATGCGTCGCCGTCGTCGCTGAGGAAGCCGGTCAACACGTCGATGGGCCGACCGGCTGGCTGACCGTTGGCGAAAGGCACGAAAATCACCTTGTAGCCGCTATGCGGCCGGCGATTCCACGATCCATGCTGGCCTATGAACATACCGTCGCTGAATGGCGGCGGTAACGAGGTTCCGGCAGAGGACGCCAGACCGAGCGAGGCCGTGTGGGCGCCGAGCGCATAGTCGGGCGTGATCGCGCTCGCGACGAGTTCGGGGCGCTGTGGTGCCACCCGGGCGTCGACATGCTGGCCGAAGTAACTGTACGGCCAACCGTAGAAGCCGCCCTCATGCACTGTCGTCAGATAGTCGGGAACGAGATCGCTGCCGAGTTCGTCACGCTCGTTCACCACGGTCCATAGCGCACCCGAGGTGGGCTCCCAGGCCATACCGTTCGGGTTGCGCAGGCCGGAGGCAAAGACACGCAGCGTGCCGCTTGCGATATCCACCTCGAGAATGGCCGCGCGCAGCACCTCGGCGGCCATGCCCCGCTCGGCAACATTGCTGTTCGAACCCACGGTGACGTAAAGCCGGGCGCCGTCGGGGCTCGCGATCAGATTTTTCGTCCAGTGGTGATTGATCGGCCCGGCCGGCAGATCGACTACTTTATCCCCGGCCGACGTGATGCGCGTGTCGCCTGCAACGTACGGAAAGCGCACCAGCGCGCCGGTGTTCGCCACGTACAGACTCTGCCCTACCAATGCCATGCCGAACGGCGAGTCGAGTCCATCCAGCAGGACCTCGCGCAGCTCGGCCACGCCGTCACCATCGGCATCGCGAAGCAGCGTGATGCGATTGGCGCTCGGCACCGCCGCGCCGGCCCGTTTCATGATCAGACCCGTAATCCAGGACCGCAGGCCTTTCTCGGCCTCGGCCTTCGGCGGCGCATTGGTCTCGGCCACCAGCACGTCGCCGTTCGGCAGCACGTAGAGCCAGCGCGGGTGATCCAGTTCACTGGCGAATGCAGCTACGTCCAGGTTCGGTGCGGCCTGCGGCGTCGCGGCGGGCGGCCAACCGCGGGCAGGCGCGATGTTGACGGTCGGAACAAAAGATTCACGCGGCGGCGGCAATGTCGGTTCCGGTCCGATGCCGGCCTCGACTGGCAACGTTGCTACGTCGCCGCACGCGCTGAGCGCCACGAGCGCAAGCACACCAATCGACCAGACTACGCAGCAACCGCACCCAGGCATCTTCGCGTCGCGAACAGTCGCTGCGGCGGGAGCCGGCCTCATATCCATGCTTCGGCCGCCTCAGGCGGACGGAAGAAAGACACGAAAAGTTGCGCCCTGGCCCAACTCGCTTTGGACCGAGATGTGGCCGCCATGCGCCTCTGCGATGTTCTTGCAAATGTAGAGTCCGAGACCAAGGCCACGCCGGGCGTCGCGGTCGCGCTTGTAGAACCGCTCGAAGATGTGCGGCATGTCGTCCGGGTGGATGCCCGAGCCGGTGTCACGGACGACGAGTTCCAAGTCGGTGGTGCCATGCTCGACGTACAAGTCGACGACACCTCCCGACGGCGTGAACTTCATCGCGTTGCCGAGCAGGTTCGATACCATTTGCACGACACGATCGTGATCGACCACCACAATCACGGGAGTGGCCGGAAAATCGATATGCAAACTCAGTCCGCGCTTGGCAAACAGTGGACCATAGATGTGGCGCACCTCAGCGAGCAGCGCTCCCGCGTCGACCCGTTCCTTAGCGAGCTGAAACGTCTCCGCCTCGATGCGCACGACATCCAGAAGATCGGTCAATAGCCTCCCCATCCGGATGGCAGCGCGATTGATGTCCTCGGCCGCCTCGCGCGTCGAGTCCTCCGCCGTGCCTTCCGCAAGGATGGACGAATTTGCCATGATCACTGTGAGCGGGCTGCGCAAGTCGTGCGCTACCATGGCGAGCACGTCTTCACTGCGATCGAGCGCGGCGGCGCTCGTGTCGGCGTCTTTTCGCTCCGCGACCAGGTGTTCGTCGGTATCCCGCCGCTGCGCCAGCCTCTCGGCGCGATCGTCATCGATTCGCCCCCTGAGCGCGTCGCTCCGGCGATCGGCATGGTGTCGTTCACGCGCGAGCATAGCGTCTGTCGTTTCGCGCTCGGCCTGCTTGGTTCCGTCCGCGACGAGGCGCTCGAGCGCAATGCCGTCATCGGCTGGCGGGTGCTCGCCGCGCTCATACGCAAGCACACGATCCGCACTCCGCCTGTATCTCAACAGTCGCGCGTCCGCGCTATAACGATCGCGCTCGATGAGGTCGTCAAACAGGCGTCGCTCGTTCGCCGCGGCGCCATCAATGCTCATGTCGGCGCCGGCACGCTCCGCGCCCAGGCTGTCGTCGGTCCGCGCCCGGCTGATATCCTTTTCGTCTCGCTCCATCGCTCGCCCTCCGTGCATTGATGCTACGCGTCGATAGCGCCGACGTAAAATCACTCCACGCTGTAGCAATCGCTCCCCGATCAAGGCGTCCCATGCCTCGGGCCGCGCTCGCGCCTGCGCAGAATCCATTTATGGGTTTCTTCTGCCGCCAGAAACAGCAAGGCAACCGCCGCCAGTCCCAGCCACTCTTGCAGCGCGATGGGGCTGAGACCCAGCACGCTACTGATGCCCGGGACGTACATGGCGGCAATGTGGACGAGTTGGGCTGCAGGCACTGCCAGGACCAGAAACGGGTTGGAGAAAAACCGGATGCGCAGCAGTGAGCGCGTCTCCGAACGGCTGGAAAGGGCGTGAACATTGCCGAACAGTACCATCAGCATGAGCGTCAGGTTGCGCGCCGCCTCGATGCTGTAATCCTGGTAGTTGAGCCAGGCGAACACCAGAAACGCCAGCGCTCCCATGATGCCGCCGGCGACCAGCACATGCTCGATGATGTGACGGTCGAAAATGGGCTCGCGCGGTGATCGTGGCGGCCGAGCCAATTCGCCGCCCTCTTTGGGCTCGAAAGCGAGCGCGACATCCTGCACGCCGTTGGCAATCAGATTCAGCCATAGCAGCTGCACCGCGAGCAGCGGCATGGGTAGCCCTGCCGCCACGGTGAGGAAAAACAGCAACAGCGCCGAGAATCCTGTCGCCACGAGCAGCGCGATGACTTTGCGGATGTTGTTGTAGACGATACGACCTTGTTCGATACCATCGACAATCGAAGCGAAATTGTCATCAGTGATAATGATTTCGGCCGCTTCCTTCGCCACGTCGGTGCCGCGCTTTCCCATCGCGACGCCGACGTGACTCTGGTGCATGGCCGGCGCATCGTTGACACCGTCACCGGTGACGGCGACGAAATGGCCTGCACGCATGAGAGATTCCACTATCTGCCTTTTCTGCTCCGGGGCGATACGGGCGAAGACCCGCGCGGAACGGATGATGTCATCGGCTTCGAATTCGCCGCGCGCGTTGGCCTGCTGGATCATCGCGCCGCTTACCACGTCGTCATTCTCATCACACAACCCGAGATCGATCGCTATCGCTCGAGCCGTTGCCGGATGATCGCCCGTGACCATGGCCACTTCGACCCCACCTGTTCGACACCGCTCCAATGCTTCGCGCGCTTCAGGACGTACCGGATCGATCATCGCAACCATGCCCAGAAATACCATGTCCGTCAGCGCGTCGTCGGTCGATGCGCTGGTCATGCTGCGCCGACCCAAGGCGATAATGCGATAGCCACGCGCCGCTTCAGCAGTGAACTGAGCTTCAATCGCAGCTTCATCGATATCCGCGACCTCATCACCGACAAGCATGCGGTTGCACATGGACAGGACCTTCTCCGGGCTGCCCTTGACATGCGCCGCCAACTCCCCCGACTGCCGGTTGATGCTGCCACTGAACGCCTTCTCCGACTCATAGGGGATGAGGTGCTCTCGCTCCTGCTCATCACGAATCGATGACAGCGACAAACCCAGCTTCTTCGCCAGCACCAGAAAGGCGACATCGACGATGTCGCCGTGGGAAGTCCATTCACCACCGGCATAATCCAGATGGCTCTCGTTGGCGAGCACACCGGTCACACAGAGTTCAGTCAGGGCCGGCCCGGGATCGGCGCCAATCTCGCCGCCGGGATTGACACCCTCTCCGGAGACATCGGCAACCGAGCCGTCCGGCAACAGGATCCTGCGGATCGTCAACTCATTGACTGTCAGCGTGCCGGTCTTGTCGGAGCAGATGAAGGTGCATGATCCCAGAGCTTCGACTGCCACCAATTTGCGAATGATGACATTGTGTTTGGCCATACGGTTCATACCTATCGCGAGTGCGACGGTGAGCGCGGCAGGCAATCCTTCGGGAATGGTCGAAACCGCCAGGCCGACAACCATGAGAGACATGCTCTGCAGGTCGTATCCGCCCCGCAACACCATCATGGCCAGCAGAGTGGCAATCGCGATCAAGATGATCCCCGCCACCTGATAGGTGAAGCGGCGAATGCGGATCACCAGCGGCGGGTCCGCCTCGACTTCGCCTGTGACCTGGTCGGCGATCAACCCCAGCTGTGTGCTCTGGCCCGTAGCGACTACCAGGCCGCGGCCTCGGCCATGGGTGACGATGGTCCCGGCAAAGCAATCGCCGTAGCGCTCTGCCACCGACACATCCCCGACCTGGCTGCGGTAGGGTGATTTCTCCACCGCCATCGACTCGCCGGTCAGCATCGACTCGTCGACACCCAACTCCTGAGCGCTGAGGAGCTCCAGATCGGCCGGAACCTTGTCGCCGGACGCCAGCAACACCACGTCGCCGGGCACCAGGAACTCAATGTCGATCTTCTGCGTCGAGCCGTCACGAATCACTTGCGCCTGCCCACGCACCATGTTGCGCAACGCCGCGGCGGACTTCTGTGCGGAGTACTCCTGCACTGACCCGATGGCGGCGTTGAGAAGCAACACGGCGAAAATGAAGATTGCGTTCGGGATCTGGGCCAAAGCCAGGGAGACCAGCGCAGCGACGAGCAGGATATAGATGAAAGGGCTCAAAAACTGGCGCGCGAAGATCTGCAGCACGCCGGGCAACGGCGTTTCGGGAAGATTGTTCGGGCCGTAGTGCTCGAGACGCCTCGCTGCCTCGGCCGAAGACAATCCGGACGGGTCTCGATCGACGGGATGTGGCGCGTTGGTCATGTTGGAGAGGACGGAGATCAAGGCAGTGTTGCAATAGTGCGCGAATCTCTTCCCCGGCACCGTGAGCAGGTCTGGACCAGCGCAGTGTACAGGCCATAGCCCCAGGGCTTTTGATCCAGAGCACTTCCTCGGCGCCCTCGTGACGGCCGCGATACAGGATATCGACGGATCACGGCAGCCGAACATCGAGCATCACGCGCCGCGGCGACTTCCGCGCCGTCTTCGAGTACCGTGACAGCCATGCCACGAGCCAGACCAAGCCGCCAGGGGTGTGCAAGCGAAAAACCGCTGGACGGCCGCATCGTGGCCGACTTCGGCCATCATGTGCTGGTCGAAGACGCCGCTCGACACGTCCATCCGTGTACCGTCCGCAAGCGCAAACTGCGTGCGGTGTGTGGCGACCGCGTGCGCTGGCAGGCGGGTCTTCACGGCGAGCGGGGCATCGTCGAATCGCTGTTGCCCCGGATCAACGCGCTGACCCGACCAGACAGCCGCGGCAGACCCGACACGCTGGCGGCCAATCTGGATCAGCTCATCATCGTCTGCGCCGTGGCGCCGCCGCTCGACGCCAACCTCATCGATCGCTATCTCATGGCCGCCGCAGCCATGGATGCCGCGGCCGTCATCGTGTGCAACAAGATTGAACTCGCGGCGGCGTCTGCTGCGGGCGCCGGCGAAGAAACCCTGGTCGAGTATGCGGCGGTCCCCTACCCCGTGGTTCGCACCAGCGTCGCGACCGGACAGGGCCTGGAACGGCTCGCCGCCCTGTCCCGTGCGCGCACCAGCGTGCTGGTCGGGCAGTCGGGCGTCGGCAAGTCCTCCTTGCTCAATGCCCTGTGCCAGCACAGCGGCGCCGCGGTCGGCGCGGTATCGGCCCGCAGCGGCGAGGGCACCCATACGACCAGCGCTTCCAGGCTTTATTCCTTGCCGGGCGGGGGCGAGATCATAGATTCGCCAGGTGTGCGCGAATACACGCCCTATCTCGAGCGCGACTGGAATCCGAGCGCGGGTTTTCCGGAATTCGTCGAACCTGCCCGATCATGTCGCTTTCGCAATTGCCGGCACCTGAACGAACCGGGCTGCGGCGTCAAGGCTGCGGTCGATCGAGCGCAAATCAGCACGCGGCGTTATGCCAGCTACCGGGTGCTGGCCGGCGAGGCCGGCTGAGCATGGCCAGAGCGCAGCGCGAGATCCTGGTCGAAGCGACGACCCCTGACGGGGAGCCGCTCACGCTCACCGCCGAGGATGGCGAGCACGTCGTACGGGTGCGCGGTCAAACGCTGATGTCCAGCCGCTGCAGCGGCTCCGAACAGGTCATGGCCACGCTCGCCTGCGCGCAGGGCGTGCCGATGGATAACGCCCGGATACTCGTCGGCGGACTCGGCCTGGGTTTCACCTTGCGGGCGGTCCTCGATCAGGCCGGCACCACGACACGAATCACCGTGGTCGAACTGCTGGCCCTGGTCGTCGATTGGAACCGCGGCCCGCTGGGGTCGTGCGCGGGCCGGCCGCTGGACGATCCGCGGGTCAGCGTCCACGTGGGCGATCTGCTGGATTACCTCGCCGTAGGCGGCCACGGCTTCGATGCGATCCTGCTCGACATCGACAACGGTCCGGAAGCGTTCACCGTGCGCAGCAACGAACGCCTCTACCACCCGCCCGGGCTCGCCCTGTTGCGCCGCGCGCTGCGTGCGGGCGGCGTGCTCGTCGTCTGGTCGGCGTTCAGGAGCCGGGCCTTCGAACAACGACTGCGCCAGGCCGGGTTCGAAGCCCGCAGCGTGACGACGCGAGCACGCGCCGCTGTCGGCAAGGGCCGTCGCCACACGCTGTTCGTGGCCTACTAGGGCCTGTTGATCTTTCATTGTTCGGCGCTGCTGTGGCCATTTTCGTGATCCGGCAAGGCGGAGCG
>JBBDTC010000025.1:0-10364 GCA_040904625.1 Gammaproteobacteria bacterium
GGCGAGGCGCTCGACATGCTGCAGGCCATGAACACCGGCCACGACGGCTCGCTGACCACCGCCCATGCCAATACCCCGCGGGATCTGATCTCGCGTCTCGAGGTGATGGTCATGATGTCCGGCATGGAGCTGCCGGTGCAGGCGATTCGTGAGCAGGTGGCCTCGGCGGTCGATCTGGTCGTGCAGCAGACACGCTTCTCGGACGGTTCGCGTCGGGTCATCAACATCACCGAGATTACCGGCGTCGAAGGCGGCACGATTCAGATGCAGGATATCTTCGTCTACGAGCAGACCGGGTTCAACGACAAGGGCCGGGTGGTCGGTGAGTTCAAGGCGACCGGAAGGGTGCCGGAATTCTACGAAGACCTGCGCAAGCGCGGCATCAGTGTCGACATGAGTATCTTCGGCCGCTGATGCTCGAACTCTTCTACAGTACGGTCAGTACCATCGCCCTACCGCTGGCGCTGGTGGCCATCTTTCTCGCGACTACGCTGGGCTGGCTGCTGGTATCGGTGCGTGTGCAGCAGAAGCTGGTCGACTATCGGGCCGATTTCACCGCCTCGGCGTCGTCCAACATGTCCGACATGTTCATGTTCGTCGACCCCAATCAGTTGTTCCGCATCAATCTGATTGCGCTGGTGGTGGCGCCGGTACTGACCTGGCTGCTGCTCGGCGATCTCGTCACCACTGTCGGTGTGTTCGTACTCATTCTGGTGTTGCCGACGTTCGCCTACCGTTCGATGAAGCGCAAACGTCTGGCCCGTATCGAAGCCCAGCTGCCCGACGCCTTGACCATGGTGTCGGGTTCGCTGCGTGCCGGGGCCAGCCTCAACATCGCGCTCGACAATCTCGTTGCCGAGCAGCCGGCGCCGATCAGCCAGGAGTTCGAGATCCTGACCAAGGAACAGCGTCTCGGGGTCGATTTCGACGTCTCCCTGGCGAACATGGAGCAGCGCATCCCCATGCAGGATTTCCGCATGCTGACCACGGCGCTCAGGATCAACCGCGAGGTCGGCGGCAATCTCGCCGAGACCATCGAGTCTCTGGCCGATACCTTGCGCCGCAAGTCGACCATGGAAGGCAAGATCCAGAGCCTCACGGCACAAGGCAAGCTCCAGGGCATCGTCATGACCGGTCTGCCGGTGCTGCTCGGCGTGCTGCTCAATTTCCTCGAACCCGAGGCGATGCAGAAGTTGTGGACGACCGGCATCGGCTGGACGGTGTTGTCGGTCATCATCGTGATGGAGCTGCTCGGCTACTTCATGATCAGGAAGATCACCTCGATCGACGTGTAATGATCAGCGCAAGGCAGGCAAAGTCGTGGAACAGGTGCTGAACGGACCGCTGCCCTGGCTCAGTATGGCGGCCTGGCTGGTCAGCGGTACGTGCTTCATGCTGCTCGTGTTCTGGCTCAACTCGCTGGTCGACGAGGAAGACCGGACCTATATGGATCCGCTGCCGCCGTTGTTGAAGTTCATCTGGCCGTTCATTCAGCTCATCGCCAATTTCGTCTGCACCTTTCTGCCCTATGAGTTCATGGAGCATACCGAAAGGCGCCTGCAGCGCACCGGCGTCGGCTATCTGTTGACCGCGGAACAGTTCGTCGCCCTGCAAATCCTGCTGGCGCTGGTGGCACCGATCGTGGTCTGGATATGTCTGGTGGCGCTGCAGGAATCGTTCCCGCTGGCGATCATCGTCGCGCCGCTGCTCGGTTTCCTGTTCCCCAATGTGTGGCTGTCGGACACGCGCAAACGGCGTGAACTCGCGGTCATTCGCGGCATGCCGATTTATCTCGATTTCATCACCATGTGCGTCGAGGCCGGGCTGAATCTCTCCGGTGCGCTGGCCCAGGCGATGGAGAAGGCGCCGCCCGGACCGTTGCGCAACGAGTTCGCCATCGTGCTGCGCGATCTGCGTTCGGGACTGACCCGGGCCGACGCCCTGCGGCGCATGGCCGAGCGGCTCGACATCAACGAAGTCACGAGTTTCGTCAGCGCCGTGGTCCAGGCGGAACGCATGGGGGCGAGCCTGGCGACGGTCCTGCGCGTACAAGCCGAGCAGCGCCGCAATGAACGCTTCCAGCGCGCCGAGAAGCTCGCCATGGAGGCGCCGATCAAGCTGGTCGGGCCGCTGATACTGTTCATCTTCCCGGTCACATTCATTGTCCTGGCGTTTCCCATCGTCATGAAGTTCATGAGCCAGGGCGGGCTTTGAACTTCGTGTGTGAAGTGTATGGCCGGGCAGCCCGTCGGTGTGCCGGCGGGCGCCAAGCGGCAGCGCGATGGGGCCGTGTCGCCGTGCTGCTCCTGCTGTTGCCGTCGTTGTCGGCCTGTCAATCGATGCGCAGCGAGCAGGCGCCCTCGACGAGCGCAGTCGCGATAGCGCGCCAGGCCGGCGAGAGCGCTTACGCGGCGGGCGAATGGGCGGCCGCGGAACCCCACTACAGCACGCTGGTGGCGGCCATCCCGCAGGACGCCGAGCTGTGGTTCCGTTTGGGCAACATCTATGCGCGCATGGACAGACCCGATGCCGCGATCGCGGCCTATCGCGAGGCGCTGGTCCGTGACAGCGATTTGGCCAAGGCCTGGTTCAACATGGGCGTGGTGCAGCTGCGCCAGGCCGCCAACAGTTTCCTGAAGATGAAGGTGCACAGCCCGGCCGGCGATCCGGTTGCGGCGCAGGGCGCGGCGACCTATGACGCCATCATGGCCATACTCGGTCAGCAGGATCGGCCGTCGGCGGATCCGGCGCTACCGGGAGATGTGGATGAACTCCCCGCGCCCTGACAGCCTACGCGGCCAGGCCATGGTCGAGTTCGCGATCGTGGCGATGGTGCTGTTGCTGCTGATCTTCGGTGCGCTGCAGTTTGCGCTGATTTATCACGCCAAGATCACGCTCAATTACGCGGCTTTCGAAACAGCACGGGCCGGTGCGGTCAACAATGCGCGTATGTGGGCCATGGAACTCGCCTTCGCGCGGGCGTTGGCACCGCTGTATACGACGCCGTACGTCACCGAGAGCGGCGGCTCTTGCAGCAGCAACTTCGAGCTCGAGCTGAGCCGCGAGACGACGCCGGATTTCCAGCTCGACAATGTGCGCTGCGCCCGCCAGCGCGTGCGCGACATGCTCACTGCAGGACTGGTCCGCCTGACGCTGGTCAACCCGAGCGAATCCTCGTTTCTCGATCATGGCTACGATAGTGCGGGCACGGTCGTCATCCCCAATGACAACCTCATGTACCGCAGCGCGGAAATCAAGGGCGCATCCGCGCAGTCGGTGCAGGATGCCAATCTGATCAAGGTCCACGTCGGCCTCTGCTACGAACTCATCGTGCCGCTGGTCGACCGTCTCATCGCGCGCATGATCGCGACCGCTCCCAACGCGCTGCAGCCAGAGAACTTCGGGCCGCCGCGAGCCGGTAGTTTTGCCGAGGCCTGTGTCGCTGCGCGGGAGGCCGACGGCACACCGCGCCGGGGCATTCCAATCTATGCTCAGGGCATCATGCGCATGCAATCCGATCCGATACTCGACAGCTTCTGTGCGGGGCAATGCTCGGATGGAGCGTAAGGACCCCAATACCGCCAGGTGATGACAACAGGGGAGGCAAGACGATGAGAATGGGCATCATGACGGGCGCGCGCCCAGTCGGGGATGACGTCACCGGCATCGGCCGTTCGACGACCATCGACGAGATCGTGGCGCTCACGCAGCGCGCCGAAGCTGCCGGATACGACAATGTGTGGATGGCCAATGTGTTCGCACTGGACGCGATTTTCAACGCCGCCATCGCCGAGGTTGACGGCGGTGCCTTCGACCGCACCTTCGATTTCCTCGCCAACCTGTGAGAGGCCGCCATGTCTCGCCAACTGTTCGATATCGCCGGCAAGGTCGCGCTCGTCACGGGCGGTTCCCGCGGCATCGGTTTCATGATCGCGCGCGGCTACGTCGAGGCCGGCGCGCGTGTCTATATCACGGCGCGCAAAGCCGAGGTCTGCGAGGCGGCAGCGGCAGAGCTGTCCGAATCGGGAGAATGCATCGCCTTGCCGGGCGATTTGGCGCGCATGGACGAGATAGAACGGGTAACCGGTATCGTGCGCGAGCGCGAGTCCGCGCTCCATGTGCTGGTCAACAACGCCGGTACGCAGTGGGGCGCGACGATCGACGCTTTTCCGGAGAAGGGCTGGGACAAGGTCATGGACCTGAACGTCAAATCGCCGTTCTTTATCCTACAGAAGCTGCTGCCGCTGCTCGAAGCCGCAGCCACACCCGGCGATCCGGCGCGGGTCATCAATGTCGGGTCGGTCGATGGTCTGCACACGCCGATTTTCGAGAATTTCTCCTACGCGCCGTCCAAGGCAGCCCTGCACCATCTCTCGCGCATGCTCGCCGCGCATCTCGCACCGCGTAACATCACGGTCAACGTCATCGCACCAGGGCCATTCCTCACGGACATGTTGGCGCCCATGGTCGACAGCATGGGCGAGGATAGTATCCTCGCCAACGTGCCGCTGAAACGCATGGGTGGACCGGACGATGCCGCCGGCGTGGCGATCTTCCTCGCCGCGCGGGCCTCGGCATTCGTGACCGGCACGGTGCTGCCGGTCGACGGCGGTATTTTCGGCGGCAGCTGAACGGCGGCTGGCAGCCGTGGCGGGCGGCGCGGCCACTGTTGCGGCGGGTCCTCAGGGTCCTAAGCCACTGCGGCAATGGCCTCGTCGCGCAGGAAGTCGCCGACGACCCGAGCGAAGGCTTCGGGCTGCTCGAGTTCGGCCAGATGACCGGCATCGCCGAGCGTGGTGAGGCGCGCGTTGGCAATGGCGTCGCGCCAGGCCGGACCGTAGGCCGCAGGAACGACGACGTCCTTGTCGCTGGTCACGATCAGCGTCGCGGCCTTGATCCGCGGCAGCCGGCGTTTGACGCCGGTATCCGGGATCGGCCACAGGAATTTGGCGCTCGCCCGCAGGTTGAGCAGCTCCTCGACGTGGGCGTCGAGCTTGTCGCGGTCATCGATCAGATAGCGTTGGCGGCCGTCCGGCGCAGCAAAGAGTACTGCGCTGGGGAAGCCGGGGTGCTGGGCGAAGGGGTCTTCGCCGCCGCCCTGGTCCAGCCACAGGCCGAGCGGATTGATGAGGACCAGGCGCTCGATGCGATGCGGGGCGATGGCGGCAAGTTCAGCCGCCATCCAGGCGCCGATGCTAATGCCGACGACATGCGCGCTGCCGATGCCGAGATGATCGAGGATGTCGCAGTGGTGGAGGGTCAGATCGAGCGGGCCTTCATCGATATCCGGCAGCTGATCCTTGGCTGGCCCCCAGCCGGGCGCGAACGGCGCGATGACATCGAAGCTTTCCGCGAGGCGGGCCAGCGCGGGTTCGAAGCCCTGCAGTCCGAGCAGGTGGTGCAGGTAGAGCAGCGGCTGCCCGCTGCCCGTCCGGTAATAGTAGACCTCGCGTTGTTCGGGGCCGACTTGCATGGTCGAGAGTTTCATCGGCCCACCTCCGCGACGCGTCGCGGCGTCGGTTCGGGCGCCTGCTGCGGCATCGTCACCGGACGCGGCACGGCGCGGTCTTCCTGCGCCATCGGCCGCGGATACCAGTGATCCTCGTAATCCTTCCACTTGCCGCGCATGTGGGGGATGACTTTTTCGGCGAACATGCGGGTCGAGTACTGGCACAGTTCGTTGGGCATGTCACCGAAATGCAGCAGGCACACCAGGTGTCCGACCTTGAGTGAGGTCGCGACCTTGTCGATCTGCTCGATCACGGAATCCGGGCTGCCGGCGACGATGAAACCTTTCTCGATCATCTCTTCCCAGGACAATGCCGCGGCCTGGTTGAGGGCCGAAGATTGCCCTGCCATCTGCGAGACCAGGCCGGCACGGATGGTCGGTTCGGTGCGGTAGCCCGGCGCATCGGCATAGCCCGGATAGACGTGCAGGCAGCGGGAGAAGAAATAGCGCGCATGCTTTTCGTACAGGCGTTTGGCTTCGGCGTCCGTCTCGGCGACGCAGATCTGTTGCGCGAACGCCGCCTGGTAGGGGTTGAAATCACAGCCGAGTTCTTCCATGCGTTGCCAGAAGCCCTCCATCAGTTGCGCACCGCGGACATAACCCTGGAACGACAGATAACTGTAGTTGTAACGGTGTTCGGCACAGAAATCCCAGGTCTCGACCGATCCGCCGCCGGGAATCCAGATGGGCGGCGGTGTCTGGATGGGACGGGGCCACAGGTTCACGTAGCGCAGCTTGTAATGCTTGCCGTTCCAGGCGAAGACGTCCGGATCGGACCACGCGCGGCGCACCAGATCGTGTGCTTCGAGGTATTTCTCGCGCAGCGTCGCCGGATTGACGCCGCAGGCGTAGTTGTCGTCCATGGAACTGCCGACCGGGAAGCCCGAGATCAGGCGCCCGCCCGAGATGCAGTCGATCATCGCCATCTCCTCGGCCACGCGGGTCGGCGGGTCGTAGAGCGCGAGTGATTGCCCGAGGAGAAGAATGGCGGCTTTGTGCGTGCGTCGCGCGAGGCTGGATGCCATCAGCTGCGGCGACGGCATGAGGCCGTAGGCATTCTGGTGATGCTCGTTGATGCCGAGACCGTCGTAACCGACGTCTTCAGCGAGTTCGAGCAGGTCGAGATAATCATTGTAGATGCGGTTGGCCTTGACCGGATCGAACAGGCGCGAATCGACGTCGACCCAGACGCTGCGATGCTTCTCGGTGAAGTCATCCGGCAGGTAGGGCCAGGGCATCAGATTGAACCAATGAAATTTCATGAAACTGCCTCCCCTGAAGCATTGAACCGCGACGCAAGTCGGTTCTGCGATTGTCCGCATAATCCGCGACAATGGGAACTGTGTGGAGTCAGCCTGAGGGGAGGCGCGCTTGATCTCGATCAACAGGGCGATGGGTAGCGGTCTGCTCAGGCTGCTGTGTGTGCTCTCGGCCAGCGCTGCCCACGCCGGTGACCGCGAACTCGATTTGACCATCGTCACCACCCATCCGCCCAGCCTGCCGTGGGTTACCGTCATCCGCGATCACGTGTTGCCCGAGTTCGAGGTCCGTCTCGCCCGGCGCCGCCCGGATATGGCGGTGCGTTTCACCACGGCCTGGGGCACGCTCTACAAGTATCAGCATTCACTCGCCGGGGTGGAGATCGGACTGGCCGATATCGGCTGGGTGGGCAGTCTGTGGGAGTCGGCACGCCTGCCGCTGCAGAACGTGACCTACGCGCTGCCCTTCATCACCGACGATTTACCTGCCCTGATGCGGGTAATGAATCGCCTGCATGCCGAAATCCCGGCCCTGGCGGCGAGCTGGAAGAAATACAACGCACGCTTTCTCGGCGCCAGCGGTGTCGATACCTATCATTTGCTGACGACCTTCCCGGTGCGCACGCTAGACGATCTGCGTGGGCGCAAGATCCTGGCGCCGGGCGCCGCCGCCATTTGGTTGCGCGGTACGGGCGCCATCGCGGTCGACGGTTCGCTGTCGAGCTACTACACGCAGATCAAGACCGGCGTCGCCGATGGCGTGTTGTCGATCCTCACCGGAGCCCATCCCTTCCGCATCCACGAAGTGGCGCCCTACATCACGCTGGTCGGAATCGGTGCGCAATGCACCGGTGCGCTGACCGCCAATCTCGACGTCTGGCGGCGCCTGCCGAGGGCGGCGCAGGACATACTCGCCGCGCTCGGCCATGAGTATTCGGATCTTGCCGCGGCCGATGTCGTGGCCCGTTACGAGCATGCCCTCGCCGCCCTCGCCGCCGAAGGTGCTGTGGTCACGACCCTGCCCGCGGCCGAGAAGCAGCGTTGGGTAGAAAACCTGCCGGATCTCGCGCATTCCTGGGTCGCACGCAACGAAGCGCGCGGATTGCCGGCCGGCCAGGTCCTGCGGGCGCTGATGGACGGGTTGCGCGCCGAAGGCGTGGAGCCGGTGCGGGCCTGGGATCGGGATCTCTAGATGCCTGGCCATGGGCGTTGAGAGCGTGACAGCCACGAGCAGGGCTGGCTTGCTGGCACGTCTGCTGGCGAGTCTGGCGGCCGTTCTCATCGCCGCCATAGCGCTGCTCGTCAACGCCGATATCGTCGCCCGGATAGTGTTCGATCGGCCACTGCGCGGCGTCGCCGAACTGGTCGCCATCGCCATGCCGGCGACCGTGTTCCTGGTCCTGGCCTGGGCCAGCCGCTCGGGCGGTTTGATGCGGGCCGGCATGCCGGCCGCTCCCCCGGGTACGCGCCTGTCGGTGCCGGCTATGGTGCGTGAGGCTGTCGCTGCGCTGGCCGCGCTGCTCCTGTCCGGCGCCATCTGTGCGGTGAGCGCGCCGTGGCTGTGGCGCGCCTGGCGCGATGACGAATTTCTCGGCGTGCCCGGGGACTTCACCGTGCCGTCGTGGCCAGCGAGTCTCGCAGTGGTGCTCGGCAGCGGTCTGCTCGCGCTCTTTGCCGGTGCGGACGTTTTGTGCTGGGCGCGGCGTCTGGCGCGGCGCAGTGCCGGTGCCGCGATACTGCCCTGGTTGGTGGTGCCGGGGCTGGCGCTGGTCTTCCTCACTCTGGACGGGCGCATCGCCGTGGGCCTCGGCGCGGTCGGACTGTTGTTCGCACTGCTCCTTACCGGCATGCCCGTGGCATTCGCGCTGCTCGGTGCGGCTGCGCTGGGTATCGCCTTCATCAAGGGCAGCGTCCTGATCGCCCTGCAGAGTCTCGGGCTCGCCGCCGGCGGTGCGGTGTCGTCCTACGTCTTCAGCGCCGTTCCCTTGTTCGTGCTGCTCGGGCTGGTCATGGCACGTGCCGAGATCGGGCGCGACGCGCTGGCGGCGGCACACTGGGCTTGCGGGCGGCTGCTTGGCGGACTCGGCATCGCCACGGTGCTGGCCAACGCGATTTTTGCGGCCATGACCGGCATCTCGATCGCTTCGGCCGCCATCTTCAGCAAGGTCGCGGTGCCGCCGCTGATCGAACATGGCTTCACGCCGCGCTTTGCGGTGGGCCTGGTCGCGGGCTCGTCGGTACTCGGTATGCTCATCCCGCCGAGTCTGCTCCTGATCATCTACGGCCTCGTTGCCGAGGTTTCGATCAATGCGCTGTTCCTCGCGGCCGTGGTCCCGGGTCTTCTGCTCACCGGCCTGTTCGCGCTGACCGCCATTGCGGCCGCCTGGTGGCGGCCGCGCTGGGCGATGCGGGACACGCCGGACGGCGTGTCTGCCAGCATGCTCGACGCGCGGGGCGCGCTGCTCAAGCTGCTGCCGATCCTGGTGCTGGTGACGGCGGTGCTGGGCGGGATCTACGGCGGGATCTTCACCCCGACCGAGGCCGGTGCGGTAGGCAGTCTGCTGGCACTGGCGGTAGCCGCGGTGATGCGTCGGGTCGGGGTGCGCGATGTGGGACAGCTGCTGTTCGCCTGCGCCAGCACCTCGGCCTCCATCCTCTTTCTCATCATTGCCGCCTCGGCCTTCGGCATGATGCTGACCCTGTCGGGTATTCCGGGCGTCGTCGGCAGTTGGATTGCCGCTGCCGGTCTGGGCCTGACGGCTTATGCCCTGTGTTATCTGGTACTGCTGGTGGTGCTCGGGATGGTCCTCGACTCGACCTCCATTCTGCTCATCATGGTGCCGCTGGCGTTGCCTGCGGTGCAGGCGCTCGGTGGCGATTTGATCTGGTTCGGTATCGTCACCGTGATCGGTGTCGAGATCGGTCTGCTTACCCCGCCGCTGGGGCTCAGCGTCTATGCCATCAAGGCCGCGCTCGACGACCAGTCGATCACGCTGCGCGACATTTTCGTCGGTGCCCTGCCGTTCGCTTTGCTGATGCTGGCATTGACACTCCTTCTTATTGCCATACCGCAATTGGGGCGTGTGCTGGTGTGAGAGCATTCGGCATGGGGGGCGGTGAGTGCTCACCGGTGCGGTGCTCTTTCGATGCAGATAAACTGCGCGCCTCGAAGACCGCGCGTTGTGCGCCCGGGCAGGCTGGACCGTATGGACGAAGAAACCGCGTTGGAGAAAATCGAGCTGCGTATCGCCTACCTGGAGAGCACGAACCAGGAGCTGAGCGATATCGTCTACCAGCAGCAGCGCGAGATCGAGGCGTTGCGAACACGTTTCGCGGCCTTTGCGCAGCGACTCGATGCCTGGTACGCCGAACAGTCTGAGTCTGCGCCGGCCGACGAACGGCCACCGCACTATTGAAGACTCGCTGTTTCAACGCATGGCTGAGTCATCGAACGGATGCGCTGCTGCATCGATGTTGTCCCCACGCTGCCGTTTTCTGCTATACAGGCGGGTTCAATTTCGGGGAGTTTGGATTTGATGATTGCATTCCGCCTGGCCGCGGCGTTCGCCGCACTCGCCATCGCCGCAGCGCCGGCC
>JBBDTC010000025.1:10464-12399 GCA_040904625.1 Gammaproteobacteria bacterium
GCGCCGGCCGATACCAACTGGAGCAGCTATAACCATAACGTCAACGGCCAGCGTTGGACCGATCTCGCGCAGATCACGGTCGACAACGCCGCCCGTCTCGGTGAGGTCTGCCGACTGCCGGTGGAAGACGCGGGTGCATTCCACACTGGTATCCTGCATATCGACGGCACCCTCTATTTCACCACTGCAACCGACACTCTGGCGGTCGATTCGGCCGACTGTACACTGCGCTGGCGGCATCACTACACGATAGAGGATCCGAGTTCGACGGCGCTGCAGGTCAACCGTGGCGTGGCCTATGCCAACGGGCGCCTGTTTCGCGGCACCACCGATGCGCGCCTGCTTGCCATCGATGCCGCCGACGGCAGCACCGTGTGGCTGCAGCAGGCGGGCGACCCGCAGCAGGGCGAGTTCTTCAGCAGCGCGCCGCAAATCTATCAGGGACTGGTCATCATCGGTACGGCCGGAGGAGACTGGGGTATTCGCGGCCGGGTGATGGCCTACGATGCGCTCAGCGGCCGCGAAGTGTGGCGCTTCTACACCGTACCCCGCGGCGACGAGGCGGGCGCTGATTCCTGGGAAAACGCCGAAACGGCGCGCTACGGCGGCGGCGGTACCTGGTCGACCTTCACGCTCGATTTCGCTGCCGGCGAGGTCTTCGTGCCAGTCGGTAATCCGGCCCCGGATTTCCTGGCTGCGCTGCGCCCCGGTGACAACCTCTATACCAACAGCATGGTCGTCCTCGACGCCGCCACGGGGCAACTCAAGTGGTACCACCAACTGCTCGCCAATGACGGTCAGGATCTCGATCTGGGCGCAGCGCCCATGCTTTATTTCAACGCTGCCGGGGAGCCGATGGTGGCGATCGGCGGCAAGGACGGCTACGTCTATGGCGTCAATCGTGAAACCCGCGAGCAGGTCTTCAAGACGGCCATCACGACGATCAAGAACGCCGGCGTCGCGCCGACCACGAGCGGCATAGAAGTCTGCCCCGGTCTGCTCGGCGGCGTCGAATGGAACGGTCCGGCGCTCGACAGGATCAATAACGCCATCGTGGTCGGTACGGTCGACTGGTGTGCTTTGCTCAAGGCCGAGGAAGGTTTCACCTTCAAGCCAGGCCAGCCCAACATGGGCGGGACTTTCGAATTGGCCGATGAGAGCCGTGGCTGGGTGGTCTCCCTGGACGCCGAGATCGGGGCTATCCGCTGGAAACACGAAACGGTGGGGCCGATGGTCTCAGGCATCACGCCAACGGCCGGAGGCGTGATCTTCGCCGGGGACATGCAGGGCAATTTTTTCGTGCTCGATGCGCGCAACGGCAAGCGACTGTTCGAGACGCAGACCGGGGGCGCGATAGCGGGCGGGGTGATCACCTACATGCGTGACGGCAAGCAGTATGTGGCGACGACCTCGGGCAACGTATCGCGGCTCACCTTCGGCACGACCGGCAGCCCGACACTGATCATCTATGCGCTCGACGGTAGCGGTGAGAAACCGGCGCAGTCCGGCATCGCTGCTCGGCCGCCGGCGGATGCTGCAGCCGCGCGCGCCGCCGACCCCGCCGCGGGCCGCGCGCTGTTCGGCAAGGTCTGCGCCGCCTGCCACGGCGGTCGCGGCGAAGGCTTGAGCGGCCCGACCCTGAACGGAATTGCGTCCCGCATGGACTTTGCGCAGATCGTCGAATGGATCAGGAAGCCTTCGGCGAAGATGCCAAAGCTCTATCCGGTACCGCTCGACGCCGCGGCCGTTAATGATATTGCCGCTTACGTCGAAGGTCTGTAAGGGCCCGTCCCAGAATAACTCAGCTATCTGGAACGCCGATCCATCCCGTCTGGCAGCGTTGCTCGTCAGTTGAATAGAACCCCGATAGCACCTACTCGAGCGCGGATAGGCCTCTCCTGCGGGGGTCCTTTGGCGGAATGGCTCCCTTCGGTC
>JBBDTC010000026.1:0-12192 GCA_040904625.1 Gammaproteobacteria bacterium
GCCGGCGGCCGCGCGACAGCCGATACAGCACAAGGGCTGTGCGCAGCCATCGATGCTGAGTGTCCACGCCGTGCCGGGCGGCACCGGTTCGCCGCAATGAAAGCAAGTCGTCAGGACGCTGCTCATAGTGGCGGCGGCGCAGTCGAGGCCTGTTCCAGGGCGCGGCACCATTCGAACTGTTGCATGAAACCCACGCTGAAGACGAAGTCGGGCACGGAGCATTCATCAAGGCCATGCATGCGCGCTTGATCCAGATCACAAGCCATATGCTGCACCTGCGTCATGGTACGCCCGCGGCGCCCCGCCGGGCCCGTGATCGCTTCCATACAACATGCTGCCGAGGTCTTCGTCATGACTATCACCACATCGTCGTCTGCTTGCCGCACGCGTTCATCGATGACCACCTGGGCGCTCGCCTGCCTGTTCGGCGCAAGCACCTTCTGCGCCGCCGCTGCCGACGGTACTTCGAGCAACCCGGCCGATTCCAAATGGCGGGTGCGCGGCCGCGTCATCGGCATCATTCCCGATGATTCCTCCACGCGCATCAACCTCGAGGCGGCAGGCACCAAAACGCCTTTGCAGGCCGGTGTTTCGGTCGATGCGGCGGTCGTTCCCGAACTCGACATCACCTACATGGTCACCCCGCACTTCGGCGTCGAACTCATCGCCGGCATCGCCAATCATGATGTCCGCATCGATGGCAATGACCCGGTCCTGGGCGGCTTCGGCGTGACCGATGATTTCAAGATTTTCGATGTCTGGGTCCTGCCGCCGACCATGACTTTCCAGTATCACTTCATGCCGAGCGCCAAATTTCGCCCCTACGCCGGCGTGGGGGTGAATTACACGGCCTTCTTGTGGAATGATGCCACCGACCGGCTCGAACGCACGCTCGGCAGCTCGGTCGATGTGGACACCTCGAGCTCATGGGGATGGGCGGCGCAGTTCGGCTTCGACTATGACATCGGCGGCAACTGGTTTGCGAATTTCGACGTGAAATACATCGACATAGAGACCACGGCATCGTTGCTGGTGAAGAACCTCGGCGCCGGACTGCGCGTCGAGTCGGATATCAACCCATGGGTGATCGGAGCCGGGATCGGGTACCGGTTCTGAGCCGCGCTTCGCGACCCACTCTAGCCAGGAGCGTCTTCGATGACGGATACGTACAACGACAAGGTCGTGCGCCAGTTCGCGATCATGACGGTGGTATGGGGCGTGGTCGGCATGCTGGTCGGCGTGGTCATCGCCGCCCAGCTGGCCTGGCCGGCGCTCAATTTCGATATTGCCTGGCTGACTTTCGGTCGCCTGCGGCCGTTGCACACCAATGCCGTGATCTTCGCCTTTGGCGGTTCGGCGCTGTTCGCGACCTCCTATTACATCGTCCAGCGTACCTGTCATGTGCGGCTGGTCAGTGACCGTCTCGCCGCCTTTACCTTCTGGGGCTGGCAGCTGGTCATCGTTCTGGCCGCCATCACGCTGCCGCTCGGCATCACCGCCTCCAAGGAATACGCCGAGCTCGAGTGGCCCATCGACATCCTCATCACCGTCGTGTGGGTGGCCTATGCGGTGGTCTTCTTCGGCACCATCGCCAAGCGCCGGGTCAAGCACATCTACGTTGCCAACTGGTTCTTCGCCGCCTACATCATCACCATCGCCGTGCTGCATATCGTCAACAGCCTGGCGCTGCCGGTGACGCTGACCAAATCCTATTCGATGTTCGCCGGCGTGCAGGATGCCATGGTGCAGTGGTGGTATGGGCACAACGCGGTCGGTTTCTTCCTGACCGCGGCCTTCCTCGGCATGATGTATTACTTCATTCCCAAGATGGCCAACCGGCCGATCTACTCCTACCGGCTGTCGATCGTGCATTTCTGGGCGCTGATTTTCACTTACATCTGGGCCGGTCCGCATCATCTGCACTACACCGCGCTGCCGGACTGGGCGCAGTCCCTCGGCATGGTGATGTCGATCATTTTGCTGGCGCCGTCCTGGGGCGGCATGATCAACGGCATCATGACCTTGTCCGGGGCGTGGCATAAGCTGCGCACCGATCCGGCGCTGCGCTTCGTCATCGTCGCGGTCTCGTTCTACGGTATGTCGACCTTCGAAGGGCCGATGATGTCGATCAAGACCGTCAACGCGCTGTCGCATTACACCGATTGGACCATCGGCCACGTCCATTCGGGGGCGCTCGGCTGGGTCGGTTTCATTTCCATCGGCGTGATGTATTACCTGATCCCGCGGCTGTATGGGCGCGAGATCCACAGCCTCAGACTGGTCGAGGTGCATTTCTGGATCGCGACCATCGGCATCGTGCTCTACATCACGGCCATGTGGGTCGCCGGGGTCATGCAGGGCCTGATGTGGCGCGCGGTCAACGACGACGGCACGCTGACTTACAGCTTCATCGAATCGGTCGAAGCCATGCATCCCTTCTATGCCATTCGCCTGCTCGGCGGGGTGCTCTATTTCGCCGGCATGCTGGTGATGGTCTACAACCTGTGGCGCACCTGCGCCGGCAGTCAGCCGCAGCCGGCCGGCATTCCGGCGCCGGCCATGGCGCATTGAGCGGGGGGACGCAGCAGTGCTGAAACATGAGCATATCGAAGTCAACATCGGCTTCATGATGGTACTGATCCTGATCACCATCAGTATCGGCGGGCTGGTCCAGATCGTGCCGCTATTCTTCCAGCACACCACCACGGAAGCTGTCAGCGGCGTCGAGCCCTATGGTCCGCTGGCCTTGATGGGGCGCGATGTCTATGTCCGCGAGGGCTGCTATACCTGTCATTCGCAGATGATTCGGCCATTCCGTGCCGAGACCGAACGCTACGGCCACTATTCCCTGGCCGGCGAGTTCGTCTACGACCGCCCTTTCCAGTGGGGTTCCAAGCGTACCGGACCCGATCTGCAGCGGGTCGGCGGCCGTTACAGCGACGAATGGCATCGCGTGCACATGAACAACCCGCGCGATGTCGTGCCCGAGTCGATCATGCCGGGCTACCCCTGGCTCGAACGCACCGCGCTCGACCCGGACAGCGTCGCGCCGCGCATGACCGTGCTGCGCAAGCTCGGTGCGCCCTACACCGATGAGCAGATTGCGGCGGCGCCTAAGGCGCTCGAGGGCAAGAACGAGCTCGATGCGCTGATTGCCTATCTGCAAGGGCTCGGCACCGCGGTGAAGAGCCGGAGGTGAGCATGAGCTGGCTGCTGTCGTTGTGGACCGTGTTCGTCGCCGTCGTCTTCTTCGGCGTCGTGGTGTGGGCGATGTCGCGCCGGCGCAAGGCCGAGTTCGACGCCGCGGCGCAGATCCCGCTCGATGACGATAAAGACGAAAAACCTGCCGCAGACTCTACCGGAGACCATCGCCATGGCTGATTTCACCAGTGGCTTCTGGAGCCCTTTCATCGCCATCGTCACCCTCGCCAGCATCGCGGCCTGCCTGTGGCTGGTATGGGCGCAGTCGCGCGCGCGCAGACCGAACCAGGACGGCCAGGTCGAGACCATGGGCCATGTCTGGGACGGCGATATCGAGGAATACAATAATCCCCTGCCGAAGTGGTGGCTGAATCTTTTTTACATCACCTTGTTCTGGGGTTTCGCCTATCTTCTGTTCTATCCGGGGCTGGGCTCGTATGCCGGTCTGCTCGGCTGGACGCAAAAACAGCAGTACGAAGACGAGGTCGCTGCGGCCGAGGCCCGCTACGGCGAGCTCTACGCCCGTTACCAGGAAATGGCCATCCCGGTTCTGGCCGAGGATCCGGACGTGCTCTCGATGGGCCGGAATCTGTTCGCGAGCTACTGCATCCAATGCCACGGCTCGGATGCCGGCGGTGCGCGCGGCTTCCCCAATCTGACCGATCAGCAGTGGCTCTACGGCGACAGCCCGGAAGCCATCGAGCATTCCATCCTCAAGGGGCGCAACGGCGTCATGCCGGGGTGGGCGGACATCATCGGCGAAGACGGTGTCGAGAAAGCCGCCGACTATGTCGAGCACCTGGCCGGGCGCGACATCGAGCAAGCCCGCGTCGAGGCCGGCCAGGCGACCTACAACCAGACCTGTGTCGCCTGTCATGGCGCCGAGGGCAAGGGCAATCCGATGCTCGGCGCCCCTGACCTCACCAACGACATCTGGCTCTACGGCGGCACACGCAAAGCCATCGTCGAGAGCATCGCCAAGGGCCGCATGGGCAAGATGCCGCCGCACGAAGCCTTCCTCGGCGCGGCCAAGGTGCGCGTCCTCGCGGCCTATGTCTACAGCTTCACGCAGGACGACAAAGCGGCGCCCTGAGCAGTCCCGGCACGGCAGCACCCTCAGAGCATGGAAATACTCGCCAAGACGCGCTGGATGCCGATGCCGCAACGCTTCGGGGCCGTGATCTGGCTGTCGTTTCTCATGGCCGGTGCGGCGACGGGGGTGTTCTTCAGCATCCTCGATCCGGACGATTTGCGTCACTGCGTGCCCTTTCCCGATGTCAGCCGGACCGCCGCCTACTCCATCGGCTTTCTGCTTTTCTGGCTGCTCACGGCCGCTTCGGGATTGCTGGCCGTGACCTTCACCTACCCGCCGCCGCCGGATATGGGCAACCAACGCCATGATTCAACGCCATGAATGAATCCGCGCGGGCCAGGCCGGCCAGCAGCAACGCCGAGGTCGAACGCTCACTTTACGAAAAGCGCGAGAAAATCTATCCGCGCGAGGTGCACGGTACGTTCGCCGCCCTGCGGGTCGCTGCAGTGGTGGTGCTGCTCGGGCTCTTCTACGGCGTGCCATGGCTGCGCTGGGATGGCCACCAGGCGGTGCTGTTCGATCTCCCGGCACGCAAGTTCCATGTCTTCGGGCTGACGTTCTGGCCGCAGGATTTCCTTCTGCTGACCTTGCTGCTGATGCTGGCGGCGTTGTCGCTGTTCTTCTTCACCGCCCTGGCCGGGCGGCTGTGGTGCGGCTATGCCTGCCCGCAGACGGTGTGGACGGAAGTGTTTCTGTGGATGGAGCGGCATATCGAAGGCAACCGCCAGCAGCGTCAGAAACTCGATCGGGCGCCGTGGTCGGCACGCAAGCTGCGCATCAAGGGCACCAAGCAATTGGTCTGGGTGGTGTTCTCGCTGCTGACCGGGTTTACCTTCGTCGCCTATTTCACCCCGGCGACGTCACTGCTCGACAAGACCCTCAGCCTGCAGCTCGGCCCGTGGGAGACGTTCTGGATGCTGTTCTACGGCTTTGCCACCTATGGCAATGCCGGTTTCCTGCGCGAACAGGTGTGCAAGTACATGTGTCCGTACGCGCGCTTTCAGAGCGCGATGTTCGACAACGACACCCTGATAGTCAGCTACGACGCGGCGCGCGGCGAACCGCGTGGCGCCAGGCGCAGCGGCGTCGAGCCGAGGGAGATCGGGCTCGGCGATTGCATCAACTGCACCATGTGCGTGCAGGTCTGCCCGACCGGCATCGACATCCGCGAAGGCCTTCAGTACGAGTGCATCAGCTGTTCGGCCTGCATCGACGTCTGTGATGACGTCATGGCCAAGATGGATTACCCGCCGGGCCTCATCCGCTATACCACCCAGCACGCGCTCGACGGCAAGCCGAGCCGAGTGGTGCGCCCGCGCACGGTGATTTATGCCGTCCTGCTCAGCGCGGTGGCGCTGTTGTTTCTGTATCTGCTGGTTTCCCGTGAGCCGCTTGCACTCGATATCATTCGTGATCGCAACCAGCTCTACCGTGAACGCGGTGGTCTGATTGAGAATGTCTACACGCTGAAAGTGTTGAACCTCGCCGACGAACCGCGCCAGTTCGCCATCAGCGCCGCCGGTATCGAAGGCCTCGAACTGGCCGGGGATGGCGTCATCGTCGACGTTGCGGGCGGCGCCGTGCAGGAGGTGCCGGTCGTCCTGCGGGCGAGCGAATACGCGCTCGGCCAGCGCAGCACCACCGTTCATTTCACCCTGCGCGCGCTCGACGACGACACCGTCGTCATCACCGAAGACGCCAAATTCCTGGGGCCGATACCATGAAGAGCAACACCGAACCCGTGACCCGCTGGCAGCAGGAGCCCTTGGCCTGGCTGGTCTTCGCCATTCCGCTCGGCACCATTGCCGCCTGCGCCCTGCTCTACGCCATCGCGTCGAGTAACAGCGACAGCCTGGTCGTCGACGACTATTACAAGCGCGGTCTGCAGATCAACAAGGTGCTCGACCGAGAAGCCCGCGCCGCCGAACGCGGTCTCGCCATCGGCATCGATACACTGCGCGACGGCATCCTGGAATTCTCCCTCAGCGCGGGCGCCGCCGATTACCAGCCCGAGAGCCTCGCCGTGCGCCTGTCCCACGCCACCCGCAGCCAAGTCGACCAGACACTCACGGCCCGCCACGCCGGCGACGGCCGCTACGTCGCCGCCCCCGGCGCCCTCGCCCCCGGGCCCTGGTACGTCGACGTCTCCAGCGACGACTGGCGTCTGGTCACCCGCCACCACGTCAACAACTGAATTCAACCCCTCCGCGCCCTTTCCCGCCAGCGTGGCGCAAGGCTGTGCGGAGGGATTGGACGAGACGGGCGTCTGGCGGGCCCGGCAGAAAATCGGCGAGGCCTTCGCGCACGGCGCGCACGGCGGCGCTGACCTCGCCCCGCTCAGCGGTCATGATGGTGATCGGGTGCATGCCCTCGGTGCGGCTGGCCTGGACCAGGCCGAAACCGCTCATGTCGTCGAGCATGAAGTCGACCACCAGGGCCGGTAGTGGTGGGTTGTTGCGGAGTTCGACGAGAGCCGCCGCGGCGGTGTCGCAGGCGGTGGTGGCGAAGCCGGCGGCCTCGAGCAGGCTACAGATTCGCGCGCGCGCCGCGGCATTGGCGTTGACGACGATGACGCGAGGGCCGGGCGACGCGATCGGCCGGTCGACGCTGTAGCCATGCGGGCCGGGCGCGAACATGGCTCAGCCGGATTTGGCGCGTGCCCCGCTGCCGGCGCGGTCGGCGGCGAGGGCTTCGAGGCGATCGAAGGCCACGATGCGCACGAAACGCCGTTCGACGGCGAGAATGCCCTGCACCTGCAGATCACTGAACAGGCGGCTGACCGTTTCGACGGCGAGCGATAGATAGTTGGCGATGTCCTGGCGCGCCATGCTCAGATTGAACTCCGATTTCGAGCAACCGCGCGCGGCGAGGCGTGCCGAGACGTCGAGCAGGAAGCTGGCGAAGCGTGCGCTGGCGGCTTTCTGGCCGAGGAGCAGCGTATGGGCGCTCTGGTCACGCATCTGCTCGGCCCCGGCGCGCATGATGCCCCGCCACAATTGCGGTACCTGCAACAGCGCTTCGTCGCCGGCGCCGAGCGGGATGCGGCACAGTGCTGCGGTTTCCAGCGCGATGATCGAACTCTGGTGCGTGCCGTGCGCGAGGGCGTCGAAACCGAGCAGATCGCCCGGGTAATGAAAGGCGACTATCTGCTCGAGGCCGTCGCTCGAATCGAAATAACTCTTGGCTGAACCGGAGCGCAGGATGTAGAGATACTCCAGCCGATCGCCCTGGCGGATGATGTGCTGGTTGCGCTTGGTGGGCGCGGAACAGCGCAGCGCGCGGCTGCCGTCCCGAGTGTCGTGGGCCACACACGAATCCGCCCACGGACAGAAATTGCAGGTGATTGAAGTCTTCGGGAAATCGATGATGTTGCCGCCCATGGCGCACTCCTGCTTGGCAGTGGAATCCTGCGTCAGGGATTGTTGCGCCGCGGGGCGGTGAGCGGAATTCGCGGATTCGCGTAAGCCGCCTTCGGAAACTACGTAGCCTGCAGCCGCGTGACCATAGAGACCAGTTCGGCCAGGGATTGCGCGCCGCTCTTGCTCATGACTTTGGCACGATGGATTTCCACCGTGCGCTCACTGAGCCCCAATTCGATGGCAATGACCTTGTTGGCCTGACCGGCGACGATGCGCGCCATCACCTCCCGCTCGCGCGGCGACAGGGTCTCGATGCGGCGCTCGATGTCGCTGCGTTCGGCATCCGCCTGACGCCGCTGGAGGTCCAGCTCGAGGGCCTGATTGATGCGCTCGAGCAGGATCTGGTCGTTGAACGGCTTCTCGATGAAATCGACCGCACCGTGCTTCATCGCGCGAACCGCCATGGCGACATCGCCATGGCCGGTGATGAAGATGACGGGCAGCAGGAAACCGCGCTGCCTGAGTTCGTCCTGCAGTGCCAGCCCGCTCATGCCTGGCATGCGGATATCGAGCACGAGACAACCGGGCTGGGCTGGATCGCTGCGGTCGAGAAAGTCCTGCGCCGACTCGAAAGACGCCACCGGCAGCGCCATCGAGCGGATCAGCAGCGCCAGCGACTGGCGCACGGCGGCGTCGTCATCGATGATGAAGACGGTGGCTGCGTGTGGTGCGCTCGACATCGGCTGCTTACTCGAGGACGGCCGGCAGCACCAGGGTGAAAGTGCCGCCGCCAGCGGGTTCGTCAACATAGCGCAGCGAGCCGCCATGCGCGTTGACGATGGAGGTACTGATCGACAAGCCCATACCCATGCCCTCGGCCTTGTTGGTCTGGAAGGGTTCGAACAAACGCTCGCGCATCTCGGCGGCGACGCCGGGGCCGCTGTCGTTGCAATGCACGAGCACGGTATCGCCCCGGGCGTGGGTGGTGAAGCTCAAGCGCCGCACAGCGGGTGCGGTCTCGGCCATGGCATCGATGGCGTTGCGGATCAGGTTCAGACAGACCTGCTGGATCTGAATCGGATCGACCAGCACCGGCGGCAGCCGAGCGGCGAGATCGGCCTTGACCTCGACCGCATGCGCGCGCAAATCGAAATCGGCGAACTCGAGCGCTGCGCGCACGACGTCATTGATGTCGACCGACTCGCGCGCGCTGTCATGGTGCGTGACGAAGCCGCGTATGCGCCTGACCACGTCGCCGGCGCGCAGCGCCTGACTGGTGATGGCCTCGAGTGTCTCGCGCAGCAGGTACTGATCCGGAGCCGGCTGTTCGAACAGGCGCCGGCAGGCCTGGGCATAGGCCGAGATTGCCGTCAGCGGCTGATTGATCTCGTGGGCGATCGCCGAGGCCATCTCACCCAGCGTCGTCACTCGGCCGACCTGGGCCAGGCGTTCTGCCATGTCACGGCTTTCGCGCTCCGTGCGGAACTGTTCGGAGCGGTCGAGGATCTGGCCGATGACCAGCGAACCGTCCCCGGCGACAGCGACCGCTTGCAGGCTGACATGGATGACCGCCTGATCGTGTCGCCGCCAGCGCAGCTCGCAGCGGCATTCGGCCTTGTGACCCTGGCTGACGTCGCGGTAGGCCGCCTGCAGGACGTCCTGATCCTCGGCGAGCGTCAAGTCGGATACCGACATCCGGCGCAGTTCGGCAGCGCTGTAGCCGACCAGGCTCGACAGCGCCGGATTGACCTGCACGAAGTGCCCTTGCAGCGTGGCTGCGAAGACCCCGATCGGGGCATGCTCGAACAGCTGACGCAGCTCCTGCTCACGCACGGCCAACGCGTCCTCCAAGGCCTGCCGCGCGCTGATGTCGCGAATGGTGCCGACAAAGCGCCGTGGTTCGAGTCCGGCCAGTTCGCCGACGCCGAGTTCGAGTGGAAACACCTCCCCCGACTTGCGCCGGCCCAGTACCTGGCGGCCAATACCGATGATGTGCGGTGCGCCGCCCGCGAGGTAGCGTCGCATGTAGCTGTCATGCTGGCTGGCATCCGGTTCCGGCATCAGCAGGCGAACATTGCGTCCAGCGACCTCCGCTTCGCCGTAGCCGAAAATCCGTTCCGCCGCAGGATTGAACGTTTCAATCACGCCATGCTCATCGATGATGATGATGGCATCGACCGCGGCTTCGATAACCCCCTGGTAACGCGCCGCCAGCGCCTCGTAGGCCGCGCGCTCGACCACATCTCCACTCATCCGCGACCCCGTTTAGAATTCCTGCTGCTGCAGTGCGCAGCAAGCGTAGATTTTTACCTTAGAAAGAAGGTTAAAAAAACAGTATTATTACCTGAATATTAAGATAAATACCATTTTTTATTGGTCTTTTACTTCACATGGATCAGTAAATTTTCAGCGACTTATGGGGATAATTTCCAATTTATTGGAAAAACTTAAAAATAATTATAATTATTAAATAGTTAAAGAAATAATATCATCTGTTTTCTAGAATACGCTTGCGCCATGGTTTCGCCGTACCGTCCCCAGCAACCGTCCCGGATACGCCATTCTACCGCCCAAACCAGGACATCCATCAAACCATGCCCAAATGAGGACACCCATCAAACAGGACTTTCGTGGCGGTTGCTGTGACGACTTGCGCCGCCGCAAAATCGCACGACAATGGTGTGAGCCGCACGCGATGTGCGGCCACCACACCCACAGGGAGACACCCGACAATGCCGAGAGTGAGCGAAATCGTCGATGCCGGCGATGACCCATTACTGCAGGACATGTTCGCCCAGGAACGTGACATGTTTGGCGACCTGCTCAACCCCTCCCGCGTTCTGGCGCACCGCCCCGAGATCCTCAAGGCGGCGAAGGCGCTTTATGCGGCCTGCGATTCGTCCGGCCTCGTGCCGATGGCCTTGTTGTCGTTGGTCTATGCGCGCGTCGCCGCGATCAACGGCTGCCCGTTCTGAGTCGACATCAATTCGTTCCGTGTGATCGATAATGGTGGCGATGCAGCGAAGGTTTCAGCTTTGTCGACATGGCGCGACAGCGACTTGTATACGCCGGTCGAGCGGGTCGCCCTTGAATACGCCGAGCGCATGACCATCACCGGGCAGAAAGTCGACGATGCCCTGTTCGCAGAATTGCGTCAGCACTTCGACGAAGCGCAAGTGGTCGAGTTGACCGCCGGTATCGCGATGGAAAACTTCCGCAGCAAGTTCAACGCACCACTACAGGTGGATGCACAGGGATTTTGTGTGCTGCCGGAGCGCTGAATTCCACCTGGCCGCGGTTTCATTGCCGTGCGCCAGCGCCCAAGTCAAACAGATCGATCGATACGCCCGCCGCCCTGAGCCCGTCGAAGGGCTCGGGACGAGGGCAAACGAGGTGCAGGACCTCCTTGATGCGGGACATGCCACCTTGCCCTGCCCGTAGACACGTTTCTGCATATCAATCCAGTCCCATTTGGGGGATGTCCCCGCACGCCTGAACGCTTAGGTTGATCCGCGAAGCCCGATTGCTGCACGTAAACCGGGCGACCCGCAAAATCGCGAGTACGTCGAGCGCGCCATGTCAAAAGCTGCTCCCAATCCTGAGATAGGGCGACCGCGCTGGGCTTATCTCTTGCACTGCGCAGTCCTGGCTGTTTTCTGCATCGGCCTGTTGCGCTTGGAATTCAAGATAAACCCGGTTCAACCCTTCGATGGCGATGCGCCCGGCGTGCGTGAATATGCCGCGATGAAACGAACGTTTGGGTCAGATCAATCACTCGTTTTCCAGATCACCCCGGAGCATGGGGCTGTCTTTACAAACGATAGCCTGAACGTGATCAGCGCTGTCACCGGCCGTGCCTGGTCGATACCGTACGCCTCTCGCGTCCTTTCGATTGCGAATTTTCCACACGTGTCCGCCGAAGGTGACAGCATATCGGTGCAGAGTTTGGCCTCCGCAAAAACGCCCAGGAATCCCGAGCAACGCCGGGCACTTGGTCAACTTGCCACCGACGACCCCCGCATACGGGATTTACTGGTGTCACACGACCAATCGTCGGCGGCAGTCCATGTCACCCTGCAATTCGGCGAAGCCGATGACAATGCCGTCGCCACCGTCATGGCGGCAGCGAACCGAATTCGCGATGAATACGCTAGCGACGCTTACCGCATTGCAATCGCAGGAGCAGTCCCCGAGCGACACCGCGCCACGACGAACGGTAGCAGCGGAACGCGCCATGTCGGGTTGTTCGTCGTCATCACCACGATTTTCATGAGCTTGGTCCTTTGCTTTTCGATCTCTCTTGCTGCTGCCACCTGCGCAGCACTCGCACTCGCGACATTCGCTACCCTGGGCCTTCTGGGCTGGCTCGAGATCCAGCTCGCACCAGGGTCAGCCGCAGGAATCGCGCTACTGCTTGTTGTCGGTTACGCGCATCTCATGCGTGTCAATCTGCGCTATTCCCGCAATCTCGGTCAGGGAGCAGCCGATCGCGCTGCGCATGACGCGCTGCACGCGCATTTTGGACCCGTTTCGATCACG
>JBBDTC010000027.1:0-5728 GCA_040904625.1 Gammaproteobacteria bacterium
AGCAGCCTGTCGGACTTAGGGAATCGTCGCGAGGCGAGTGGGAGAGCGAGGCTAAATGGGCGCGCATTGGAGGCGAATAGTGGGGCTATTTAACGAGAATGCGCGCTCATTTGGACCGCTATCCCACCGCCGCAGTAGATTCATCCTAAGGCCGACAGGCTGCTAGATATAGTTCTGAAAGTCGCGCTCGAAGTTCGCGAAATAGAGCTGGATCACGTTGATGTCGAAGCTCGCCAGGATGTCGGACTTGGCCTCACGCTCCAGCAGGAAACGAAAGGCGGCATCGACGCACGCGGTTGGTGTGATACGCCCACCGGTCAGGCGCTGATAGGTCTCGTCGGACAAGGTGACACGATGATGGGTCTGGCCGGCCGAGTCGGAGAGGACAACGTTGAAAATCGTCTGGTCCGCGCTGCGCCCTTTCTCTTCGATTTCGATCATGGCGTCGATTTCGTCACTGGGCCTTGTCGGCGACATCGAGCAGTTCGATCTCGAATACCAGGGTTTCGTTCGGGCCGATCGCCGAGCCTGCCCCGTTGACACCGTACGCCAGGTCCGGCGGAATGGTCACCGTCCAGCGCGAGCCGACCCGCATCAACGGCATAATCTCCTGCCAGCCCTGAATGACATCACCCAGGGGAAAGGTGGCGGCTTCGCCGCGTCGCCTGGAACTGTCGAATTCCCGGCCATCGGTCAACGTGCCGACGTAATGCACCGTGACCGTATCGCCTTTGTCCGGCTGCTCGCCGGCGCCCTTGCGCAGCACTTCGTACTGGATGCCGTTGGGTAGCGTGGTCACCCCGGCCTTGGCCTCGTTCTGTGCGCGATAGGCCTTGCCGCGTTCGAGATTCGCGCTCGCCATTTCACGTTTGCGCTCACCCGCCTTCTGCGCCTGTTTGCGCAAGGCATCGCTCATCACCTCCGCGGACAAGCGTGGTTCGGCACCGTCGAGGGCGTCCCGGATGGCGAGAAAGACGGCATCGGCGTCGAGCGGAACGCCCTGACGCATCAGGCTCTGGGCGAAATTGATGCCGATGGCATAGCTGTATTTTTCGGTGTCCGACTCGAGTGAGGTGCCGGCCGCCGAAAGTTGGGCGCTGAAGGCGACCAGGCAGAGCGTTAGAAAGCGTTTTTTCATCGGGTTCCCTGGAGATTGAAATGGCCGAAGCGCGGCTGCTTGGACCGCCATGTTCCCACATCCGGGGGTTCGAGTGCACGTCCCCCATGCCCTCCGGCCCGGTGCCGCCGCGCGATATTTCCGCATAGCGACTCAGCCCGGGGTGTTGTCATTCACAGGGCGCCGAATTCGACCAGACGCTCGTGCAGATGTTCAGCCAGACGTCGATAGCCGGCGGCATTGGGATGTATGGTGTCCGACTTCAGCGTCGCGGTGCCGAGGATCTCAGCCAGAATGTCTTCGGCCAACGGCGTCGCCGTGGCGTTCGCGACGTCGTAGTACAGCTCCGCCGTACTCAGAAACACCCCGGGCCTGGGCACCCCGATCAGGAGCACCGCAATATCGCGTTCACTGGCCTGTGCAATCATCGCTTCGAGGTTGGCACGAGTCCGCGCCGGATCGGTTTTCCTCAAGATATCGTTGCCGCCGTGGCACAGCAGCAGGAGAGCCGGTCGCACCCGATCGAGTTCGGCCCCGAGACGAGCCAGACCGGCCGCGGAGCGCTCACCCGGCACACCGGCGTTGACGACCTCACGCTCGATCAACCCGGCCAGGACCTCGGGATAGCCCGCGCCCCGCGCGGCACCGGGGCCGCGCGTCAGGCTGTCACCAAAAGCCAGGACTACGGCGTCGCCGGCCAGCGACGGCAAGGTCGGCCGAGGGTCGCTGCATGCGGCCAGCAGGACAGCGACAATGCTCCACAGCGCGATGCGGATCAGCCGCTCGCGCAAGCGCATAGCCGGGCACGGCGCGTTTGATCTCGTCAGCGGCAGGGCACCCGTTTGATCCATCAGCATCCGGCGAACAGCGGCACCGCCCGGCGTTTGAGGAACAGGACCAGAATCATACCGCAGAGGAAGCCGGCGGCGAGGGCGAGGAAAGCCCCGGGCGCATTCACGCCAAGCTGCCCGCGTACCCAGGCCAGGGCAAACCAGGCCGCCAGCAGGACGGCGGCGGGCAGCGCGGGCACCACGCCCGCAAGTGGGCCCGCAAATAGAGGAGGGAAGCGTAGACGAGCGCGCGGAGCCAGCAGCACGTGCGCACCGAGCACGCCCGAAACGGCACCGCTCGCGCCGAGTATCGGAACCACCAGCGCCGGAGCGGCGACGACCTGTACGAGTCCGGCGCAGATGCCGCACACGAACAGCAGCACGGCAAAGCGCAGCGCGCCGAGCGCGCGCTCGACACGCCCGCCGAAAGCGCACACGTAGAATACGGCGCTGCCAAGGTCGAGCATATCGGCGTGAACCAGTTGGCTGGTCAGCAAGGTCCAGGGAGGTGCCACGATAGCGAGTTCCGCGGCCAGGGTGGCACGGCCAGTGAGCACCGCCGGAATGAGGCCGAGCACATGTTGCGCACGCTCGGCCACAGTGGCGTCCAGGGTCGACTGCCAGAGATGAATCCATATCCAGCCCACGGACAGCGCCAGCGTTACCTGTGGCAGGGGACCTCTAGCCCGCATGTGTGACACCGCAGGGTGTTCAGGCCGATACCGGTGCCGGGTGTTGCACGTAACCCCAGCGTGCCGCCATCGCTTGCCGCGCGAGGCGGATCACCGTCAACGGCCGGCCGTGCCAGCGAAAAGCGCGCGGTTCGTCAGCCTCGTAGTCGAGTCGCTCCGCGCAGGCGGCCAGATCGCGATCATCGACCAGGCCGATGCCGAGTTCGCTTTCGACGAGCAGATTGCCTTCATCATCCACCACCACGGTGCGCAGCTCGTTCGCACCCAGTCCGGTATGCGTGGTGAAGCCGCTGTGCGCATCGTAACGGTATATCCAGGGTGTGTAGTCGAGTTCGACGAAGACCTGCTGCGGCCCGTTCTGCACGAACCAGCGACCCTCAGCATCACTGCGGTAATGACGGCCGAGAAAGGCCACCGCACGCTCATGGCTGATGATCTCGCCGCGAATGCGCCAGGCGCCGCGCCGATCCAGTCCCAACCAGCCGAAACACTGCGGCACATCCGGCCAGCGCGCCATGGCGCGCACGACCTCGTCATCGAACTCCGGCAGATGCGGGGAATCACTCACAGCGTCGCCACCACGTCGTTTATCGCGGCGGTCAGGGTCGCGAGATCGGCATCGCTGATGATGTACGGTGGCATGACATAGACCAGGCGTCCGAACGGGCGCACCCATACGCCGCGCTCGACGAACGCACGGGGTACGACATGCATATCGACAGGCTGTTCGAGTTCGACGACGCCGATCGCCCCGAGCGTTCTTACATCGACGACGCCGGGCAGCCCCCGGCAGGCGGCGAGCCCGCTCCTGAGTCCGCGTTCGATACGCGCTATGGTGGCTTGCCAGTCTCCCTCGAGGAGCAAATCGATACTGGCCTGGGCGCAGGCGCAGGCCAGCGGGTTGGCCATGAAGGTCGGGCCGTGCATGAACACCCCCGGCGGCTGTGCACAGATGGTGTGGGCCACCTCGGCCGTGGCGAGCGTCGCGGCGAGCGTCATATAACCACCGGTCAGCCCTTTGCCCAGGCACAGGATGTCGGGGGCGATCGCGGCGTGTTCGCA
Source organism: Gammaproteobacteria bacterium (assembly GCA_040904625.1). Taxonomy (GTDB): domain Bacteria; phylum Pseudomonadota; class Gammaproteobacteria; genus JACKNG01. The sequence continues at coordinate 3,702 of JBBDTC010000027.1, forward strand.
GGCGAACAGTTTGCCGCTGCGGCCGAAGCCGGTGGCAATCTCATCGGCGATCAGCAGCAGCCCGTATTCGTCACACAGCTCGCGTACCGCGGCCAGGTAGCGCGGATGATAGAAGCGCATGCCGCCGGCGCCCTGTACGATCGGCTCGAGGATGACTGCCGCGAGGTCCGCGGCATGTTCACGCACGGCGGCAGCGCAGGGCGCAAAGTCATCAGGGTCCCATGGCGCGTCGAAAGCGACGTCCGGACGCGCCACGAAAACATGCTGCGGCAGGACACTCTGGAACAGGCTGTGCATCCCGGTGACCGGATCGCATACCGCCATCGCGCCGAAGGTATCGCCGTGATAGCCGCCGCGCAGCGTCAACAGCCGGCGCCGCCTGGTCTCGCCGCGCGCCGCACGATATTGCAGCGCCATCTTGATCGCGACCTCGACGGCAACCGAGCCGGAGTCGGCGAAAAAAACGTGTTCGAGTCCGCTCGGGGTGATGTCGATCAGGGTGCGCGCGAGCGCGACCGCGCCGGCATGGGTGAGCCCGCCGAACATGACGTGCGCCATGCGCTCGAGCTGCGCGCTGACGGCCGCATTCAGGACCGGGTGGTTGTAGCCGTGGATGGCAGACCACCACGACGCCATGCCATCGATCAATTCCCGTCCGTCGCTGAGGCGCAGGCGAGTGCCGGCGGCGCTGGCTACTGCGAACACCGGCGGCGGATCGATGACCGTGCTGTACGGGTGCCAGACGTGCTCGCGATCGTAGTCCAGCCAGGCCGGCGCGCTCATGACGCGACGACTCGCCAATGGAGGGGCTGGGGCGGTGCGAAGATACAGATCTCGCCGGCCGCGGTCTGACGTCGCCCATCGGCGACGAGGGGGCTCGCGCAACGGGCGAATTCGGCCCGTGTTTCATTGACGGGCAGGCCATAGAAACGCGGCCCGTTGCGGCACGCGAACGCTTCGAAGCGGGGCAAGGCATCGGCCGCTTCGAATACCGCGAGATAGGTCGCCAGTGCGGTCGGGCTGTTGTAGATACCGGCGCAGCCGCAGGCACTTTCCTTGGCTGTTACCAGATGCGGCGCGGAGTCGGTGCCTAAGAAGAAATGGGCGTCCCCGGAGCAGGCCGCGGCGACCAGTGCCCGCCGGTGATGCTCGCGCTTGGCTACGGGCAGGCAGTAGGCATGCGGCCGGATGCCGCCGTCGAACATGGCATTGCGGTTGAGGACCAGATGATGTGGGGTGATGGTCGCGGCCAGCCGCGCGGCATCGGCTGCGCTGACATAATCGACGGCCGCCGCTGTGGTGATGTGCTCGAACACGATGCGCAAGGCTGCATGGCGGTGGCGCAAAGGGTCGAGCACCCGCTCGATGAACGCCGCTTCGCGATCGAAGACGTCGACCGCCGCATCGACGACCTCGCCGTGCACCAGCAGCGGCAAGCCGCTCTCGGCCATGGCAGCGAAGACGTCATCGAGGCGCGCCACGTCGGTGACGCCGGCGTCGGCATTGGTCGTCGCACCGGCCGGATAGAGTTTGGCGGCGGTGAAGATGCCGTCACGTGCGCCGGCGATCAAATCGTCGGCCTGCGTCCGATCGGTGAGGTAGCAGGTCATCAGCGGGGTGAAGTCGGCAGCGCCCGGCAGATTCGCCACGATGCGTTCCCGATAGGCGGCGGCGGCCGCTGCCGTTGCCACGGGCGGCTTCAGATTGGGCATCACGATGGCGCGGCCGAAATGGCTCGCGGTGTCGGCGAGGACGCCGGCCAGCAGTGCGTCATCGCGCAGATGGACGTGCCAGTCATCAGGCCGCGGCAGAGTCAGGGTCGTGATCATCGGGACGGAACTGTAGCACGCGACTCCGGCAGCCGGTCGGCGTTTCGGCGATGGCGCGGCGCCCCTGGGCGAGCAGGCGCAGCGACGGCCTATCCCGATGTCGCTTGTTTACGGCGACAACGGGTTTCGGGACCGCTCCGGCCTCCCCGCAGGAGAGGGCCTTCGGCGGAAATAAAGCGGACCGAAGGGAGCCATTCC
>JBBDTC010000027.1:5738-12155 GCA_040904625.1 Gammaproteobacteria bacterium
CCGAAGGCCCTCTCCTGCGGGGAGGCCTATCCGCGCTCGAGGTAAGCGCCATCGACGGCATATCCCATTCGACCGCGCCGCTCGTTAGAATCGACCTTTAATCGACCCACCTTCAATCACGCACGACGTCGCACGGAGAGCCCCCATGTTCGGTCTGATGATGGATACGCCACTGCTGCTCAAGAACATTGCCCACCACGCGGAGCGCAATCATGCCTCCCGTGAAGTGGTTTCGGTCACCGCCGATCACGACCGCCACCGCTACACCTTCGGCGACGCGCTGGCCCGCGCACGCCGCGTCAGCAATCTGCTCGATGGCCTCGGCGCTGCCGCCGACGCGCGTATAGCGACCCTGGCCTGGAACGATTTTCGCCACCTCGAACTCTATTTCGGCGTCTCCTGCAGCGGCCGTGTGCTGCACACCATCAACCCGCGCTTGTTCGCCGAGCAACTCGTCTACATCATCAACCATGCCGATGACGAGTACGTCTTCTTCGATACCGCCTTCGCCGCGCTGGTCGCAGGCGTGGCCGCGCAGTGCCCGCGGGTCAAAGCCTGGATTGCTCTGACCGGCCCCGATCACATGCCCGACCTCGAGTCGCCCCGAGCGCAGTGTTACGAAACCCTGCTCGCCGCACAGTCCGCCGACTACGACTGGCCCGATTTCGACGAACGTACCGCGAGCAGCCTGTGCTATACCTCCGGTACGACGGGGCATCCCAAGGGGGTGCTCTACACGCATCGCAGCACGGTGCTGCATACCTATGCCATGGCCTTGCCGGACAGCGCCGGTTTGTCGGCGCTCGATTGCGTCCTGCCCATCGTCCCCATGTTTCACGTCAATGCCTGGGGCTACCCCTACGCGGCCTTGATGGTGGGCGCGAAACTGGTCTTCCCCGGTCCACGCCTCAGCCAGCCCGAGGTTCTGGTCGATCTCATCAACGAAGAGGGCGTCACCATCGCCGGCGGTGTGCCCACGGTATGGCTGCCGGTGCTCGATTATCTGCGCCGTACGGGGCGAGACTTGAAGCCGCTCGACCGCACGGTCATCGGCGGTTCGGCATGCCCGCTGTCGATGATCGAACAATTCCGCGACAGCTACGACGTCACCGTCCTGCACGGTTGGGGCATGACCGAGATGAGTCCGGTCGGCACGGTCAATCGGCCGAATGTCAACACGGCCGGGCTCGCAGGCGAAGCCTTGCGCGCCCATGTCGTGCGCCAGGGCCGCGCTCTGCCCGGAGTCGAACTGCGCATCGTCGACGAAGACGGCATGGCGTTGCCCCATGACGGTGAGAGCTATGGCGCCCTGCAGGTCCGCGGGCCGTGGATCTGCAGCAGCTATTACGAACCCGAAGCGCCATCGTCGGCACACGTCGACGGCTGGTTCGACACCGGCGACGTCGCCATCATCGACGGCGACGGTTATATCAAGATCACCGATCGAACCAAGGATGTGATCAAATCCGGCGGTGAATGGATCAGCTCCATCGACCTCGAAAACGTCGCGATGTCGCATCCGGCGGTGCAGGAGTGCGCCGTGATCGGCTTGCCCCACCCCAAATGGCAGGAGCGCCCGCTGCTGGTCGTGGTCAGCGAGGAGGGCGACGACAGCCTGGCGGCCGAACTGCTGGCCGGTTTCGAGGGCCAGGTCGCCAAGTGGTGGATCCCGAACGACGTGGTCTTCGTCGACGCCCTGCCGCATACCGCAACCGGCAAGGTCAGCAAGCTCGAACTGCGCAAGCGCTTCGACGAATATCGCTTTCCGGACGGCGCCTGACGGGGCAGGCTCAGCGGCAGCGCCGAATCGCAAACGATCGTGGCAGCGTGCGGCCGCGCTGCGGTGCCGCGATCACCGCTACGCGGGCTCACAGCGCCGCTCACGGCCCGATTGGGCCCCGCCGGAGGGGACGGACTGCGCTTCGAGCGGCGCCCCCCCTGTTCCGGTGGCGTGCGCGAGTGGGTATAGTACGCGCCCATGACCGCACCCCGGCCAGTGTGCAGGCGACTCCGGCGCAATCGCGCAGGCGCGCTGCAGTGCCCATGGCAGAGCTGAAAGGTTCCGAGCGCGTCGCCGCGGACGCGCGCGTCAACGGCGCCGTCGGCGACGTCAACGGCAAGCCCTGCGTGTTTTACGACGGCTACTGGATTCGGCGCTACGATGTGCCCAAGGACGAAGGCGCGGCGCGGCGCGAACTCATCGATCAGCTGACCAAACGGGTTTTCCATCACACCGAGCCCGGCATCAACACCCCGGGTTACAACCTCGCCGAAGCACGCCGGGCCTACGAGTGTGCCCCCGACCCGCAGCGCAGGCGCGTCAACGCGGCGATGCTGGCCGGGGCGCTGCTCAACCGCGGCTCGGATATCTTCACGATGATTTTCGAACTCAATCGCCGCGGCATCGAGATCACGCCCGGCAATGAATTGATGCTCGAATGCGAATCGTGTTTTCTGGAAGCCTTCGATCTGGGTAAACAGGTCAAGCACTACAGCGGTGAAGAAGGCCTGGACGAGCTCTGGGGAGAGCCGCTCAAAGTCTTCTATATGCCGGTCGCGGAGTTCTACGAGTCGCGCTACATCAAGATTGCGCTGACCATGCATGCCATCGACGCCATCGCCGACAACATGCTCGAGACCTTCGGCGACATCCCTGGATTCGAGCGTCTGTCGCCCCTGATCGCCGATTACGCCCGTGCCGCCAAACTCGAGAGCGAGACCATCAAGACCGACCCGGCCATCTTCCAGGTATGGCCGGATTTCGTCGTCGCGGGCGATCTGCTGTGGGCCTTCGAAGCCGATCGCGGCTCCACGGATGAGCAGCGCCGCATGACCGATCAGGGTGTGCGCCTTGCCCGGGAGGGCAAGCGCCTCATCGAATGGATTGCCTTCGCCCGTGTGCCGATGCCGAAAACCACCGAAAACTACTTCCAGCGCTGCGCAGCGTTCAAGCGCGCTGCCGCCGCGGTTCGTGCGGCCTGAGGGCGATACGGCGGCGAACGCAGGTCTGCGCGCCAGGCTCGCCGCCCTCGTCGGCCCGACCCATCTCATCGACGATGCGGCGTCGATGGCAGCCTACGCCATCGACGAGCGCGCCCTGTTCGAGGGGCGCCCGTTGGCGGTGGTCCGGCCGGCCTCCACCGGCGAGGTCGCCGCCGTCGTCGCAGCCTGCCGCGACGCGGGCGCCGGCATCGTGCCGCAGGGCGGCAATACCGGGTATTGCGGCGGTGCTACCCCCGACCGCTCCGGGACCCAGATCGTGGTCAGCCTGGGCCGCATGAATCGCATCCAGGGTGTCGACCCCATCGGCGCCAGCATGACCGTCGAAGCCGGCGTGACGCTGGCCGAAGCGCAGGCCGCGGCGGCCCGCGCCGGCCTCCTGTTCCCTCTCAGCATGGGCTCGCAGAGCAGTTGCCAGATCGGCGGCAACCTCTCGACCAATGCCGGTGGGCTGGCGGTGCTGCGCTACGGTACGGCGCGCCAGCTCACCCTCGGCCTCGAAGTCGTGCTGCCCGACGGCCAGGTGCTCGATCTGCTCCGTGCGCTGCGCAAGGACACTACCGGTTACGACCTCAAACATCTGTTCATCGGTGCCGAAGGTACGCTCGGCATCATCACCCGCGCGACGCTGGCACTGTTTCCGCCGGTGACCCGGGAGACCACGGTGTTCGCGGCCGTGCCCGATATCGCCGCGGCCTGCACTCTACTCGGCGTGCTGCGTGCGGCGGTCGGCGACAATGTGACCTCGTTCGAATACCTTTCGGCGGCTGCGCTCGGCTTCGTCACCGAGGCGTTTCCGGATCTGCGGGCACCACTCGGCACCGGGCACGCGCATTTCGTACTGGCCGAATGTGCCGAGTATGGCTGCGCCGACAGCGCGGAACAGCGACCGTCGGCAGCGCTGGAAGCGGCCTTGGCCAGCGCCGTCGATGACGGCCTCGTCGAGGATGCGGTGGTCGCCCAGAGCGACACTCAGCACCGCGCGCTGTGGCAGCTCCGCGAACGGGTGCCGGCAGCGGAAAAGACCCTGGGTGGCTCGATCAAGCACGATATCTCGGTCGCGCTCGGCGACCTGCCGGCCTGTGTCGAACAAGCCAGTGCCGCGCTGCATGCGCAGTGGCCGGCACTGCGCCTGTCGGTCTACGGCCATCTCGGCGACGGCAATCTTCACTTCAATGTGCTCGCGCCGATGGGTGAAGACGCCGCTGCATTCAAGTCAGCGCATGGCGCGGCGGTGAGCGAACAGGTACACGACATCGCCTACGCGCTGCACGGCAGCTTCAGCGCCGAACACGGGGTGGGGCAGTTGAAGCGGGACCTGCTGGCGCGCCACGGTGGCAGCCTGCGTGTCGCGATGATGCGGACGCTGAAGGAGACGCTGGACCCGGACAATCTCATGAATCCGGGCAAGTTATTTCTTTGAGGGCGCCGGCACGATGTCGTGACGGACCAGAAAGTCGACGACTTCGGCGGCCAGTTCGGCCACTGTTTGGCGATCCGAATCGAGGACCAATTCGGGCCGCTCCGGCGTCTCGTACGGCGCGTCGATGCCGGTGAAGTCGCGAATCTCGCCGGCTCGTGCTTTCTTGTACAGGCCTTTCGGATCGCGGCTCTCACAGGTGGCGAGCGAAGCCTGGCAGAGGATTTCGACGAATTCGCCGGGCGCCAGCAGCGCACGGACGGCGTCGCGATCGGCGCGATAGGGGGCGATGAATGCGGCGAGGGTGATCAGCCCGGCATCGGCCAGCAGCTTGGCGACTTCGCCGATGCGCCGGATGTTCTCGCTGCGATCGGCGGCCGAAAAGCCGAGATTGCGGTTCAGCCCGTGACGGATGTTGTCGCCATCGAGTACGTAAGTATGTGCGCCGCGGGCATGCAGTAGTGCATCGACCGCGTTGGCAATAGTGCTCTTGCCCGCTCCGGAGAGCCCGGTGAACCAGAGCACCACGCCGCGATGACCGTTGAGTGCCTCGCGATCGGCGCGGCTGATGTGTTGGGCATGCCAGGTGATGTTCGTGGCAATGTCTTGCTCGGTCATGACGATACTGGGCTCCGCGGCGGCGTAGGGGTGATGATGGCGGCTATCCTAATGAGCCGCGCCGCTTTCGACCACTGCCCGCTTGCCAGCCGCCGCACCTGGAACGCAATACCGGACATCCATTCAAAGCGGGTCGGTTCACTCCTGTGCCGGCATGGCGGACAATTCCGTCATGCAAACCGAATTCGACGCCATCGTCGTCGGCGCCGGTATCGTCGGCCTGGCGACGGCGCGGCGCCTGCAAGCGCTGCGTCCGCACTGGCGCCTCGCCGTACTCGACAAGGAGCCCGCGGTCGGTGCGCATCAGAGCGGCCATAACAGTGGGGTCATCCACGCCGGCGTCTACTATCCACCGGGCAGCCTGAAGGCCGCATTCTGTCGCCGCGGGGCGGCTGCGACGCTGCGCTTCTGCGCCGATCACGGCATCGCCCACCGTCAGTGCGGCAAACTCATCGTCGCCACCGAGCGCAGTGAACTCACGCGACTGCGGGCGTTAGCCGAGCGTGCCGCGGCCAACGGCCTGCGCGGGCAGATGCTCGACGCCGCGGCGATCGCCGAACGCGAACCTTCGGTACGCGGCGTGGGCGCGCTCTACGTGCCGGAAACCGGCATCGCCGACTATCCGGCCATGTGCGCGAAACTCGCCGAGTTGTTCGTCGCGGCCGGCGGCACGCTGATTTGCGGCGCCACTGTCGACGGCATCGACGAACGATCGGATGGCGTCAGCGTCGAGAGCACGCTCGGTACCTGGCGCGGCGGCCGCCTGGTCGTCTGCGCCGGCCTCCAGGCCGATCGTCTGGCGCGCCTGGCCGGCCTCGCGATCGATTTTGCCATCCTGCCTTTTCGCGGCGATTATTACCGGCTGCCGGCCGCACGGGGGCGGCTGGTATCGACGCTGATTTATCCCGTACCCGACCCGCGCCTGCCTTTTCTCGGCGTGCATCTGACCGTGACGACAGCGGGTGCCATCACCGTCGGTCCCACGGCGATGCTGGCCCTGGCCCGGGAAGCGTATCGCAAATGGGGCTTCGACTGGCGTGATTGCGTCACCCTGGCGGGTTATCCGGGCACCTGGCGGCTTTTGTCGCGATTTCCGCGGGCCGGCGCCCTGGAGTTCTTGCACGCCGTCAGCCGGCGTCTTTACCTGCGTGCCGCGCAGCGTTATTGCCCGCAGCTCGACATCGCTGACCTGGCCGACCACGAATGTGGCATCCGCGCCCAGGCCGTGAACCGGCGCGGCGAATTGATCAACGATTTCCTCATCGAACAGACTCCGCGCAGCGTGCATGTGTGCAACGCCCCGTCGCCGGCGGCGACCGCGGCCTTCCCGATCGCCGAGACCATCGCCGAGCGGCTGCTCGCGTCCTGAGGCCCCTGAG
>JBBDTC010000028.1:0-7495 GCA_040904625.1 Gammaproteobacteria bacterium
TTGAATAGAACCACTATTCGCCCTCCTCGCGCCTTGCCAGCCGGGCGCCTCGACGACCCAAATCGCCCAGTTATTCTGCGGCGAACCCTTAGCCGGCGCGGCGCACCAGACGCTGCGTGAGGGCGTAGACGACGAGGCCGGTGAGGATGCCCGGCGCGCCTTCATAGATGAAATCGTGCCAGCCCTGCGCGCGCCACCACAAGGCGACGGTGATACCGCTGATCATCATGGCGAGCGCCTGGAGTTCGCTCGGTTTGCATCGTAGCGCATAGACCAGGGCCAGCGGCACGAAGGCGGAGGCGAGACTGGACCAGGCCAGGATGACGAGGTCGAACACGCTCTGCTGGTCGAACACCGCGATGCCGACGGCAGCGATGGTGAACAGCACTGTGGCAAATTTGGTCAGCAGCATGCTCTCGATGGGGCGCGCGGGCAGGTCGTTGGTGAAAGCCGACGAACAGCTCAGGACCAGGGAATCCGCGGTCGACATGGTGGCGGCGAAAATCCCGGCGAGGATCAGCCCGACCCACAGCGGCGACATCAGCATTTCGGCCAGGCGCGGCAGGGCCAGTTCGGGATCGAGGTCGAGCAGGTCCGGCAGCAGCAGACGCGAGAGCAGCCCGACGCCCGTCGCACAGGCGTAGAAGAGCACGAAGAAGCCGTAATAGACGACGCGTGCTTGAACCATATGGCCAAGCTGATCGAGGGCCATGAAGCGCACCATGATGTGCGGCTGGCCGGCGACGCTGAAACCGGCGAACATCCAGCCCAGCGCGAACAGCACGATGCCGCCGCTGCCCTCGACGAGCATCGTTGCGGCCGGTGGTTCGAGCGTCATGTAGCCGGGGATCTCGGCCAGTTGCCGCCACGCGGCGCTGATCCCGCCGAGGTCGTCGAGGGCGAGAACGAGCAACAGTCCCATCGCCAGCAGCATGACCAGGGCCTGCGCGACGTCGGTCCAGATCGAAGCCCTGATGCCGCCGGCCAGACAATAGGCGATGACAATGATGCCGACGGCAATCGCGCCGGTGTCGTCCGACCAGCCGAACAGAACGTGTAAGGCCTTGCCGCCGGCATTCATCTGGGCCGCGGCGTAGGCGCCCAGAAAGACGATGGTGATGAGGGCGGCGATGCGCCTGAAGATGGCGAAGTTGCCGCCATACCAGCCGGACAGGACAGCCAGGTAGGTCGTCTCATGAGTCGCTTCGGTGGCATCGCGCAGGCGGCGATGGATCAACAGCGAGGCGACGAAATCGCCGGCTATCCAACCCAGCATCAGCCATACTGCGGCCAGTCCGGTGACATAGGTATAGCCAATGACACCGATGAACATGTAGCCGCTGTTGTTGGTGGCCACGGCCGACAGGCCGGCTGCCAGCGGCGACACATCCTGGCTCGCGAGGTAATAATCACGGCGTGTGCCACGAGAACGGCGGGCCGAAGACAGACCTATCGCGAGAAAGATGCCCAGGAAGGCGATGAAGCTCGTCGCGGTGTCGAGATGCATGCGCGCAGTGATTGATCCGTGTTCCGCCGCCGCACAGTGTGCGGCTGGAGGCCGACAGGCAGCGGACGCGGCTGCTGCGAGGCGCGTCTGCGCGCTAGCCCACCAGAGCGTTGGTCAGATGGGTTTGATATCGGTCCGGGTGGCGATGTGTTCGGGGCGCGGCGGCTGCCCGCTGAACGGCGCCACCACGGCGTTTGAAACGGCATTGTAGACGAAGAACAGATTGCTGCGTGGGAACGGCGTGATGTTACCCGCCGAGCCATGCAGGACGTTGCAGTCGAAAATGACTGCGCTGCCGGCGCGGGCGACGGCGGGACGAATACCGCGTTCGGCCAGGCGTTCAATGCTGTCGTGGTCCGGTACGCCGTATTCCTGCTTGCGCAGCGAGGCCTTGAAATGCTCCGGCGGCGTCTCGCCGACACAGGCGACGTAATGCTTGTGCGAACCGTTGATCAGCATCAGTGGTCCATTGGTCACCAGGTTGTCGGTCAGCATGAGAGACACCGACAGGGCGCGCATGCGCGGCATGCCATCCTCGATATGCCAAGTCTCGAAGTCCGAATGCCACCAGAATTCGCGGCCACTGAAGCCCGGCTTGTAGTTCAGCCGGGATTGATGGATGTAGATGTCGTCGTCGAGAACGAAGCGCGCGAAGTCGGTCAAACGCGGGTCGCGCATCAATTTGCCGATGTGCGCGTTCTGCCGATGGATGGCGAAGATCGAGCGTACGGCCTGACTGCCGGGCTCGGTGATGACGGTGTCGGGATCGATCTCGGTGGCGACGTGGGCGCGGGCACTGTCGGTCGCCGCGCACAATTCTTCCACTTCGGCCGCATCGAACAGATCCGGCAGGATCAAAAAGCCGTTTTCTTCGTAATGCGCGAGTTCGGTCTCGCTGCAGGGCGCGGCGTCACGCGCGCTCGACCACACAACCGGATCCTGGCGCGGTGTGACGCTGGGTTTGTCATGAATTCGGGATGGATAGGCGTCAGCCGTGGTAGCGGCTTGGCTCATGGGTTGCCTCCTTCTCTCTCGGTATTAATCGTTGACGACCTCGGCCTGCGCCGGGTAGACGCCGTTGGCGTCGTGCACTTCAGTGCCGAACAGCGGCGGATTGAACACGCAGGCCAGTTCGAGGTCGGTCTCGGCACGAACGATGTGGCGGTCGTGCTCGTTCAAGGCGTACATCTGCCCCGGGACGATGTCCCAGGTGCGGCCGTCGGCGAGCGCTTCGAGCGTGCCGTGGCCCTTGATGCAGTAGACGGTTTCGAAATGGTTTTCATAGCACATCTCGGTCGTAGTGCCAGCATAGATGGTCGTGACATGGAACGAGAAGCCCATCTTGTCCCCTTCGAGCAGCAGTCGGGTGCTCTCCCAGGTCGGTGCCACGATCCGGCGGTCGGTCTGGCGGGCTTCATCGAGATTTCTGACGATCATCGGGGGTGGTCCTCGGGTTGGCGGTAGGGTTGCAAGTGTTTTCTTGAATCGGGGCGCGGTCACTCAAAGACGCCTTCAGGCCTTTTTGTAGGCAGCGACGGCGGCTTGCGTGGCTTCGCTGAGCGTGGCCAGCGCCGTGCGCAGACAGTCGTCCGGCGTGTTGAGTGGCGGCAGGCATTTGATGACCTGATCGTCGGCGCCGCTGGTCTCGATGATCACGCTGGCGCGGAAGCAGCGCCGGGCGATGTCGCCGGCCAGGCGCCCATCGATGCAATCGATACCCTGCATCATGCCGCGGCCGCGCGGGGCGACCAGCTCCGTTGGACAATCGGCGGTCATGGCGGCGATCGCCTCACCGACGAGGGCGCTCTTGGCCTGGACCTTGTCGGCAAACTCGTTGTCGCTCCAATAATGCTCCAGCGCCGCGGTGGCGGTAACGAAAGCGTGGTTGTTGCCGCGGAAAGTACCGTTGTGCTCACCCGGTTTCCAGTGGTCGAGTTCCGGCCGGAAGATGGCGACGGCAAACGGAATGCCGTAACCGGACAGCGACTTCGACAGGGTCACGATGTCGGGCTTGATGCCGGACGGTTCGAAGCTGAAGAAAGTCCCGGTCCGGCCGCAGCCGGCCTGGATGTCGTCGACGATGAGCAGCATGTCGTGCTTGCGGCAGACGCGTTCGAGCTCCTGCAGCCAGCGCGTGGTGGCCACATTGAGGCCGCCCTCACCCTGCACGGTTTCGACGATGGCGGCTGCCGGATGATCGATACCGCTGCTCGAATCGTCGAGCATGCGTTCGAGATAGGCGATGGTATCGAGTTCGTCGCCGAAGTAGTTGCAGAACGGCATGTGGCTGACGCCGGTCAGCGGCACGCCGGCCGCATCACGGTGATGCGAATTCCCGGTGGCGGCCATGGCGCCGAGGGTGACACCGTGGAAGCCATTGGTGAAAGCGATGATGTTGTGGCGCCCCTTGATATTGCGGGCGAGCTTCATCGCCGCTTCGACCGCATTGGTGCCGGTCGGGCCGGTGAACTGGGTGACGTATTCGAGCCCGCGCGGCGCGAGTATGTGCGAGTTGAAGGTGTCGAGAAACGCCTCCTTGGCGGTCGTATGCATATCGAGGCTGTGGGTGATGCCGCAGCTCGAAATGTATTCGATGAGTCGGGCACGCAGGTGCGGGTTGTTGTGGCCGTAGTTCAGGCTGCCCGCCCCGGCGAGAAAGTCGATATAGCGTTTGCCGCTTTCATCGTAGAGGTACGGCCCCTCTGCGGTCTTGAATACGACCGGGAACGAGCGGGCATAGCTCTGCACATTGGATTCCAGATCGTCGAAAGTCGATGTCGTTTCGGGGGTGGCAACTTGTGCCGCGGATTGAATAGCCATGATGGTATTTTACTCCTCAGTGAGCATCCGGACGGGTGAAAGGACCGATGGAAAACAACTCCTCGGACTCTGCATGGCCGGCCAGATGAATATGTCTATCAAAGTGGGGGCGGATCTCGACGGGGGCCGCCAGGGATTCCGCGAGACGTCGAAACATCGCCCGCGAAGCCTCGTTGCTGGGCGTCACGGTCGTATGCAGCCGGTCTATGCCGGCACTGGATTCGCGCGCCAGGATGTCGCGGATGAGGCGCTGGGCCAGTCCATGGCCGCGTGCCGTCTCGTCGACGGCGACCTGCCAGATGAACAGCACCCCCGGATCGGTGGGCGGGCGATAGCCCGACACGAAACCGACCGTGCGCTCCCCATCTCGCGCCAGTGCGCAGGTCGCGGCGAAATGTGAGCATTGCAACAGATTGCAGTAGAGCGAATTGCGATCGAGCGGCGGGCAGCGGGCGATGAGCTCATGCACCGCGGCGGCGTCGGTCGCGGTTGGGGGGGAGAGGACAAAAGGGTCTGTGTCGGGACAGGTTTGCGTGGCGCTGGTGGACATCTCTGTTGGGGGCAGCCAGTATCGCTGCCTGCTGTTATCAAATTTTGGAAGGCGCGAATTATTTCATGGAATGAAGCATATAGCAATGCCGATCCCGTCGATTCGGGCAAATAATCGGCTTTTTACCTGAATTATTCGATGCATTCGCGTAGAGATTGTTTTGTCCGGTGAACTATTGAGGCCGATCTGCAAAGGGGCCGCGCCGCCCGCTGGCGGCATTGCGCGGCCTGCCGCGCTCTCCGGCTGTGGCACGATGGCGTGTGCCGCCATCGTGCGGTGCTGTGTAGAATGCCGGCCTCAATCAGGGTGGTGTGAATGGCCGGCGAAAGCGATGTCTTCAAGGAAGTGCTGATTGCGCTGCGTCAGATCCTGCGTGCCACCGATCGCCAGTCCAAACAGATCGCCCGCGAGACCGGGCTGACGACCGCCCAGCTGGTGGCGCTGCAGGTCATCGACGCCACTGACAGCATTACCGCCGGCGAACTCGCGCGGGCACTCAATCTCGGCCAGGCGACGGTGACCGCCATTCTGACTCGCCTCGAGAGCCTGCGCCTGATCACCCGTGAGCGTGCCGCCAGTGACAAGCGACGGGTGATCGTCAGCCTGACGGCGGCCGGGACGAGCATGCTGGACGATGCCCCGCGCATGTTGCAGAACCTGCTCGAACAGCGTTTCCGAACGCTCGAGCACTGGGAGCAAATGTATATCCTCGCCGCGCTCGAGCGCCTGGCCGGTTTGATGGACGCCCGCGATCCGCGGGCCGCGCCGGTATTGGAGACGGGGCGCCTCGATCGATCTTCCTGATGCGCTGTGCGAGCGTGCGCCAGCCGCGCCCGCTGGCGGACAATCGTCGATAATCGGTCACCTTCCGACAAACGTGAGCAACACCTATGTCGCCTTTCCAACATCTGACCATCGAGCGACGCGAACACCTCGCCATCGTGCGCTTCAATCGGCCACACTGCTGCAACGCACTAGACCACGACACATTGGCTGAAATCGAGCGCTGCGCGCTCGATTTCAGGGACGATGCCGAGACCCGGGTGGTGGTCTTCACCGGGGCCGGCCGCCACTTCTCCTCGGGCGCGGATCTCAACGAAATGCAGGGCGTCGAGGAAGCGCCACTGGTGCTCAAACGACGGCGCTGGCGCATGGGCGAGCGCGCCCTGCATGCCGTGCTCGGGATGGATCAGATCACCATCGGCGCCTGGAACGGTGGCGCACTCGGTGGCGGCGCGTGTCTCGCCACGGCCATGGATTTCCGCCTCGGTGCCGCCGATTGTTTCATCCAGTACCCGGAAATCGATCTGGGCCTCAATCTGATGTGGCAAAGCCTACCCTTGACCATACACCTGGTCGGGCCGACCCGGGCCAAGCGCCTGGTGATCGGTGGTGAGCGCGTTCACGCCGAGACCTTGCTGGCGTGGGGGCTGCTGGAAGCCGTCGTGCCGGTGGAGAACCTGATGGAGCGCACGCTCGAATTTGCCCAGACCTATGTCGACAAATCGCCCGTGGCGGCGCAAATGATCAAGCGCAGCGTGAACAACATCACCGGCGCACTCGATCGCGCGCTCATGCACATGGACGCCGATCAGAACCTGATGACCTATGCGACCCACGATCGCGCCGCCGCCGTCGACGCCTATCTCGGCGGCCGCCGAGCGCGCTTCAGCGGCGACTGAAACCTTACGGTCTGCTCCCGCCGCGCCGTGTCCCGCGCCCCCGCCCTGCTGCTGCCGTTCGCCGCTTTCGTGTTGCTGTGTGCGGTGTGGGGGTACAGCTGGGTGCTGCTCAAGCTCGGCCTGCTCGATGCCGGGCCGTTCGGATTCGCCGGCCTGCGCACGCTGCTCGGCGCCTGCGCGCTGCTGCTGGCGCTGCCCTTGAGCGGACGTGCCCTGGTCGTCGGGCGCTGGCGCGAGCTCGTCCTGCTGGGTCTGGTCAACACGACCGGCCTGGTCGGCTGTTCGCAATGGGCGCTGGTCGAAGGCGCCGCCAATCGCACATCGATTCTGGTCTATACCATGCCATTCTGGACCCTGCTCCTCGCTCGCCCACTGCTCGGCGAACGGGTGCGGGGTTTGCAGTGGCCGGCCATCGCCGCCGCCGCCGTCGGTCTGCTCTGCGTGCTGCGCCCGTGGGCGGCAGACGGTGCGCTCGAGGGCTCCGCGGCCAGCAGTGCGTTGGGGTTGGCCGCCGCCTGGCTGTGGGCGGTGGCCGTCATCATGGTCAAGCGCATGCAGGCGCGTGGTCCGGTCGATCTGCTCGCGCTGACGGCCTGGCAGATGTTCTTCGGTAGCCTGGTCCTGTGTGCGATCGCGATCATGGCGGGCGAGCAACCCGTGCAATGGAGCGAGCGCTTCATCGTGGTCCTGCTCGTCACCGCGCTGATTTCGACCGGCATGGGCTGGGCGCTGTGGGTCTATCTGTTGCACCGGGTGCCGGCGGGAACGGCCAGCCTGATGACCTTGATGGTGCCGGTGGTGGCGGTCGCCTCGAGTTCCTGGCAGCTCGACGAGACGCTGGCATTCGGTGACCTGCTCGGCATCACTGCCATCGTCGCCGGTCTGGCGCTGCTGGCGATCCAGGCCCTGCAGGCGCATCGCAGCGTGACCGGGACG
>JBBDTC010000028.1:7595-12058 GCA_040904625.1 Gammaproteobacteria bacterium
TCTGGCGCTGCTGGCGATCCAGGCCCTGCAGGCGCATCGCAGCGTGACCGGGACGGCCGCCCCGGAATGAGTCGTTCGTGCCGCCGCCACGGCCTGATCGACTGCTCTAGCCCGCAATCAAGGTTGCCGAGCAAGCCCTGTGAGTAACCCCCCGATGTCCCAGTCCAACCCGCCAAGCGACGGCTTTTTCGGGCATCCGCGCGGTCTCGCCACCCTCTTCTTCACCGAGATGTGGGAGCGCTTCAGTTTCTACGGCATGCGCGCGATCCTGATCCTGTTCATGACCGCGCCGATCGCAAGCGGTGGCCTGGGCTTCGACGTGGCTCACGCCGGCACCGTCTACGGCTTGTACACGGCGATGGTCTATCTGGCTTGTCTGCCGGGCGGCTGGTTCGCCGATCGTTTCATCGGCCAGCGCCGCGCCACTCTGGCCGGTGGCCTCGTCATCATGTGCGGGCACGTCGCTCTGGCGGTGCCGACGCTGGGCTCGTTCTACCTGGGGCTGTGTCTGCTGGTGGTCGGCACCGGGCTGTTGAAGCCCAACATCAGCACGCTCGTCGGGCAGCTCTATGGTCCGAGCGACACGCGCCGCGACGCCGGCTATTCGCTGTATTACATGGGCATCAACATCGGCGCGTTCCTGGCGCCGTTGGTGTGCGGATGGCTGGGCCAGGGTGCCGGTTTTCGCGCGCTGCTGGCGAGTTGGGGGCTGGATCCGGCGCTGTCGTGGCATTTCGGTTTCGCTGCCGCCGCCGTCGGCATGGCTTGCGGTCTCATCCATTATGTCGCCGGCACCCGCCAGCTGGGTGTCGAGGATACCCTGCGCGAGGCCCATGAACAGGCCGATGCGCGGCGCCAATTGGCCCGCGGCGTGCTCGTGCTCGCGGCACTGGCGGCGCTCGTCGCGGTGCTGGCGTCGTTCGGAGTCGTCACCCTGAGTGCGGCCTGGGTCGGCAACGCTTTCGGTGTGATGCTGGTGATCATTACCCTGGGGTTCTTCGGCTGGGTGTTTGCGCTGGCCGAGTGGACTGGCGCCGAACGACGGCGCCTGGGCCTGGTGCTGGTGCTGTTCCTGGGCTCGACGGTGTTCTGGTCCCTGTTCGAGCAGGGTGGTTCCACGCTCAACCTTTTTGCCGAACGCAATACCGATACCCGGCTGTGGGGATTCGATTTTCCGGCCAGCTGGATGCAGTCCCTCAATCCCATCTTCATCATCGCCGGCCTGGCCCCGGCCTTTGCCTGGCTGTGGCTGCGGCTCGGCCCGCGCCAACCGTCGAGTCCAGCCAAATTCGCTCTCGGCCTGCTGTTCATGGGGCTCGGTTATGCAGTGATGATCGGAGCCGCGGTCAACGCCGAGCGCGGCATCCTGGTCAGCCCCTGGTGGCTGACGACGATGTATTTTCTGCACACCATCGGCGAGATGTGTCTGAGTCCGGTCGGCCTGTCGGCGATGAGCCGACTGGCCCCGGCGCGGATTGCCGGACTCACCATGGGTATCTGGTTTCTGTCGACCTCCATCGGGTCGTACATCGGCGGGCGCGTGGCCGGGCTCTACGAAACACTCAGCCTCGTCGACATCTTCGCGGTGTTGACCGTGGTGGCGGTCGCGGCAGCGCTGATCATGGCGCTGTCCACGAAGCCCCTGCGCCGGATGCTGGGTTGACCGTGCCGTTCAGGTATCCGGATTGTCGAATAAGACTTCGGCCGCGGCGAGCGCCGCGATGCGCTCGGCATCGTAGCCGAGGATGTCGCGCAGGACCTGCTCGTTGTGCTCGCCGAGGGCGGCGGTCGCCAGCGGCGGGTTGTGCTCGAACTCCGAGAAGCGCAGCGGCATGCCGGGCATCAGGACTTCACCGAGCTTGGGGTCGGTGACGGCGCGGATGGTGCCGCGCGCGCGCATGTGCGGGTGCTCGGCCAGCTCGGCGATACTCAACACCGGCGCGCAGGGCACGCGTTCGCGATGCAGCGCGTCCATGATGGCCTGATCGGAGGGCTGCCCATCGAGCCAGCCCTGCACCAGGGCGATGACCTCCTCCGCGGCCGCGACGCGTTTCTCGTTGGTGTCGTAGCGCGGGTCGTCGATCAGATCGGGGCGGCCGATGGCGCGGCACACGGCCGGCCATTGCGGCTGCAGCGCGATGATGCAGATCCAGCTGTCGCGGCCCTTGAACAGCCCCAGCGGACACACCGCGAAATGATGGTGGCCGGACCGCGTCGGCACGGTCTTGCCGTCGGTCATGCTGTAGAGCTGCACGTTGAGTTCATGGCAATGGGTATAGGCATCGAGCAGGGAGATGTCGAGAAACTGCCCCTGGCCGCTGCGCTCACGATGCAGTAAGGCGAAACCGATAGCGGCGGCGGCATTGCAGCCGGTCATGACGTCACCCATCCCGGCCATGGGGATGGCGGGCGGGCCGCCTGGCTCACCGATCATGCCGAGAATACCGCTATAGGCCTGGGCGATGTAATCGAAGCCGGGCAAGGCCGCGAGCTCGCCCTGCTGGCCGAGCGCCGAGATCGAGCACATGACGATTCGGGGGTTGATTGCATGCACCTGCTCCCAGCCGAAACCGAGGCGGGCGATCACGCCGGGGGCGAAGTTCTCGATGAAGACGTCGGATTGTTCGATCAGATCGCGCAGGACCGCCTTGCCCTCGTCCGCCTTGGCGTTCAGGCACAGGCTGTACTTGCCGCGATTCTGTTGCGCGAAATAGGCGCTGCGCCCGTTGCGATGGGCCGGCAGCACACGCGAGACGTCGCCCAGGGGCGGGAATTCGACCTTGATCACCTCCGCACCCATCTCCGCCATCAGCCGCGTCGCCGTGGGGCCGGCCAGCACGTGGGTCATGTCGAGGACGCGGTAGCCGTTGAGGATATGCTGGGGTATGGGCATGGTGCGGGGTCCGATCTCAATTAGCTTCGGCGCGCGAACGGACCAGTGGGCGGCGCTCGCTGCGCTCGAACTTGCGGGCAGGCGTATTGACGATGGCGGCGAGTTCCGGCGCATCACGCGCAGCAGCGCGGCGCACCGCAGGCACTTCGCCGTAGGCGGTGGTGCGCTGGCGTGGTGTGCGGCCGGCGGCTTCGATCATCGATTCCATGTGTTCGGGCGAGGTTTCCTGGCCGTGGGTGGAGCCGGCGGCGCGGGTGATGCTCTCGTTCATGAGCGTGCCGCCGAGATCGTTGACCCCGGCATTGAGGCAGGCAACGACACCGGTATGACCCATCTTGACCCAGGAGGTCTGGATGTTGGTGATGTGCGGGTGCAGGACCAGGCGGGCCACCGCATGCATCAATACGGCTTCGCGAAAGGTCGGCCCGCGGCGCGCGCGGCCCTTGAGGTACAGCGGCGCTTCCATATGCACGAAAGGCAGCGGCACGAACTCGGTGAAGCCGCCGGTCTCGATCTGCAGATCGCGGATGCGGCGCAGGTGGCGGGCCCAATGGATGGGCCGATCGACGTGGCCATACATGATGGTGGACGTGGTGCGGAAGCCGACTTCGTGCGCGGCGCGCATCACTTCCAGCCACTGGGCGGTGTTGATCTTGTCCGGGCAGATGATCGCCCGAACCTCGTCATCGAGCACCTCGGCCGCGGTGCCGGGCAAGGTGTCGAGGCCGGCCGCGCGCAGCTGGCGCAGGTAGTCCACGAGTTCGAGCCCGGCAGTGGCCGCGCCCTGCCACACTTCGAGCGGCGAGAAGGCGTGCAGGTGCATGTCGGGTTCGGCCGCCTTGACGCCGGCAATGATGTCGAGATAGGTCTGGCCGGTGTATTGCGGATGGATGCCGCCCTGCATGCAGACTTCGGTCGCGCCGCGCGCCCAGGCCTCGCGCACGCGGCGCTGTATTTCGGCCATGTCGAGATCGTAAGGTGAACCGCGCAGGTTCTCGCTCAGTTTGCCTTTGGAAAAAGCGCAGAACTGGCATTTGAAGTAACACACGTTGGTGTAATTGATGTTGCGGTTGACGCAGTAGCTGACCGTCTCGCCGTTGACGCTGCGGCGCAGCCGGTCGGCGGCCTGGCAGACGGCACCGAAATCATCGCCGCGGACGCGGAACAGGCGTTCTATCTCGTCATCCCGGAGCAGCGTGCCGGCCTCGACGCGGGCGAGGATGGCCTGGATGTCGCGCGATACCTGTTGCGGCGGCGCGCTGATTGCATCGAGCACGGCCGGCGGCGGCGCGCAGTCCTCGCCCGGTGACCAGTCATCGGTGCGCGGACAGCCGTCTGCATCGCTCGATTGCAGCAACGGTGTGACGAAACGGGCATCGACCCAGCGCGTGCAGTCGCGCACATAGGATGGGTAGATGGTCATGCGTTCGTGCAGGTGCTTGCCGGCGGCGCGGGTGTCCGCGGCAAGCGCCTCCAGATGCGGCCAGGGGGCCTCCGGGTTGACGTGATCGGGAGTCAGGGGCGATACCCCGCCCCAATCGTTGATGCCGGCATCGACGAGCCGGCCGAG
>JBBDTC010000029.1:0-7081 GCA_040904625.1 Gammaproteobacteria bacterium
CGGCTTGACCGAGCTCGCTCATTGGTCAGCGGCCTAGCAGCCTGTCGGGCTCAGGATGGATCTGCTGCGGCGACGGGATAGCGGGCCAAATGGTCGTGCATTTTCATTAAACAGTCCCACTATTCGCCTCGAATGCACGCCCATTTTGCCTCGCTCTCCCCCTCGCCTCGCGACGATTCCCTGAGTCCGACAGGCTGCTAGCCGCCGGTATGGCTCATATGCCGGAAGATCAGCGGCTGCTCATGCAGATTGAAGTCATGCCCTTTGGGCTTGATCGCCATGGCATCGACGATGGCCTGCTTGAGGCGGACATCGTCGCCCGGATAGGCGCGCAGCACGGCCTTGAGATCGACCGAGTGTTCCTGGCCGAGACATAGCAGCAGTCGTCCTTCGGCCGTGAGTCGGACTCGGTTGCAATCGTCGCAGAAGTTGTGACTGTGCGGCGAAATGAAACCGACGCGGATGCCGGCTTCGGGGATACGGAAGTAGCGTGCCGGCCCGCCCGTGCTCTCGGTGGTAGGTACGAGTGTGAAGCGCTGTTCGAGATCGCGGCGAATCTCGTCGCTCGAATAGTAGGCCTCGGCGCGGTCGTGATCGTCGATGGTGCCGAGAGGCATTTCCTCGATGAAAGCTATGTCGAGGCCTTGTGCCGCGGCGAACTCGACCAGTGCGACGATCTCGTCGTCGTTGCGATTGCGCAGGATGACGGTATTGAGTTTGATGTTGTCCAAACCGGCTGCGCGCGCGGCGTCGATGCCGCGCAACACGCGCTCGAGATCGCCGACCCGGGTCAAGCGACGGAAGCGTTCGGGATCGAGCGAATCCAGGCTGATGTTGATGCGGCGCACGCCGGCGGCGCGCAGTGCTTTCGACATCTTCTCGAGTTGTGAACCGTTGGTGGTGAGAACGAGTTCGTCGAGGCCGGACAGGCGTCCGAAATCCTCGAACAATTTGATGACATTGTTGCGCACCAGGGGCTCGCCGCCGGTGATACGCAGCTTGCGCACGCCGAGATCGACGAATGCGCGGCCGACCTGGGCGAGTTCCTCGAGGGTAAGGATGCGTGCGCGCGGCAGGAACTCCATGTCTTCATCCATGCAATACACACAGCGGAAATCGCAGCGGTCGGTGACCGAGATTCGGACATAGGAAACCACCCGACCGAAACGGTCGATTAATTGCGGTGGAAAGGTCTGTACGGCGCTCATGTATCTGAATGGACCTCGAGCATCATGAGAAATTCGATTGTACCATGCGATCCGAGCGCCGATTCCCTGATCCTTCCGCGGAAAAAGCGGTGACTGCACCGGGGCTAAGGGCCCGTGCCAGAATAACTCAGCTATTTGGAACGCCGATCCATCCCGTCTGGCGGCGTTGCTCGTCCGTTGAATAGAACCACTATTCGCCCTCCTTGCGCCTTGCCAGCCGGGCGCCTCAACGCCCCCAATCGCCCAGTTATTCTGCGGCGGGCCCTAAGCCGCGAACAAGCTCTTTAATCCCACTCCGAGTATGGGTTTTCGAGCAGGCAGACGTTGTAATAGCGTCGTTCGTCGGAGACCTCGCGCCCGAGCCAGGCGGGGCGTTCGAAGGTCTCGTCGGTATATGTAAGCTCGATCTCGGCAACGACGAGGCCGCGATTGGCGCCCTCGAACTCATCTATCTCCCAGGTATGGTGGCCGGCGGGAACGTAATGGCGCGTCTTGATGACGGTCCGTCCGCCGCACAACTGCTGCAGCAGTGTCTCGGCATCGGCCACCGGAATCGGGTAATCGAACTCGAGTCGCTCGACGCCGAGCGTTGCACTCTTGATATTGAGAAAGGCTTCTTCGCCTTGTCGGCGCACCCGTACCGAGCATTGCGGATCGGCGGCCAGATAGCCCTGACTCATCGGCACCGAGCGAACGACGGCGGCACGCCAGGCGTCGCTGCTGAGCAGAAACTTACGTTCGATTTCAATTGCCACTCGAGTGCCGTCCGATCCCCGCAGTCCCTATGGCCTACGTATACAATGCTGCAAGCGACACAGCAATGTTGCCGCCTCGCCGCCTGCCAATTCCCGACTTCAGTGCCATGTCGCCAGCTCTGTTCAATCGTCGCATCGCCACGGTCGCCGTGCTCGGCTTCGCCTCAGGCCTGCCGCTGGCCTTGAGCGACAGTACCATGCAGGCGTGGCTGACCGAGGCCGGCGTCGACGTTCGCGCCATCGGCTGGTTCTCATTGGTCGGTCTGCCCTATGTTTTCAAGTTCCTGTGGGCGCCGCTGCTCGATCGTTTCCAGACCCGATGGCTTGGCCGGCGGCGCGACTGGATTGCGTTCAGTCAACTGGCTCTCGCGGCGCTGCTCGCTCTCGTCGGCTTGGGCGATCTGGCCGTCGGCGCAGTGCCCGTTCTCGGTCTTGCGGCGTTTCTGATCGCGCTGTGCTCGGCCACCCAGGACATCGCCATCGACGCCTATAGAGCGGAGGTTCTGACCGAGCGCGAACGCGGTTTCGGGGCCGCGGTCAGTACCACGGGATACCGCATCGCCATGCTCGTCTCCGGTGCCGGCGCGCTGCTGCTCGCCGATCAGCTCGGTTTCGCCCATACCTATCTGGTCATGGCGGGCGCCGTGATGTTCGGTGTGTTGGCCAATCTCGCCGGACCGGACGTGCCGTCGACTAACGTAGCGCCGCGCAGCCTGGCCGATGCGGTGGTCGGACCATGGCGCAATTTCTTCAATCGCGAGGCCGCGCTCGGCGTGCTCTTGTTGATTTTCTTCTACAAGCTCGGTGACGCCTTCGCCGGACGTCTGACCATGACGTTCCTGTTGCGTGAACTCGGTTTCTCTCTCACCGATGTGGGCGCCATTTCCAAAGGGCTGGGTCTGGTGGCGACCATCGTCGGAGCGCTGTACGGCGGCGTTCTCATGTACCGTCTCGGGCTCTACCGCGCATTGGTCCTGTTCGCCTGGTTACAGGCCGTGACCAATCTTGGGTTCTGTCTCCTGGCCTTGAGCGGACCTTCCTATCTCGCCATGATTGCGGTGATCGGCTGCGAGAACCTCTCCGGCGGCATGGGTACGGCGGCGTTCGTCGCCTTGCTGATGGCATTGTGTGACCATCGTTACACGGCGACACAGTTCGCTTTGTTCACGGCGGTGGCGAGCCTCGGCCGGGTCGTTGCCGGCCCGCCTGCCGGCCATCTCGTCGAGGCTGTGGGCTGGCCTGTGTTTTTTGCCCTGACATTCGTCATCGCGTTGCCGGCGCTGGCGCTACTTGCACACCATCGGCGCCGGATAGAGCAGCTGGAAATGCCCACTCGAGGAGAATGACCAATGATGGATACCGATCTTGCCGTGAGCACCATGGAACTCGACAGCCTGGAGTTGCTGGTCGTCGTCGACAACGAGACCGATACGCTGTCGAGTGTCGACGAGGGCATCCCGCAAATACCGGAAGTGGCCCACCACCTTGCCCGTCTGTCGCCCAGTCGGCACTACGACGGCCATGCCTGCACAACGGTTTTCGATCACCTGTGCTGCGCTTGTCATGGTTACTCGGTACTGGTGACCGGGCATCATGGGGGACGCGCGCGCTCCATATTGTTCGACGTCGGGCCCTATGCCGACGTGTGGTTGGCCAATGCACGCCGGCTCGATCTCGACCTGTCGACTATCGAGCTCGTCTTCCTGTCGCATTGGCATTGGGATCACAGTGGCGGCTTCCCCGAAGTCATTGCTGCAATTGCCGCCGCGCGGCGCGCGGCCGGCCTCGACACCCCGCTGCGCATCGATGTTCATCCCGACCGGCCCGATCAACGCGGCGTGCTGATGCCTAATGGTGCGATGGTTATGCTGCCGGAAGAGCCTTCATTCGCGGCACTCGGCGCCGCTGGGGGTGAGGTCCTGCGGGAGGCCGATGCACACGCCATCGCTGACGGCTACTTCTACGGCAGCGGGGCGATTCCGCGCCGGACGAAATACGAGACCGGCCTGGTCGGCCATCACAGCTTTCACGGCGATGCCGCAGTGGAAGACCCGTTGATCATGGACGAGCGCTTCCTCGCGGTGCGGGTTCGTGGACGCGGCGTGACGGTGCTCTCGGCCTGTTCGCATGCCGGTATCGTCAATGCCTGCCTGGCCGCGCGTGAGGTTTTCCGGGGCCAGCCAATCGATCTCGTGCTGGGCGGTTATCACCTGGCCGGCAAGGCGATGGAAACCCGCATCGACGCTACGGTCCGCGACCTCGAGACGCTGATCGAACCGCGCATCGTCGCCCCCGGCCACTGCACCGGCTGGCGGGCCAAGGCCGCGCTGGCTGGCAGCTTCGCGCCCGGACGGTATGCGCCGAGCGTGGTCGGGACGCGCTATCGACTGGTTGCTGACTGACAGCGGGCTTGTCGTGGTAGGCGCCGGGTCGCGTCCGTGCTAGCGTGGCGGCAGGCGGCCGTGTCGAAGAGGATGGGTCGAGTCACAGTCGAGGCATAGCCTGGGGAGGTCATGCATGGTCGGGGTCATGTTGCTGTTTGTCGGTGCGGTCCTGCTCGTCAACGGGATGGGGGGATTGGGTCGCGTCGATGGCCGTTCGATGGCGGTCATGAATTTCATGGTCGGTTCACTGGCGCTGGTCGCGAGCCTGTTACAGCTGGTCAGGGCGCAGACACCGGCCGACTTTTTCGGTGTTGCGAGCTTCTTCCTGTTTACGTTCACCTATCTTTACGTGGCTGTGAGCATGTGGTTCGAACTCGACATGCGGGGCTTCGGCTGGTTCTGTTTTTTTGTCGCGATCACGACCGTGCCGCTGTCCATCGTCACCTTCCAGAGTGGCGACTACCGTTTCGGAACGTTCTGGCTGATCTGGGGCGTGCTCTGGTACATGTTCTACCAGGCCAACGTGCCACAACGCGATTTCGGCAGGTTGCTGCCTTATGTGACCATCGCCGTGGGGGTGTCGACCTGCTGGATCCCCGGCCTGCTGATCCTCACCGAGCGCTGGTGAGGCCAACCGTCGGCAATGTACCGTCGGCGATGTGATGAAGCGCCCGGTGTTAGCCAGCCTGTCCATCGTCCTTCTCGTCGTGGTCATTGGCCTTGGCGCGTTCGCACTGCTCGGTTGGTGGTCACAGGCGGGCGGGTACGGCGCTCCCGGCCTGCAGCCCGATGGTCGTCTCGCGTCGTGCGCACCTGCACCGAATTGCGTATGCAGCGAAGCCGGTGGCGATGAGGAACATGCGGTCGTGCCACTGGCGGCCGGCGCAGTCGACTGGACCGAGGTCGCTGACGCAGTACGTGCGGTGGGGGGCGGCGGGATCATCGTCGAGGGTGACTACCTGCACGCGACTTTCACCAGTCGCATTTTCCGTTTCACCGACGATTTGGAATTGCGTCGCGACGGCGAGTACCTGCAGGTGCGCTCGGCCTCGCGGGTCGGGCATTCCGATCTCGGCGCCAACCGCAAACGCGTCGAGGCGCTGCGTAGGCTCCTTACAGCATCAACCAGGCGATGACGATAAGGGCACCGACGCCGGCGGCAAGCCATAGCCAGCTGCCGTTGGCAGCGGTCTCACGTGGTGACGAAGGTGTCGGGGGGGTACGCCCGGCAGTGCTGTCCGCATCAGCGCTGACGATTTCCTCGAACTTCTGAAAGAATTCGCCGGCGAGCTTCTCGGCAGTTTTCTGCACCAGTGCACCGCCAAGCTGGGCGAGCTTACCGCCGATGTCGGCTTTGACATCGTAGTGGAGCAGCGTGCCGTCGCCGGCGTCTTCCAGAAGTACTCTGGAGCGGACCTTGGCGTGTCCGGCCGGCCCGCCGCGGCCTTCGCCCGAGAGCGTGTAGGATTCGTTCTCGACGATATCGGCCAGCGCGACCTGGCCGTTGAAGCGTGCCTTGAGTGGGCCAATCTTGGCGCTGACGGTGGCGGAAAACTCGGTCGGCGAGATCGCCTCGATGGATTCGCAGCCCGGAATGGCCTGGCGGAGTACGTCGACATCGTTGAGTGCCGCGAAAACGCGCGGCCGCGGCGCATTGATGTGGATCTGATCGTTGAGTTCCATAAGCTTTATCGGGACATGCCGGCGGTTGCCGGCTGGGTCATAGAGTCAGGGTGTCAGCGCCTTTGAGCGACAGTATGGCGCGGGCCTCGTCCGGCGTGGCGACTTCGAGCGAGAGCCCCTGGAGAATTTCGCGAGCGAGTACGACCTGAGCGGCCGAACTCGAGGCGAGTTGCCCGGGGCCGGCCCACAAGGAATCCTCGAGCCCGACCCGAATATTGCCTCCCATGGCGGCAGCCTGCGCGGCGACCGCGATCTGATGTCGTCCCGCACCGAGTACCGACCACACATATTCGGCGCCGAACAAGCGGTCGGCGGTACGTTTCATGTGCAGCACGTCTTCGGGGTGGGCGCCGATGCCGCCCATGATGCCGAACACCGTCTGCACGAACAGCGGCGGTTTGACTCTGCCTTCGTCGAGATAGTGGGCGAGATTGTAAAGGTGGGCCGTGTCATAGCATTCGAATTCGAAACGAATACCGCTCGCATAGCCGATATCGAGAATGGTTTCGATATCCTGATAGGTATTCTTGAACACCAGATTGCGGCTGGCCTCGAGGTGCTCGACCTCCCAGTCGTGCTTGAAATTCTTGAATCGCCGCAGCATCGGAAACAGGCCGAAATTCATCGAACCCATATTGAGTGAAGCGACCTCGGGAGCGATCTCCGCGGCCGGGCGCATGCGCTCTTCGACCGTCATGTAGGGGCTGCCGCCCGTGGTGAGGTTGATCACCGCATTGGTGCGCGAGCGGATCTCGGGCAGGAACTGCCGGAACAGATCGGGATCCTGGCTCGGGCGACCGGTTTCCGGTTCGCGAGCGTGCAGATGGAGGATGGCGGCGCCCGCTTCGGCGGCCTCGATCGCGGCGGTCGCGATTTCGGCCGGCGTGACCGGCAGCGCCGACGACATCGAAGGTGTGTGAATGGCGCCGGTCACCGCGCAGGTGATAATGACTTTGCGTGGTGGGGCCATGACTCAGGCGCGCGCCGTGCGGAGCGCGTGCCAGACCGTATTCGGGCGCAGCGGCAACTCCGTGATCTCGATGCCGAAGGG
>JBBDTC010000029.1:7181-12040 GCA_040904625.1 Gammaproteobacteria bacterium
ACGATGGCTCCATGCATCTGGCCATCGACGATATTGGCGTTGATGACATTGCCGACATCCTCCGACGTCACCCAACGCTTGATGCTGAATGCTCCCGAGTCGATATCCACTTCGACGATGCAGCAATCGGCATTGAAACAGATCATGGGTTTGGCGGCCTCGAAGAAGGCGGTAGCGTCGAGTCCGCCGACCTCACCCTCGGGCAGGTTGATCGGGAACATGATGATGCGCTCGACGACTTCGGTGAAGGGCTTGCGCAAGTCCCGATCGCCGAGGTAGACGATCTCTCCGCCCTTGAATTCGAAGTGCTGCACACTGGCCTCGATCTGCAGGTCGTGGGCCAGGATCCGTGTGATCTTGTCCTTGAGTTCGGCACAGGCCTTGGCTACTGCACTGACGAAATAGGATCCGGCGCGGGCGCCGATCGAGCCGGCACCGAACGGCGTCGTGCCGGTGTCGCCGGTGGTGACGATAACGTCCTTTGGATCGATGCCGAGCTGGGCGGCGACGACCTGGGCGGTGGTCGTCTCGTGGCCCTGGCCGCCCGGTGCGTCGCCACCGAACACCATGACTTTGCCGCGCGGGTCGAGGCGCACCGTTGCTGCGCCATAGCCGGGCTGATTTTCCATCGGCACGAGCAGTTCAGAAGCGACGCCCGACAGTTCCACGCCGCAGGCAAAACCGATGCCCAGATAGCGGCCTTCGGCCAGCGCCGCGGCCTGCTCGGCGCGGAAGGCCGGCAGGTCGACCTGCTGCATGAGGTTGTCCCAGACTTTGACGAAATCACCGCTGTCGTAATACTCGTTCGTCACCGAGGTGTAGGGCAGGGTGGGTACGAGATTCATGCGGCGCACGTCGCTCGGCTCGAGGTCGAGGCGATGGGCGACCATATCGATGGCGCGCTCAAGCGCGAAGCGGGTGGGAAAATGGCCGAAGGCACGCGATGGCGTCAGGGAAGCCTTGTTGGTGGTCACCACGGCGACGCTGACATCGCCGCGCTCCCAGGTATAGGCGTTGGGTAATTCGACGGCGCCGAGGAAGGGCATCACGAAGCCCCAGTAAACCCCGGTCGTGCCGACGCCGTTGTCGGCGACACCCCGATTGCGCACCGCGAGCAGCTTGCCGTCCTTGCGCGCGGCAATCTCCATGTAATTGATCTGGTCCCGTTCCTGGCCGACGTTCATCAGGCTTTCATAACGCGACTCGATCCAGCGCACCGGGCGGCCGAGGGCGCGGGCAGCGTAGGCAATGATGACATTCTCACGGTAGAAGGGCGCCTTCACACCAAATCCGCCACCCTGGTCGCGTGGCGCGATGACGCGCACCTGCTGCGCCGGAATATCGAGGATATCGCTGAGCGCGAGACGATCGATATGCGGGCGCTGGGTCGTGATCCACGCGGTGAGCCCATCGGATTCGTTCCAGTCGCACAGGACGCCGCGCGGCTCCATCGGCGTAATGCCGGTGCGATGGACGCGAAAACGCTCTTTTACCACCACATCGGCGCTCTGGAAAATCTTCTCGACCGCCTCCGCATTCTCTTGCTGAGTCTGCTCCGTCTCGCCGCCGGTCAGTGTCATGGCGAAGATTTCGTTGCTGCCGTCCTCCTCGTGGACGAGCGCGGAGTCGGCTTCGAGCGCACGTTCGGGATCGAGTATCGGCGTCAGTTCCTCATAGTCGACGTAAACACACTCGGCGGCGTCCTCGGCAGTGTACTTGTCCCGTGCGATAACCAGCGCCACGGGTTCACCATGGAACTTGACCTTGTCGATGGCGAGTGGCCAGAAAGTCGGATAGCGAGCGGGCAGGTTCGGTTTGACCACGGCCTGCGGCATCGGCTTGATGTCGTTCTTGATATCGGCCCCGGTGTACACGGCGACGACACCCGGCATGGCCAGGGCCTCGCTGGTATCGATACCGCTGATGCGGGCGTGGGCGTACTCGCTGCGCACGAACACGGCATGAAGTGTGCCCGGCAGGACGATGTCGGCGACGTATTTCCCGTGCCCGGTGACGAGGCGGAGATCCTCTTTGCGCTCGAGCCGCGCGCCCATCCACTCGGTCGGGGCGGCGCCGCTCATGAGCTTACCTCCGCAGTGCTCGCGCGCAGGGTCTCGGCGGCTGCTTGTACCGCGCGGACGATGTGGACGTAGCCGGTGCAGCGGCACAGATTGCCGATCAGACCTTCGCGAATCTCGGCTTCACTGGGCGCGGGATTACGCGTCAGGAAATCGGTCATGTTCATCAGTATGCCTGGCGTGCAATAGCCGCACTGCAGACCGTGGTGCGTAGCAAAGGCCTGCTGCAAAGGGCTCAGCACCTTGTCCTGCGCGAGCCCTTCGACCGTCGTCACGGCGTGCCCGTCGGCCTGGACGGCCAGCAGCAGGCAGCTCTTCACGGCTTCGCCGTCGAGGTGCACGGTGCAGGCGCCGCACACACCTTCGAAGGTACAGCCGACATGGGTGCCGGTCAGCGCGAGCTGGTCGCGCAGGAAATCGACCAGCAGCATCCGTTCGGGGACGGTTTCCTCGTACGCGGTGCCGTTGACGGTGACGGTAATCGTTTTCACGTCGAATACTCCCCCTGCGAATGAATTGCCAGGTGCCGCTCAGGTTGCACGAGCGCGCGCGAATGCGGTGGCCGCGACTTCGCTGCCGATGGTGCGGATGAGCTGGCGACGATAGTCGGCGTCAGCCGACATGTCGGCATGTGTTTCGACCTCGGTGGCGATGGCCTCCATGGCCGCGGCGATCGCCGCGGCGTCGCCGCTCGAGCCGGCCAGCAGTGCTTCCCCCGCGGTACCGCGCTGACAGCCGCCGGACAAGCCCGCGATGCCGATGCGGGCCGCGGCGCAGCTGCCGTCTTTGCCCACAGTGACGTTGACGCACACGCCGATGACCGGCAGTGCGTCGCGTACCAGACCCCATTTTTTATAGCCACTGCCGCTGCCGGCGGGCGCCGCCGGCCAGCTGACGGCGAGCAGGATTTCATCGTCGCGGCGTGCGGTCTCGAGCGGGCCGAGAAAGAAATCATCGGCGGCCACGCTGCGCGTGCTGCCGTCCGCCGCCAGCAGCTGCATCTCTCCGGCCAGCCCCAGGACCACGGCCGGCATGCACGAGGCGACGTAATTCCAACACACGCTGCCGCCGATGGTGCCGCGGTTGCGCACCTGGCGATCGCCGACATGCGCCGCGGCGTCACGCAGTGCGGCATAGGCACCGTCGAGCCGGCTGTCGGCGGCGATTTCCACGTAACGGGTCATCGCACCGATGGTCAGGGACGAGCGCTCGCTGCGGATGCCCTTGAGTTCCTCGACGTCCTGCAGATCGACAATGCACTGCGGCCGCAGCATCCGCGACTTGATGGCCTGCATGGCGCTCTGGCCACCGGCGATGAACAGCGCATCACCTTCATCGTAGCGGGCAATCGCCGCGAGTGCGTCGGCCGCGGTACGCGGTCGCAAGTATTCCTCGATCCGGGCCGGATACATGTTTGCTCCCCTGTCGGTGGCGCCGTGCGGTTAGCACTGGCAAGCTCGGCGGCTGCTGGATTGTAGCATCGCGACGGGCCGGCGACAGCGTTGTCGCGGACTTGCGCTGGAGCACGACAGAATCATTAAATTCGCCGACATCTTTCAGCAAGTCACGTGGGCCTACGATTACGACATCGCTGCGGACACGGTCTCGAACAAGCGCGAATTCGCTTCCACCAAAGACGATGCCGGTTTTTTTGACGGCAGTACGGTCGACGCCGAAGGCTATATGCCGAATACTTGCTGGAAAATATCGATCACGATACCGGCTTGCGGTCCGCCTCCACCACCTGGAGTACATTTACGAGCACGTATTCAGGGCGGCTTTTACAGCGCGCGCGAAATCGTCGATGTCCGCGGCCGTGGTGTCGAACGATGTCAGCCAGCGCGCGATCGACCGGTCTTCGTCCCAGGTGTGGAATTCGTACTGTTCGTGCAAACGCGCGAGAACGGTGCGTGGCAGGCGCGGAAACAGCAGATTGCATTCGACCGGACAGACGAACTCGACCCCGTCGACAGCCTCGAGTGCGCCGGCCAGCCGCGCCGCCATCGCATTGGCATGGCCAGCGAGCTCGCGCCATAGTTCATCTTCGAGATAGGCCAGGAACTGGGCGGCGAGAAAACGCATCTTCGAGGCCAGCTGCGTTGCCTGTTTGCGGGCATAGGCGGCTTCGCTCGCCAAGGCGCGGTCGAAGAAGATCACCGCTTCGGCACCGAGCAGGCCATTCTTGGTGCCACCGAACGAGAGCACGTCGACCCCGCAACCCGGGCCCAGTTCGGCCAGGGAGACATCGAGTGCCGCGGCGGCATTGGCGAATCGCGCGCCGTCGACATGCAGCACCAGACCGTGCTGGTGTGCGCAGGCCGACAGTGCGCGGATTTCCTCGACCGTGTAGAGCGTGCCCCATTCGGTCGGTTGCGTGATGCTGAGCACCCGCGGCTGGGCATGATGCACACCACGGCGGGCCACCAGGTGGCCGCTCAAGCCGGCCGGATCGAGTTTGCCGTAGCGACTTGCGACGGGAATCAACTTGCCGCCGATAAATCGCTCCGGTGCTGCGCACTCATCGTTCCAGATATGTGCGGCGTCGGCACACAACACCGATTGATGCGGGCGGGTGACGCTACCGAGTGCGATGATGTTGGCGCCGGTGCCGCCGAAGCAGAACAGGACTTCGGCATCGGCTTCGAAGGCTGCGCACAGCGCCGCGCTGGCGCGTGCGGTATAGGGATCGGCGCCATAGGCGAGCACATGGCCCTCATTGGCGGCGGCGATCGCGGCGAGTATCCGCGGATGAACGCCTGAGGCGTTGTCACTGGCGAAGCT